>CANQII010000186.1 GCA_947623875.1 uncultured Oscillospiraceae bacterium
CCATGATGATGTGATTCCATATAGATGGGAAGCTTCCGGACTTGCTCAACTCAATTCCCCTCTAAGTTTTTGGCGTGGCTGAATTGAAAACTTTATTTCCGGTTTACCTCGGAAACCGGAAGTTACCTGGAATTTGCCTGGAAATGTTTCTGAATTGTAGCTTTTTGACCCGATTTCCTCGTCTTTTTGCCCAGTTTTGTACAGTGCCTTGGCCCCGAAATGGTCGGAATTAACAAGAAAAATTGGCAATGCAACCCATTTTTGGACGCAATCCACCGGCACGGGGGACTTATTTTGTTTTTCCAGCTTTAATGGAATCGTACTGTGAAAAACAAACTTCCGCGCCAGCCTGTTGTATTATGTTTGGTACCCTGCCAGCCACAAATCATCCCTTCAGGGGGCTAGGGCTCTCTGAAGGGCGCTAAGAGTTGTGGTTTAAGTAGCACGCTGTCCTGAGGGATCAGGCGGACGCCGAACGCCTCAAGACGTTCAAAGAGATCAGGACAGGTAGCCTTCGCTACCTCCAGAGGTGCCGCACCGCCAAGTTTGGGAACTTTGGACGAGTTGATGTTTGTCATGATTTCGTTAACAGTATCCTGGCTCGTCAGGCCCATGGCACGGAGGTTCGCCTTCTTGGGGCAGAAGTACCGCAACTGTGGGCTGATCGGTCACCAACACATGAGTTTGATATGGGTGTAATGTTATGTCGCCCGCCCTTCCCCCCCCTCGGGGGGAAGGGCACCCCCCGCCCCCCGGAAGTAAAGTTTTCAATTCTCGCACTGCAAAATCGTGCCGATTTCTGCCTGAAATGCTTGTATTGGCTAACAAATTGTGGTATCCTCACCCTGTCGAAACAAGCTCCACAGAACCCATCAGAAAAGAGGATTTGGTATTATGGATGCTACAATACGAACGAATTCTGAGGGCAAGGGCCGTGGAATCCAATGCCTGAACGCGGTGCACTTGAAGATACTGGCCTGTGCGTTCATGCTCTTGGATCACGCCTGGATCACCCTCTTCAACGGGAGCCAGTGGGACTGGATGACCTGTATCGGGCGCATCGCCTTCCCCATCTTTGCCTTCCAGCTGGTAGAGGGCTTCTATCACACCCACGACTTCAAGAAGTACCTGAAGCGCATGTTTATTTTTGCGCTGATCTCTGAGATCCCCTTCAATCTCATGGACAGCGGGTCCTTCACCTCGCTGCTCCACCAGAACGTGATGTTTACCTTCTGCCTGGGGCTGCTCTTCATGCGCTACATGGAGAAGAGAAAGGCCAAGGGCACTGTGCGGTACATCCTCGCCATCCTGGTGGTCCTCATCGTGGGCTTCCTGGTGGGAACATTCACCTTTGTGGACTACGGCGGCTACGGCATCTGGATGATCGTGCTGTTCTACGTCACCCGGGATCTCCGTTTTGGCAAGCTCATCCAGCTGCTGGGCATGATCTATATCAACTGCGAGATGATCGGCGGTCGGGAGCTCATCGTGAATCTGGCGGGGAAAGAGCTCTTCATTCCGGAGCAGGGCTTTGCGGTGCTGGCTCTGATCTTCATCTGGCTGTACAACGGCAAGCCGGGACTCAAGAGCAAGGCAATCCAGTACGCCTGTTATGCGTTTTATCCCGTGCACATCTTGATCCTGGCACTTATCGCCATTCTGAGAGCCGGCTAACAGTTCTCAGAGAACTTCAAATTTTAAACGGCTGGCATCGGACCGTGTGGTCCGATGCCAGCCGTTTTTCTGCCGTTGCGTGTTCGCCTGGTGTGGCCTGCGTACAGGGGATGAACAGACACGCGAGGCAGGGGGGCTTTTCAGGGCGTTGCGCTACCAGGCTACGCCAACGTCTACGGCGGCCCGCTGGCCTACGGTCACATAGATGGCATCGTCGTCCGGGTCCAGCCCGGCCAGCAGTTCCAGAATTTCATCGGAGACCTCGGTGAGCTCCAGGTGGGTGCGGTTCTCTTCCTCATCTACCCCGGAACCGGCAAAGACCTCCTGAATGGCGGGATAGTCCATGATGTTCTCCTGAAGCTTGTGAAGGTGGTTGAGGGAGTACTTGCCGGAGATAAAATCCACATGGTCGCTGCCCAGGGCGTCCATGATCTCCTGCCGCAGCGCGGGGGTGTCCAGGTCTTCCACCAGAACTACGTACAGCCGAGCGATGCTGTCTGGCCGGTTGTTGTCCAGGTAGCCGCCGCCGTACCAGTCCGGGAGGGTGGGCTCGTAGGATATACCGCCGTATTGCTGGTAGAAGTACTCCATCAGACCGTTGTAGAGAAGCAGGGCCTCGTCCTGGGAGACAATGCCGGTTTCGGGCTGGGGAACGGGGGCGGGCTCCGGGATGGCTCCCTGGGCACAGGATGTGTCTTCTGTCGTGGCGAATTTATCGGTGTCGGTGGTCGTCATGCCGTCCCCCACCAGGGTGTAGCTGTGCAGCTTGGCATTCCCGCTGGGGCTGGAAACGGCGCTGTAGATGGGGAAGATGGCGATGAGGACTGCCAAGCAGGCAGCTAGCGCGGCGTACTTTTTCCACGGTGTGCGCCGCTTGGCGGGTGCGTTGGAGAGCTTTCCCGCAGGGCGGCTTTCGCCCTCTCGCTGGGGCTCAGTTGTTCTCTCATGGAGTGAAACAGATCAGGATTCATCAAAATAATCTCCTTTCAATGCCTCTCGGAGCATCTCCCGGCCCCGGGACAGGCGCATACGCACCGTGCCGGGCCGCAGGGAGAGGGCTTTTGCGATCTCCTCGGTGGAGAGCTCCTAGAAATAGAATAAGTAGAGGGGCAGGCGGTAGCCCTCGTCCAGGGCGGACAGTGCGGCCCAGACCTGGTTTTCCTCCGGCTCCCGGAAGAGGACGGGGGTCTCTGGCGCTTCCTCCAGGGGGACGTTCTTCTTTCGCCAGGTGGAGGCTGTCACCCGGCGGGACATGTTCAGAGTGGTGCGCAGCAGCCATGCCTTGCGGTGCTCTTCCTCCCGGAAGGACTTGCCAGACTGGAAATAGGCCAGGAAGACCTCCTGGAACACGTCATCGGCGTCATCTGGGGAGCCGGTTTTCGCCAGGGCCAGGCCGTACACCATGTTTTGGTAGCGGGAGATGATCTCCTCCATTTCGCCGCCCGTACGCTGCGGCTGGATGTCCATAGGCAGGACCTCCTTTCACCCTATACTCAAACTTGAAAGGGGATTTGTCACAAAGGCGGAGAAAAAATATGCCCCGGCCGGAAACGGCCGGGGCGGATCAGCTGGGATCACAGGACCATGCAATTCTCTGGTGTGCTTTTCCTTGGGTTCTACGAAGAAGGCGTGTGGGTCATCCCTCTTCATCAGGCCTGCCCGCTTCGTTTGCTGCGGTGGATTTTGTTCTGGTCCCGCCACTCGCGGGGGGAGATGCCGTATCGTTTCTTGAACGCCCGGGAGAAGTGCAGCTGGTTGGGATAGCCGCAGAGGGTGGAGATCTCCCCGATGGGGGCATCTCCGGTGCGCATCAGCTCTGCCGCCTTGGAAAG
Source organism: uncultured Oscillospiraceae bacterium (assembly GCA_947623875.1). GTDB lineage: Bacteria > Bacillota > Clostridia > Oscillospirales > Oscillospiraceae > Enterenecus. The sequence goes on from CANQII010000186.1 coordinate 3,507, forward strand.
ACGCATCCGGATGAGAAATTCCTGGGGCGGGCAGCCCATGCACTCCTTGAAGAGCCGGCTGAAGTAGTTGCGGTTCAGACCGCAGACGTCTGCCAACTTCTCCACGGTGAGCTCTTGCTGGTAGTGCTGCTCCATGTAGGTAACTGCCTCCTGGATGTAGAAGTCCCGGAGCCGGGTGCCCCTGGCATCCCGGCGGGTGGAAGAGGACTGGATCAGGGCGTCCAAAAAGAGGCAGAGGTAGCCGATCAGGTGGATGGCAGAGGCGCTGGCGTGATCTGTGATGTACAGCATCAGGTCCTGCACCTGCTGGGAACCGGCGTCATCGCTGGGACGGTAGATCGGCTGATGGATCCCCATGCCGGCACTGTCCAAATACTCCGGGACCCGAAGCCCATCGAACTCCAGCCACACATATTTCCAGGGGTGATCGCTGTCTGCACAATAGGTATTGATCTGGCCGGGGCAGATCAAGAATCCCTCGCCGGCCTTCAGGTTGTAGTGATTCGTGTCTCCGTTTTCACTCTGGGCGTCCAGCCTGCCCTTGCCGGAGATCACATAGTGGAAGAGGTAGTGATTTCGGATAAACGGGCCGAAGGAGTGCAGCGGTTCACACTGCTCCCAGCCGTACTGATAGAGGCGAAAATCCAGGAAGTTCTCATTGGGGAAAATGGAAAACGATAAGTCTGCCATAGCCGTCTCCTTTCCGGGTCTCCCCAGTATCCAGGGAAACCACAACTGCCGGGCAATCTTTTTTTACCCGGAGATCCTATTCCTATTGTACAACGGCAGCGCCAAAGCTGGCAAGAGAAAGCGAACTTTTCCGTGAGGAAATGCAAATCTGTGCCAGTATGAGGGGCGGGTTCTCAATTTCGTGCCTGTTTCCGTCTGTTATCAGGAGTCTGCTTGTGCACTAAACAGCTGTGAGGTGAAGCCGGATTGCCGTGTGCTCCCGGAGCAGCGGCAGCGGATATCCGGCCTGCATCAGCACACATCCTGGCCAGGGTTCAGGCTCCTCATTGATCCGATACTGAAGGTCTGGTTCCAGTCCCTGCAGCTTCAGAAGCCGGAACGGCGGCGCCGCCACGGCGGGACCAGCTACCAGAGACACCAGTGCCTCTCTGCGGTCTTGCGATACGTGCGCCCAGGCGGTATACGGTCCCTCCGGACTGGAGAGGCGGTAGTAATCGCCGTGGCGGATGAGATGCTCTATGGATTTGTATTCTGCTACCTGCCGGGCTACTTTTACTTTCTCTTCTTCGGTAAGAGATCCCAGGTCCAGCTCATACCCGAAGGTACCGGACATGGCCACCGTGCCCCGAACATCCAGGGAAGCCCAGCGATCTGTGTGGCAGCTGGGCACGGATGCCACATGAGCGCCCATGGCGCAGGGCGGATAGGCAAAGGAGGTGCCGTATTGGATGGTGAGCCGGTCTATGGCGTCTGTGTTGTCTGAGCACCAGATCTGCGGGGTGTAATAGAGCATGCCAGCATCGAAACGGCCGCCGCCGCCGGCACAGCCCTCAATGAGCACGTTGGGCCAGTTCTTGCGGAACCGCTCCAGAAGTTCATACACGCCCAGGACATACCGGTGGGAGACCTCGCCCTGTCTCTCTGGGGGCAGGGAGTCAGACCAGGGGGCAGTGAGGCAGCGGTTCATATCCCACTTCAGATAGGCCAGATCCACACCATCCAGGGATTTGCGAAGCATGTCGAAGACAGCGTCCCGGACCTCTTTGCGGGTGAAGTCCAGTACCAGCTGATCTCTGCCCCGCACATAGGGGCGCCCTGGCGGGTTGAGCACCCAGTCCGGGTGGGCGGCATAGAGGGCGCTGTCCTCCGAGACACTCTCTGGCTCGATCCATAAGCCCAGAGACATGTCCAATTCTTTGAGCTTTTTGGAGAACGGGGCCAGCCCGCCGGGGAGCTTGCTCTCGTTGGTCCACCAGTCTCCCAGCCCGCCGCGGTCGTCATAGCGGTGGCCGAACCAGCCGTCGTCCAGGACGAAGAGCTCCACGCCCAGCGCGGCAGACTCCTTTGCCAGGGCGAGGAGTTTGGCCTCATCAAAGTCGAAATAGGTGGCCTCCCAGCTGTTCACCAGCACCGGCTTGGGGCGATCTGCCCAAGGGTCCCGGATCAGGCAGTTCCGGATGGCCCGGTGAAAGCTGCGGCTCATTGGGCCGAATCCGTCTGGGGAGCAAACCAACGCTGCCTCCGGGGTGGTGAAGACCTCCCCAGGGGCAAGCGTCCAGGTGAAACCATCTGGATGGATTCCCAGGGTGAGCCGGGCCGTCTCAAACTGACTCCGCTCTACCGCCGCCTGGAAACTGCCGCTGTACAGGAGCATGGCACCATAGCAGAGACCATGGTCCTCCCCGGCGTCCGGTGTGCAAAGGACCACAAAGGGATTGTGCTGGTGGCTGGATATGCCCCGCAGGCTGCCTACAGACTGTACCCCTGGCTGGAGATGCGCCCGTTGGGGTACCCGCTCGTAGGTATGCCTGCCGTTGAAGGTAAAGAGATCGAGATCCGCGCTGAGAAAGTCTAGACACAGGGAAGCAGCCTGGTGAATTCGGATCGTCTTGTCCCCGTGATTCACCACCCGAACTGCCCGGGTGATGAGATCGCAGGCCTCATAGACGCCGTAGTGGAGCAGCACAGACACCTGGGCAACCGTGTCCTCCAGGGTGATCACCAGGGATTCTACCTCACCGGAATTTCCAGAAAATGACGGTAGACCCTCCAATTCGTATTTATC
>CANQII010000187.1 GCA_947623875.1 uncultured Oscillospiraceae bacterium
CGGTCCTGATACACGGCGGCGGTCTCCTCTGGAAGCGCCCCTTCTGCCGGAACCAAAGGCACTGGTACCTCCGGGCCTTCATCGGGGTGGAGTACGGCGAGGCATTTCATGGCTGCCATCAGTACAGGAAGAAGCTGTAGAAGGCGAGATCGGAGCGCTCGCCCCGGGCCAGAATGTCCTGGAGAATGGCCGCGCTGCGGGGCAGGTTTGCGCCTTCACAGATCTCACGCAGCTCCTCCAACTGGTCCCGGAATGCCTCTCCGCTGCCGGAGAGCTTGGGCAAGAGACGCTGGGCCACGGCAAAGTCCAGCGCCGCATCCCCTTTCGTGCCGGACTCCTCTGAGAAGCAGCTCTCTGCCACCTCCCAGTACCGAACCACAGAGCGTGCCACCCTGGGACTGATCAGGTAGTCCATCTCCTGGAGCTTTCGGATGATCTGCTGATACTTCTCCAATACCTGGCTGAAGTCTCCCTTTGCGGTGGGCCTCTCGGAAAAGGCCACTTTCAGGGACTGCCAGGAGATGGGCTGTTTTCCGGCGTCCGGCTGTTCAGCGTTGTCTGACCCCGGTGCGTCCAAAAGAGACTGGGGATTCACGTCCGCAGACAGTTTCGGCAGGGAGACCACCCAGGCCCGGTCCACCAGGCGGGGAGACAGGGGCTCTGTGGTGTCGTCGTTGTTGATGGTGGCGGCAAAGTGCAGCGTCTCCGGGATGGGGAACACATGGTTCTGCCCCAGATTGATGGAGGCCTTGCCGGAGGTGTCGTCTGCGATGGACATGAAGTCGGACCAATAGTGCTCCATGGGACTGAGATTGGCCTCGTCCAGCAGGATCAGCAAGGGCAGCTGAGAAGCTAGATCTCCCTTCTGTTCCTCTCCCAGGGCTTTCAGGCCGTAGTACACCGCCTCATTGCTCACCGTGAAGGACTCGGTGAGGGGATTGTAGCTGCCGATGAAGTCCCGGCGGGAGGTCCAGCCCCGCTCCACTGCCACCGTAACAAAGCGGTTGGCCTGCTCCAGACCCAGCGCCTTGCCGAAGATCTTGCAGATGGAGGTCTTGCCGCAGCCCGGCGGGCCGGAGAAGACGGTGAGCAGGTTCTGGGTGAGGCAGATGGCGATGTTGAGAATGTCGTTGCGGCTGTAGTTGGGGCGCTCCGCCTGCACGGCGCGGACGAGGGTGTCCATCAGGACATCCCGCTCCATGGACTGCGGCTGTACGAGTTCCAGCGCTTCTGACGCCTGGCTGCGGGTGGTATGCCTGCTCTGCATGGCCTCCGCCAGGGCAGAGGAGAGGGCGGCCTCAGAGAGTTTCTCCGGAAGGTGCTCCACACTGTCCCGCAGGGTGCGCTGGAGCGTCTCCAGCTCCGTCTGTGCCTTGCGCAGTTTCCCCTTTTCCCGCTGCACCATCGCCTGGGTGGCGGGCAGCTCCAGCAGATTCTGCAGCCGTTGGGCTCTTGCCGCAGCGAGAGCCTCGGCGTTGGGGGCATCCTGGAGATGGTCCAAAGCCTTAGTGCGGCAGTCCTGCAGTGCTTGGTGCATGGCATCCGGGTTATCTGACACTGGATACCGCCGCAGCAGCGCCGCATCCGGCAGCAGGTCTCCCTTGGCTGTCTCAGGGTTCTCCGGGAGATACAGGACGGTCCACTGCAAACCGCCATCTGCGGCGAGAAGAGGCGAGAAAGACTGGAGTGCATCTGCGAAATAGTCGTCCTGCTGTAACGACAGGGAGACGTACCAGGTGCCGTCATCCCGCTGCAGGGGATCGAAGGGGCCCAGATAGTGATCTCCTGTACAGAGACAGATCCGTTCTTCTGGGAGCAGAGAGACGTCTGCCAGAGGGACAGTATCGCCCTCCATAGCTGCCAGGTCCAGGGGATAGACCGGATACAGGTGCTCCGTGTGCAGATCGAACAGCACACACTTGTCTGTCTGCTCCGGGATGCCCAGCTCATCCGGGTCCGTGATTTTCTCCCGCCACTGCTCCTGTTGCAGGACCATCAGCCGGTGTTTCAGAAAGCGGTTGGCCATGCGCTTGCTGGCCTCTGTGTCCACCCATTTGGTGAAGAGCATGATATCGTTCTTCCATTGGCCCTCCAGGGGCTGCAGCAGGCAGGAGGCGCTTTCCTCCATTAGCACGCCAAGGGGATGAAAGTAGTATGTATAGCGGCGTACAGCATCCTGGCCGTCTTCGCCCTCCCTGTATTCACCAGCCTTGATGATATAGCCCAGGTATTTTCCCATGCGGCTCCCTCCCAAATCGATCTCTTTCCTCTATTATACACGATATGGTGATAAAGGGAAAGGAAAACTTGCTTGGAGCGGGAGAACGCTTTTCCTGCCATAGACGGGGAGAAAACAGCGTCCTGCCAGGCGTTCCGGCACATTTGCTGTCCATTCCGCCGGCTCTTTCCCCCTTCCTTGACAGCCCCTGCCCCTGTCTGGTACAGTTTTCCAGCGGCGGGCGCCCGCCGCAGAAATGAGACTGGAAGGAAAAACGCCCATGAAACAACGAAACAGACAGCCCGTACGCATCCTGGCAGTTGCCCTGGCGCTGCTGCTGGTGAGCTGCATCGGCGCCAGCCTGGTGCAGACCAACTTCGGCCATGTCACGGTGAAGGACCTCCGCTGGGAGACCCCCTCCGGACACCGGATGAGCGCCCTGCTGCTGGTGCCGGACAACGCCACGGCGGAGCACCCGGCACCCGCCATCGTGTGCAGCCACGGTTGGCTGAACAACCGGGAGATGCAGGATTTGAACTACGTGGAGTACGCCCGCCGGGGCTTTGTGGTGCTGTCCATCGACATGTACGGCCACGGCAACTCAGACGACCTCCCGGATGGGACCTGGTGGCTGCCGGAGAACCACGCCAACGGCATGTATGACGCCGTACAGCTCATCGCCGCGCTGCCCTATGTGGACCCCAGCCGCATCGGCGTGACGGGGCACTCCAACGGCGCCCTGGCCAGCCGCACGGCGGTGCTCCTGGACAACGAGGCGGAGACGCCCCTCATCGCCGCGGCGCTGCTGGTCTCTAACGACGCCGTGTACCAGGACCGAGAGACCGGGGCATACATCAACATCTTCCGGGGCCGGGATGCGGGCATCGTGGCCTGCCAGTACGACGAGTTCTTCCACCGGGTGCGGCAGCCAGACGGCAGCATCAGCCCGCCTCGGGAATACATGCAGCAGCACACCGCTCAGTCCTTCCTGTATTTCGGCCGGGATCCCGCCAATGAGGTGCCCCGGGATGCGGAGACCATGTACCGGGAGACGGTGGACGGGGAAGAGGCCATCCGGGTGATCTACAATCCCGCCATCATCCATCCCTGGGCCCACTTCTCCGCCGGCGTTGTGGCGAACAGTGTCTCCTTCTTTGATGCCGCCCTCCAGGCCCCTGTCCCCATCCCCGGGGGCAATCAGATCTGGCAGTGGAAGACGGTGTTCAACACCATCGGCATCGTGGGCTTCTTCACATTCCTGGCGGGGTTCGTCCTCTGCCTTCTGGAGAGCCGCTTCTTTGGGGAGCTGAAGGCGGAGACGGCACCGACGCCGGCGGTGCTGGAGACAGATCAGGAGAAGCGGCGGCTGTGGCTGGGTATCGCCGCCGGCGTGGCCTTCTCTGCGGTGATGTATGTGGCGGCCAATATCCTGGGCAGACAGTACCGGCCGGCATTCTTCAAACAGATGGCCCCCTTCAACATCGCCCTCTGGAGCGCCCTCTGCGGCCTCTTCACCCTGGGCAGCATGTACCTCACCTGCCGTTCTCGGAAGAAGGCGGGCAACCCCATGGACCTGGAGGCCTGCGGAATCCGGCTCAGCGGGAGAAAGCTGGCCAAGACGGTGCTCCTGGGGGTGCTGGCTGCCATCGCCACATATGCCACGGTGTTTGCCGCAGACTACTTCTTCCAGACGGACTTCCGGATCTGGTGCTTCACCCTGAAGGCCTTTTCCCTGAACCGGGCCGTGGAGGCGATGAAGTATCTGCCCATGTTCCTGCTCTTCTATGCGGCGAACTCCATGGCCAACAACTGCTTCCACTATGTGCAGATGGGGAAGAAGCCCTGGCACAATACGGCGGTGCTGGTGCTCTGCAACGCCCTGTCCTCTCTGCTTCTCATCGCATGGATGTACGGTATGTTCTTTGTGACCGGCTTCCATCCCCTAGAGCAGGTGGGCGGCGGCATCATCGGCATCTGGCTCTTCCCGGTGGTGATCGTGCTGGCGGTGTTTGCGCTGCTCTCCCGCATCCTCTATAATGCCACCCGGAATCCCTATCTCCCAGGCATCGCCATGTCCATCATCGTGGCGCTGATGAGCAGTTCCAACACCATCACCATCGGCTGAGCACTGTTCCTGCAGAATAACACAAACCGCCGAGATCCCCTCTCCAGGAGGATCTCGGCGGTTCGCCGTCCCAATCGATGCGGGTTTTGCTGCGGCGGTACGCCTTGCCGCTGGGGATCACCTTGGACACGGGGTTCACACCGTTCCAAGAGCCTCTGCGGGCGGCGTACACCTGGCGCTGCTGGCGCTTGGAGCGCTTTTCCAGGGGGACAAATTGATTCATAGCGGAATCTCCTTTCCAAAATGGGGCAGTGTCCTCTCGGCAGAGCGGACGCTGCATGTTGTGAAGGTTTGTATTACGTTTGCTGGACACTTGCAAGACAATGTATAGAAAGTGTATTCGTTTTGTCCACAGATGCGGGCAAAAATCGGGGATTTCTCAACTTTTTCGGGCACTTCCGTATATTACGGTTTCGTTACATTTTAGCCCAAAACCTTGCAATTCCCCGGGATTTTTGCTATCCTGCAGTTCCCCCGTTCGGGGACATTCTTCCATCAGGAGGCGATTATATGCCTGCCATCTCTTTGGCATACCCCGTGATAGATCTTGCGGCCACCGGAGAAAATATCCGGCGCCTGCGCCAGCAGCAGGGACTGTCTGTCCGGGACCTCCAGGCCTTCTTTGGCTTCGAAGAGCCAAGGGCCATCTACAAATGGCAGAGCGGCCAGACCCTGCCGTCTGTGGACAACCTCTATGCCCTCAGCGCTGTGCTGCAGGTCCCCATGGAGCGTATTCTGGTGTGTGCGGGTGATTCACCACCCATAGGACATAGCGAGCGGCAGGCTGCGGCCTGCCGCCCTCTTTTTTTGCACTTTTTGCCCTGCGGCTCCCGGGGAACCGGCGACAGTCTGGGCCTCTTCGGACCATTTTGCCTGGGAGCAGATGCTCCTGCGGCGGGGAGAAAAAGTCCTTTGCGGGGACCGCTGTAAAAAAGCGGATTAGCAGAAGAAGAGGGAGATGAAGCGGGAGCGGGGGAATGGGGGTGCGGGCGGATTGGTGGAATGGGGGATGGTGCGGAGAACGATGCACACAGGGAATGGCGCTGCAGGCCTTCATTACGAACAGATAGGGTTCTGCTCAGACCCATAAACCAAATTCAAGCGTTTGGTGTGAAACCGGAGTTTCGAAAAACAGACGCCAGTCTGGAAGGCGCACGGCACTATAGTTCGGCCGGCGGAACCGGCCCTGGGAGATCCATTCCGCCGCCGCTCCCCCGGCAGCCGCAGGGCAGGGGAGTGAGCTCAGGCGAGACGGCCCTCTTCTGTCCAGCGCTCCAGGATCTCCCGGAACTCCTCGTTGACATCGAAGGGAGGCTCGTAAGCCACAGCGGTGTTGATGATGGCGGCATCCAGAGCGGCGGAGACCTCATCGGCCTTGCGGCTCAGGGTGCGGGCGTAGCGGGCGATGCGGTTGCGGTCAAAATCGATGGTGGTGACCTGCTTCTGGTCGCAGCGGTAGGAGACCTGGTTGCCATCGGTGTTGAACCGGTACGCGATGCCGCCGTTGCGGCTGATGACCTCGGTGCTGCGGATCCCGGACATGGTGCGGAAGGTCTGGGCCAGCTCCTGCCGCAGGCTGTTGAGGCTGATCTCCCCGTCCAGACCGGCGTCCAGGGGGACGGTGGCCTTGGCCTGGGTTACCGCTGCGCTGAGCTTCTCCCGCTCTGCCAGGAGGAGCAGCAGCATGGCGGCCACCTGATTGGCCTTGCCGGCGTACTCGAAGTCTGCGGTGTTGCTGGCGATGGTGACGTCCTCCGCCTCGGCATATGCCTTGTGCCGCATCAGGGTGGTTGTGGTGACGGTGGTGTTGTTCCTGTCCTCCAGAATCCGCTTGCCGCAGTTGATGAGCTCGGAGAGCTTGTTCTGGTACCGGAAGGCTTCTTTCAGATTCA
>CANQII010000188.1 GCA_947623875.1 uncultured Oscillospiraceae bacterium
CTTTCAGGTGATACTTCTCCGCCCACTGGAAGGCCTTGTCCAGGTACTCCACGCACCCGATGAAGGGAGGCCGGTCTCCGAAGATGAAATAGGGCACGGGGATTCGCACCATGTTGGCCCCCTGTTTCGCGATATAGACGAAGTCCTCTTCCGTGACATACGTGTCCCGGTGCTTCTTCATCCGCTCTGCCAGGGCCTTGGGGTCCATCTTGCGCACCAGCCAGGTCTCGTCTTCCACGCCGATGTCCTCAAAGAGGCCCGGCTCCATCCACTTCTCCAGCACCAGCCAGTTGCCCAGGTTGGTGCCCTTGATCTTTTCCATGCTGTTCCGCTCCTTTCGCCGCGCACGGCGTGTATTTCAGAGTTGCAGTGGGTCTGGGGATATGTTCAGGACGGCGGCGGCGAGACGCCGCCGCCGTCCCTTGTCTGTCCAGGGTCTAGCTTGGGTCTAAATTACTTGTCTGCCTTCTTGGCGATGCCGGAGAACGCCGCGATGACGCTCACGATCCAGGCAGCGGCGCCTACGCCCACAAAGGTGAAGTATGCCTGGGAGTAGGTGGTGGTGTACATGCCCAGGGCCTCAAACACCACGGTGTTGGCCATGGGGCCGAAGGAGGAGGCCACGCCGCCCATCACGAGAACGGCGCTGAGCACGGGCAGCAGGTTGCCGCCGGGGATCTTGCCCTTCACGGCGGTGAGGGCCAGCACCAGGACGGACACCACGATGCTCACGATGAGCAGGGGGCGCACCATACCGTCTGTGGCGAACACATTGCCGTACAGGATGACGCTCACCAGCGCCAGCACGGCGGAGATTGCGGAGAGGTAGAATCCGAGAGTCTTCTTTGTCATGATGTTCTCCCCCTATTACTTGGATTTCTTGCTTGCCACCAGCAGGTAGCCGCCCAGGCACACCACGGTGAGCACGCCGAAGCCGATCTCGCCGGCCAGGATGGCGCTCTCCCACCAGGTGTTCACGCGGACCACCTTGGAGTCCGGGGACACGCCGTTCATAGCATTGCTGTTGGCGAAGGTGTACAGGAAGTGCTTCAGGCCTTCCTGCATCTCGTGCTGGAACGCGGCGTCCTTCACCACCTGGGCCTGGACGTCGGAATCACTCATGGAGCCGTGGTTGGAAGAGCTGTAGTTGGCGGAAGTGCAGAGCAGTCCGCCGCCGCCGGCGTAGATGTTGTCCAGCCAGTTCATGTAGTCGAAGCCGCCGGCTGCATAGTCTGTCATGCACCAGCCCTTGAAGCCCCACTCGGTGCGGAGGATCTGGGTTACCATGCCCCGGACGCCGCCGGCGAACACGGTGCCGATGCGGTTATATGCGGTCATGACGCCCACCAGGTTGTCGCTGGTGCAGGGTCCCTGGAAGGCACGCAGGCCGTTCTCACGGGCTGCCTGCTCGGTGGTGAAGGTGGACAAGCCGCTGCGGTTGGACTCCATGTCGTTGATGGCCATGTGCTTCATGACGCACCAGGTGCCCTTGCTCCAGGTGCCGGTGCAGATGGCCAGGGCCATCCGGTTGGAGAGCATGGCGTCCTCAGAGTAGTACTCGTGGCAGCGGGCGCAGTACGGAGCGGTGTGCAGGTTCACGCCGGGGCCCTGGAGGCCGGAGATGTTGGTCCAGAGGCCGTCCTCGCCCAGCAGCTCGCCCTCCTGCTCCACCAGTTCCTGGTTGAAGGTGGCTGCCACTACAGGTTCGGTGGGCATCTCAGCCATGGTCCAGGTGGCATACTCGTCATCCGGACCCACATAGGTGGGCTCGTTGCTGTTGGAGGGACTCCACTTGGCGGCGTAGCCGGGGACCTGGTCGTTGGTAAAGCCCAGAGGTCCGTCGTTGTTGTACACGTTGCTGAGGCCGATGGACGGGATGGCGTCGAACTCATCCGTGCAGTTCTCCAGGAACTGAATGGCCTCGGAGAGGGTAACCTCCCGGATCAGGGAATCCCACTGGGGATCGGTGATGTCCAGGGTGCCGATGTAATTGCCATTGGCGTCAAACTGCATCATGTTGGCCAGGGTAAGGCCGTTGTCCTCGCCCCAGGCGATGTCGTAGTCGCTGTTCTCCTTCAGGCTGTATGTGCGGTTCTGCAGGCCCACCAGCATCTCTTCGGTGGCGGTGATGGGGGCAACCCGGGTCCAGCCCTTGCTCCAGTCCGCACGGGTGGTGTACTCCACAGCGTTGGGGATGAGCTTGTTGATGTCCGCCTCCTGCAGGGCGTTCTGCACATTGGCGGAGTAGGTCTCGATGTCGGTGGCGCCCAGATTCCACTTGATCACGTTGGCACCGTTGATGACCTCGTTCTCATCGATGGTGACAAGGCCGTCTGTGCTGCCGGTCTTGGCGGCCAGCACGTTGTTCAGGGCGTTGTGGGCCCCGTTGCCGATGGCGAAGTAGTAATCACCGGCCTCGAGCACCCAGGCGCCGGCGGTGCCGTTGGCCTTCACTGCGTTCTCGTCGTAGCTGGCGAAGTACTGGGCGTCGAACTCGATGGTGACGTCTTCAGAGGCGCCGGGCTCCAGAACGCCGGTCTTGCCGAAGTTCACCAGCTGAATGGCCGCCTTCTCCAGGCCGCCGTTGGTGTACGGAGCCTGTACGAAGAGCTCTACCACGTCCTTGCCGGCAACAGAGCCGGTGTTGGTGACGGCAACCACAGCGGTGGAGGTGCCGCCCACCTGGACATCCACGCTCTTCAGCTCCTGGGTAAAGGTGGTGTAGCTGCCGCCGAAGCCGAAGGGATAGGAGACCTCGTTGGCATAGTCCCAGGCGGAGCCGGAGGTAGAACCGGCGGGATTGGTGGCATTGCCCTGATTCAGGATCTGATCCTCATAGCGGGTCTCATAGTACTTGTACCCGATGTAGATGCCCTGGGTCTCGGCATAGTAATAATCTCCCAGCATATCCGGGGTGAGGGGGCTGCCGGCGGCGGAAGAGGCGTTGGCATAGGGCGTAAGCGCGAAGTTCACCATGGCGGGGCTGGACATGGCGGACACGGCATAGGTGTCCGGCATGCGGCCGGAGGGGCTCACGTTGCCCACGATCACGTCTGCCACGCCCTCAAAGCCGTACATACCGGGCAGGCCAACCCAGAGGATGGCGTCCACATCCGGATCCTGCTTCAGCTCTTCCACTTCCATGGGGACGTCGGTGTTCAGCAGCACGATGACCTTGCCGTTGCTGTGCTCCTTGGCCAGGCCGATGAGAGCCTTCTCGTTATCGGAGAGAGCCAGCGGTCTCTCATAGTTATCGCCATTGGGGTCCTTCATCTCCAGGAAGTAGTCCGCGGTCTCGGAGCTATCGCGGCTCAGGATCACGATGGCAGTGGTGCCGTCTGCAGTGGCCAGGATGTCCGAGGTGTAGGTATCGGGAGAGAGCTCGCCGATGGGATAGGTGGTGACGGGCTCAGAGACGGTGTTGAAGTTGATGCTCAGGCCGTGGCCAGGGATCTCCGCGCCGAACATGGAGCCCTTGCGCACCTGATCATAGAACTGACCGTAGAAGCCGGCCATCTCGCCGTTGATGTTCACACCCTTCATGCCAAGGGCATCCAGAATGCCAACTTCCTTCTGGCCGGCATCGGTAGCTGCCGCCACAGAGGAGCCCATTAGGCCGGCGAGGGTGGGAAACAGGGAGTTCAGGCCCCACACAGTTACGGAATCAGAGCCTGCGTTGATGGGCAGTGCGCTGTCCACGTTCTTCAGCAGCACGCTGCCCTCGGCGCCGATGGATGCGGCCAGCTGGTGCTTGGCGGCCTCCAGGTCTGCCACGGAGCTGTATGTGGGCTTGTAGTACGCGGTGTCTGCAGTGGAATTGCCGGACTCGGTGACGTAGCTGGATGTCTTCAGCTCCCGGTTGATCACGGCCTGATTGGCCTGGGCCACTGAGGACAGGATCAGCATGAGGACGAGCAGAGATGCGAATATTGCGCTCAGTCCTCTCAGCAAACCTTCTTTGACGCTTTTCTTCATTGTTGTACCTCCTACTTTCTTCTTGGGCTTTTGGCAAATTTCCTAAATTTTGGCGAACCCCTTCCTTTCCATAGCGGGCAACTTGCCCTGAAATCTGCCGCCAATTATCGCTTGCATGTTGGATTTGCACAAGCTATAATATTGCGCGAATGATAGGTCAATCTTGCGTTTTTGTTGGAGGTTTCAGGATATGGAAACACAAGGAAGCGAACACTACGAGAGCATTCAGTTCAATCTCCCCTGCACCGGGCAGGCCCATTTCGAGATCTTCTACAACGACCGCCGCTACGTGGAGCCCCATTGGCACGACTCCGTGGAGATCATCAGCGTTCTGGACGGCGATCTGTCTGTAACCGTAGACCAGCAGACTTACCACCTTCAGGCGAGAAACTGCATGATCATCAGCCCCTATGCATTGCATTCCACCTCCAGCGTGTCCGGCAACAACGGCTTGCTTCTGCAGATCCCGCTGCAGTCCTTCTCAGATTACGGGGAATACTTTGTGAACCGGCATTTCATCTGCGATCCCCTCACCCAGGACCCGGAAAGGCAGCGGGATCTGGCCCGTGTCTTTGAACTCATGACGGGGATCATGGAACTGGAGGAGAGCGGCGATCCCGTGGCCCGGCTGCGGAGCATCAGCCTGCTGTGGGAACTGCTGTATGTGCTGCAAACCCGCTTCACCCGTACTATCTCCCAGGCGGTACTGAATGCAAGCCAGAAGGATCGGGAGCGGATGGAACAGGTGAGCACCTACACCCGTCTCCACTACAACGAGCCCATCTCTCTGGAGGAGATCGCCGGGGAACTGCACCTCCAGGTGAATTACTTCTGCCATTTCTTCAAGCGAGTCACCGGCATCACGTACCTGCAGTTTCTCAACGAGTTCCGGCTGGCGAAGGTGTACCAGGACCTCGTCACCACGGACATTCCCCTGAAGCACCTCTTGGAGCGTCACGGCTTCACCAACTACAAACGCTTCCGGAAGCTCTTCTACGAGCGCTTTCAGACCACTCCTAATGTACTCCGAGCCCAGAAGGGACAGAACAGCAAAGAGCAGAAAACAGACACCGGAGAGAGCGATAGCTCCGATGTACCGGCGGTCTCCTGAGATCGGTCAAAACGCAAGATCCACCCATGCAGCACAAAAGAGCAGGCAGCACGGATGCCTCCCTGCGGGAGGCCCGTGCTGCCTGTCTTCTTTCTCTTGTTGGTGTCCAGCTCAAAAAACAGCCCGTCTCCGGGTCTGGACCGGAGACGGGCTGTCCGCCGCAGGGATTACTCCCGTACGGCGTCGAAGAAGGAGGCGAGGACGCCTACCACAATGGCCGCCGCACATGCGGCAATGGCCACGATGGCACTGGATAGATCCGAGAGGTTCTGGGCGTTGCTCTCGAAGGTCATGATGGCAGCGATGCCGTTCACGCGCACGCTGAGCAGCGTCACGGTGGCCACAACCATCAGGACAGGGGGCAGAACCGCCAGGGCATCGCTCCAGAGCTGATGCCCGTTTTTCGTCACGATCAGATAGACGATCTGCAGGACTACCGCTGCAATGGCGCAGCCCATCACCGTGGGATTCATACCCTGGCTGAGGAAGTAGTTGGTGCGGCAGTTCACTGCGTAGGCAACCGCTCCTACCGCGCTGGCAATCGCAGCCAGAATGGTGATGTAGAAGCCGATAAACTTTTTCATCTGTCTGTTCCTCCCCTATCAGGTTTTGCTCTTCTTGCCGGACCGGACGTACATCACAACGCAGAGCACCGTGAGGACGGCGGAGGCGATCTCCAGACCGGTGATCAGGTTGTCGTACCAGGTACGGACGGTCACCATGTGAGAGCTGGCGGACATGCCGTCCAGGGCATTGGACTGGGCCAGGGCGTAGTTCTGCCAGGTCATAGCCTGCTTGATGCCGGCCATCAGGTGGTTGTCTTTACTTACGTTCTCCACGGTCCAGTATCCAAACTGCTGCCCTACGGCGGCGATGCTGTCCTCACCGGTGTTGCAGGTCATGGTGACGCCGTTCAGTGCGGCTTCCTTCAGCATGACGTAGTTCACCGGGAACATGATGAAGTCCTCGGAGATCAGGCCCTGGAAGCCCCACTCCTCCCGGAGAATATCCACCATCAGGCCGGAATGGCCGTTGCTGCCGATGACGCCCACCCGGTTGAACGCGCTCATCACAGCCAGACAGCCGTTTTCAATGATGGACTGGAAGCAGCGCAGCTCGTTCTCCCGGGCAAGCTGTTCCACATTC
>CANQII010000189.1 GCA_947623875.1 uncultured Oscillospiraceae bacterium
AAGTGGTGGCAGAAGGCCGTCATCTATCAGATCTATCCCCGCAGTTTTCAGGACAGCAACGGGGACGGCATCGGGGACCTCCCCGGCATCATTTCCCGGCTGGACTACCTGCAGACCCTGGGGATCGACGCCATCTGGCTGTCTCCCGTCTGCCGCTCGCCCCAGGCGGACAATGGCTACGACATCTCGGACTACCGGGATATCGACCCCATGTTCGGCACCCTGGCAGACATGGAGCAGCTCATCGCCGAGGCGGGCAAGCGGCATATCGGCATCATCCTGGATCTGGTGCTGAACCACTCCTCGGATGAGCACCCCTGGTTCCAGCAGGCAAAGACCAGCCGGGACAACCCCTATCACAACTACTACGTTTGGCGGGACGGTGTTCCGGGCACCCCGCCCAACGACATGCGTGCTTCCTTCGGCGGCTCCGCCTGGGAGTGGGTGCCGGAGGTGCAGCAGTACTACTTCCACCAGTTTGCCGTGAAGCAGCCGGACCTGAACTGGAATAACCCGGCAGTGCGGCAGGAGATCTACTCCATGATCCGCTGGTGGATGGACAAGGGGGTCAAGGGCTTCCGGCTGGATGTGATCGATCAGATCGCGAAAGAACCGGATCAGCGGATTACGGCCAACGGACCCCGGCTCCACGAATTCCTCCAGGAGCTCTCCCGGGAGACCTTCTCCCACGGGGATCTGGTGACGGTGGGGGAGGCGTGGGGGGCCAACCTGGAGCGGGCCCGGCGGTACAGCGCCCCGGACGGCAGCGAGCTCAGCATGGTGTTCCAGTTCCAGCACATGACCTTGGACCAGATGGGCTGGGAGAAGTGGGACATCGCGCCGCTGGATCTCCGGAAGCTGAAGCAGGTGCTGGCTCACTGGCAGACCGGTCTTGCCGGTTCCGGCTGGAACAGCCTCTTCTGGAACAACCACGACCTGCCTCGGATCGTGTCCCGCTGGGGAGACGACACCGTGTACCGGGTGGAGTCCGCCAAGATGCTGGCCATCCTCCTCTACGGGATGCAGGGCACCCCGTACATCTTCCAGGGGGAGGAGCTCGCCATGACAAACGCCCCCTACGACATCCAGGACTACCGGGACATCGAGACCTTGAATCTCTATCAGGAGCGGACGGAAGCCGGCCGGTCCCACGAGGATGTGATGCGCTCCATCCACGCCAGAAGCCGGGACAACGCCCGCACGCCCATGCAGTGGGACAGCTCCGCCAATGCCGGATTCACCGCCGGCACCCCATGGATGAGGGTGAACCCCAACTGCCGGACCATCAACGCAGAGGCGGCCTTGGCAGACCCGAACTCCGTGTTCTATTGCTATCGGGACCTGATCGCTCTCCGCAAGACCTATCCGGTGTTCCGAGACGGCGATTTCCAGCTGCTCTATGCGGAAGACCCGGACCTCTTTGTCTACACCCGAGAGAACCAGGACACCAGGCTGCTGGTGATCGCCAACTTCCACGGCGGGACGGTGCCGTTTGCCTGTCCGGAGATGGAGCAGCCGGACGCCCACATTCTGATCCAAAACTACCCGGATATCCAACCCGGCATCCTGCGGCCCTATGAGGCCAGGATGGTTCTGATGCAAAAGGAGCAGTAAGCCATGATTCAGAAATATCGCTTCGGCACGCCGTTCTACACCGGCGCCGTGGTGCAGGACATCCCCTGCGAGACCGGCGCCCCGGTATTTGGAACCGTGGAGGCCGATGAGAACGGATTCCAATATAGCATCACCATGGGTGACAAGGATGCGGTGTACGGTCTGGGAGAGGCCATGCGGGGGATCAATAAGCGGGGCGGCGTCTATGAGAGCTACAACCTGGACCACCGCTTTACCGTGGAGGATGTGCTGTCCCTGTACGGGGCACACAACTTCCTTGTGGTGGATGGGGAGCAGACCTTCGGCCTCTTCTTCGACTTCCCCGGCAAGCTCCGCTTTGATGTGGGCTTCACAAATCCAGATGAGATCCTTGTCTCAGCACCGGAAGCCAACCTGGACCTCTATGTGATCTCAGGGGACACGCCCCGGGACATCGTGCGCACCTTCCGCAAGGCCATCGGACAGAGCTACATCCCGCCCAAGTGGGCCATGGGATTTGCCCAGAGCCGGTGGGGCTACGAGGTGCCGGAGGACTTCCGTCAGGTGGCAGATCAGTACCGGGAAAACGGCATCCCCCTGGACGCCATCTACATGGACATAGACTACATGGACGCCTACAAGGACTTCACCGTGGACCCGGCAAAGTTCCCGGATTTCCCGGGCTTTGTGCAGGAGATGCAGGCACGAAATGTCCACCTGGTGCCCATCATCGATGCGGCGGTGAAGATCGAGGACGGCTACCCCGTCTGCGATGAGGGCCTGGAGAAGGGCTACTTCTGCACTGGGAAGGACGGAGAACCTTTCCAGACGGCGGCCTGGCCTGGACCCACGTATCTGCCGGATGTACTGCAGCCGGATGTGCGCACCTGGTTCGGCAACTGGTATCTCTCCCTCACGGAGCAGGGGATCGACGGCTTCTGGAACGACATGAACGAGCCCGCCGTCTTCTACACCAAGGAGAGCATGGAGCGGTTCCGCAGTGAGATGCAGGAATTCCTCGCCAAGGACTTTCAGGACGAGGGCGAGCAGTCTAGAGGGGACTCCCAGTGGTTCCGAGTGCAGTGGGCGGCCCACAAGGTCTCCGGCCCGGACAACTACACCCAGTTCTATCATAAGATAGACGGCAAGCCGGTTCTCCACGACAGAGTCCACAACCTCTACGGCGCCTTCATGACCCGGGCTGCCGGTGAGGCTTTAGAGCGGCGTTATCCGGACACCCGGAAACTGCTCTTCTCCCGCTCCTCCTTCATTGGCATGCACCGGTATGGCGGCGTCTGGACGGGAGACAACAGTTCCATCTGGCCCCACATCCTCCTCAACTTGCAGCAGTTGCCCGGGCTGAACATGTGCGGCTTCCTGTATGCCGGGGCGGACCTGGGCGGCTTCGGCGGGGACACCTCCCGGGATCTGCTGCTGCGCTGGCTGGCATTGGGAGTATTCACCCCGCTGATGCGAAACCATGCGGCCAAAAACACCCGGATGCAGGAGTGCTATCAGTTTGACCACCCTGAGGACTTTGCACATGTGATTGGGGTGCGGTATCGTCTGCTGCCCTACCTATATAGTGAACTGGTCCAGGCCGCCTTGAACGGCGATCTCCTGTTCCGCCCCCTCGCCTTCGACTATCCCGATGACCCTATCGCCCGGGAGACGGCAGATCAGCTCATGCTGGGAGACGGCCTGATGATCGCCCCGGTCCTGACCCAAAACGCCTCCGGACGCATGGTCTACTTGCCGGAGCCCATGCTGCTCGTGAAGTTCATGCCGGACGGGTCGCTGGAGCAGACCAGGATGGATGCCGGCATCCACTACATCTCTGTGGCACTCAACGAGGTACCTGTCTTTATCCGCAGAGAACACATCCTGCCGCTGGCCAAGCCGGCCATGTCTGTGCCGGAACTGGATGAGGAGCACCTGGAGCTGCTGGGTTGGGTGACCCGTGAGGCAACCCTGACCCTCTACCGCGATGACGGCTACAGCCGGGATTACAGCAATCCCGCCCACTATACCGTCCTCCGCATGGGCGGCGATCTCTCATGATCAACCTCTTTGCCCCGGACCGCCCGTTTTCCATCTGGATGACCCGCCTTTTCGATTCTGTTCTGCTCAGCGTCTTGTGGCTGATTTGCTGCATCCCGATCGTCACCATCGGCTCCGCCACCCAGGCCATGTACTACGTGGCCCTGAAGCAGGCGGAGGGGGAGGACGGATACGTGATCCAGCGGTTTTTCCACGCCTTCCGGCGCAGTTTTGGAAAGAGCGTGGCGGTGGGACTTGTTATGATGGGCAGCGGCGGCTTCCTTGTGATGGACCTGTGGCTCTCCCATCTCGCCGGTACCAACTTCTTTCGGATGCTGATCCTTGTCTTTCTGGTCCTGCTCTTCCTGTGGGCGTGCATCATCGTTTACGTCTTTGCCGTACAGGCTCGGTTTGAGAACAGCGTGCTGGGCACCGTGCGTACGGCTGCCGGCTTGGCCCTCCAGCACATCCCCCAGACGCTGGTCCTCCTGGTTACAGCTCTCCTGCCAATCGCCCTGATCCCGGTGGTCCCAATACTGCTGCTGATTGTGCCGGGATTGATCCCGATGCTTAGCGCTAAGCTCCTCCTCATTGCCTTTGCTCCCTATCTTCCTTCAGATCCCGATGCGGAAGAGGATGTAGAGGAAGAAGTGGAGGACGAGACCTGATCGAGTTCCGACTGCCGGATCTGTTTTCGGAAAGCAGGCGGCAGGCTTTCCCAAATATCTGTTGACATCCCTCATACCCCCCCTTCTTTGTGTGCAACCCCGCGCCGGTTTCCCCAGGCGCGGGGCTGCATGTTTTTTGACAGTCCACAGGCAAGAAAATGCCGCACAGGAGAGAACTCCTGTGCGGCTGTGGTGAGATGGTACAGTGTTTATTTTCTTTCAATCCACTCCTCTAACGAGGAGAATCACGTGGCCGAGCGGGCTGCCCTGTACCGGGACTGCGAATTTCAATCCACTCCTCTTACGAGGAGAATCACGTAGTTGCCGGTCTTTTTAGCCACCTTGTCATACATTTCAATCCACTCCTCTTACGAGGAGAATCACAGCAAACATCCACAAATGAGATGCAGCTATAACGCAATATGTGCTGGAAAACAGACAAAAATGGAGATGTTTCACCATGGAATTGGTATGGCAACCCTGCTGTCTGGCGTTCATCCTGCCTGATAACCTGCCGGGTTTTTCGACGCAGCTTCCGGTTATCAAGTGGCTGAACTCTGGCACAGGCAGTATCCGTTTGTCCTACAGCACATGCTGCATGCCAAATTAGGCTGAAGTGCTTTTTCAAGCACACTTAATCCACCCCTCTACGAGGGGAAAAGCGGTTTGCGAAACAATAACAGTCCATTGCAAACCGTAAATCTAATCCACGGGCTAAACAAGCCCGAAAAAGGTCCTGCCCCCTTGCACACATACTGTACAGACACTGGCGATCGATTCAGCTGCATCGGATCGGCTGCTGTCTCAACGCCAATGCGCATCTCACCTCGGTTAACGATCATGGCCTAACCATTGCGTAGTATAAGCGAGAAATTGGGTTCTGTCAAGGGAAATTTGCAGCTGATTTATCGGTCGCCTTCCATACCTTGTCTCTTCTTTTGACACACGCAATCGAGCATTAATCACCGAAATATCACGTTTTTCTAACTGGTATAAGAACATTTTTCGGTGTTTAGGATCCTCTGCTTTCTCGATGAGAGGAGGAACTTTTCTGTTCCCAACGAATCTGGAAATTCGATCATGCATTCAGGAAGCTCAGAACACGGACATGCCGGTGGGGATTCGCCCATTAGGGGAAGCAGACCTATTGTTTCAGCCTGTTCCCCCTGATACACACTATCGCATTGTGCAATACGATGTGTTCGCTGCCTAATTCAGTGGGTCTGCATGAATGGAGGCCCGGTGAGATTAACATTCGAACACATCGAAGTCCTCGTACATGATTTGGAGCTTGTCCACCGTTTTGATGGTGTGGTAATGCCCGGCGTACCACTTGCGATACTCCAGCCGCTCCTCGATTTTGCCGAGCCACTCTTCTGTCGACTTGTCCACCGTGCTCTGATCGATCCCCTGGAGAAATACCTCAGTCGGCTCGTACTTTACGGGCACGGTGTGGCTCAGTACCACATCCACCGTCCAGCCCAGATCGTCTAACTGGTGCTCTACATACCGCTTGATATCATCGGAGGGCTGCTCATCCGGCCACCATCCGTACCCGCGGGCCAGCCGGTACATCTTGTCGACAGAGTAGGCCCCGCCTATTACAATGGTCTGCAAGCCGTCGAAGTCGAAGACCTCTCCGTCGCGTGCAAAGAGCAGGGAAGGGTATTTGTCCTCATAGTAAACAGCACCGCCATGCCACAGCATCTCCTTATAGGTAGGGATGGTCGCGGGACGCATCTCATGGTTGCCGTGGATTGAGAAAATCGTGATGGGCAAGGACTCCACATACTCCTTTGTACGCCTGTCCCGGGAGTCTCCGAAGAAGTTGAGGCCTGCATCGCCCAGAATGATCAGGATGTCCTCTTTCGTTGTGT
>CANQII010000190.1 GCA_947623875.1 uncultured Oscillospiraceae bacterium
TCTAGAAAAAAGTAGAAAAAAGCTGGACTCTGAGGCTCACTCGTGATAACATTGCAGCAATCGCTTGGGCAGCTCTCTCAGCCCGGCGCGTCCAAGATCAAAAGGAGGTTTCCCCACATGTGCACTGCTGCTTCGTTCACCACAAAAGCCCACTATTTCGGCCGCAACCTGGATCTGGAGTACTCATACCATGAGACAGTGACGGTAACGCCCCGGAACTACCCCTTCCATTTCCGCAAGATAGGAGACAACTCCAGCCACTACGCCATGATCGGCATGGCCTTTGTGTCAGACAACTATCCCCTCTACTACGATGCCACCAACGAATGCGGTCTCAGCATGGCCGGCCTGAACTTCCCGGGCAACGCTGTCTATCTTCCCATGAACCTCTCCAAGGACAACATAGCGCCCTTTGAGTTCATCCCCTGGATTCTCTGTCAGTGCGCCACCGTGGATGAGGCCGAGGAGAAACTGAAGCGGCTGAACCTGGTGAATCACGACTTCAGCGATCAGCTGCCCGCCTCTCCCCTGCACTGGATGGTCGCAGACCAGCGCCGCTGCCTGGTGGTAGAACCCATGGCGGACGGCCTTCACATCTACAACAACCCGTACAAGGTCCTCACCAACAACCCGCCCTTCGACTTCCACCTGCTGAACATCACCCAGTATCTCAGCTCCTCCCGGGAGGAGCCGGAAAACCGGTTCTCCATGGAACTGGACGTCCCCATGGTTCCCTTCAGCCGCGGCATGGGCACCTTCGGCATCCCCGGAGACCTGTCCTCTGCCTCCCGCTTCGTGAAAGCCGCCTTCACCCGGGCCAACTCCGTCTGTGGGGACAGCGAATCCGAGAGCATCAGCCAGTTCTTCCACATTCTCGGCTCTGTGGCCCAGCAGATGGGCTGCTGCCGGGTGGGCCACAAGTTCGAGTACACCATCTACTCCTCTTGCTGCAACACCGATACCGGCGTCTATTACTACACCACCTATGAGAACAGCCAGATCACCGCAGTGGACATGCACAAGGTGCCGCTGGATGCCGAGGAACTGGTGAGCTATCCGCTGATAACCGGGCAGCAGATCAACTACCAGAACTGACTCTCCTTACGGCTTCCATATCGTACCACAGTTCACCCGAAAAGCAAAGACACCATTTGGCAAAATCTGCATCCTTTTTCGAACAGCTTTCTGTGCCGTCCATCCAAGAAATCGCTTTTCATGGCAGCGCCCGAACGCACTGGCGTTCGGGCGCTGCCTCTTCTTATGCTTGTCTGTGTCCTGCTCACACCAGGATGAGCTGGTCTTTCTCGCCGGAGTAGAAGTATACGCTGTCTGTGAGCACGTCGTTCGGATCCACCAGCTCCGCCTTCCGGTTCATCTCGTAGACGCTTTGCTTCAGGGTCTCCACCGGGTAGTGGAGGCTCTCTTTCCAGAGGATCACCTCGTGGATGCTGCTGGGGACGATGAAAAAGTCCTCCCGCATGTTCTGCCGCACATCCCGGAGCACCTTGGGAATCAGCATCAGGGCGGCACCGTTCACCTCGTTGGTGGAGAGCATGTACCCGCACTTGCTGGTGAGCCGGACAGACTCCAGCGGTTTCGGCTTCAAGCCTTTCATCAAGCTCTGGTAGTCCATCTTGCGCACCATAACCCCATACTTCTCCACCGTGTTCCGCTGGGCCGCCTCATAGAGTTCCTCCTCCGTGAGGTGCTCCCGCTCCAGCAGATGGCGGGGGACCAAGGTGGACATGTATTGCCCGGGCACATTGGACTGAACCGGAATGCGGAACACCGCCGCCAGGTCCAGCACCTTCACATGGGCGTTATTCTCCAGCAGTCCCCGGTTTTTCTCCTGGCTGAGGGCCTGGATCACCACATCCCGCAGGATCTGCTCCCGCTTCATCTCCGGCATGTTGATCTTGGGCCGGGACTGAAATTCCTTCAGGCCCTGCTGCAGCACCACCGCCGCTTCCACCGTCTGTTCCTCCAGCGATGCATCCTGGGTGAGGTCTTCCAGATACATCGTGTTGCCGATAGATCCCCCTCTCAGCATGATGCTGATCCCGGTGAGCGTCTCGTTGCGGTGGTACACGGTTCTCGCCTCGATGATCACATCGCTCCCAAACATCTTCTGCAGTCCCTCTGCGATCTGCTTTGCCCGCTCCAGCTTCTCCTGAGCTGTCTGCATCTCCATGAGTATTCTCCTCTCCTTCTGCCTGGCGCCGGTCTTGCCGGCGCCTATCCTTTTTCATTTTCTATGATGTATTGGATTTGTTCTAAATTCAGTACATCATAAATAATCTTAAAAGAAATTCCTGATCTCTCGATACAGCAGGCGCCAAATGGTGTATACATCAGTTGCGATAAACCTCCATTTTGATAGAACGCATATGATGCCTTGTTCCAGCCCTGCTCCGAAACCTATTATAGCAGGTTTCCAGCGTTTGTAAAGGCCCAGGCAGCTATAAAAATTTCCGAAAACCATGGAAAGCAACTGCCGCAGACCCGCTCGCAGATCATTTACTGCATTTTCCCATGCTTTTCTGTCCTAATTCTTATCTTTTTCCCGTTTTTCTCGCTATTTCATGCACAAATTCAAGGCTTTTGTCGATATCCATCCCTCACCTCAAAATGTACGCTCCATGCAGTTATACATTATTGTACCCATGTTTTCATGTATAATCACCGTATATGGAAACAAGAAAGTTGGAAATTTTGTGCCCATAACCACGACTTTTCTCCCCGAATTCCCATTGACTTCCTCTGCAATATGTCGTACAATCTCTGTACCAAAATCGCCCCGCTTTTCCCCGCTCATCGCAGCCCTATCACCAGTTTATATTCTTATCATTTCATTCTTAATGGAAAAAGGCAAATTTCATCCCATTTCAAGCCTCAAATCCCCCATTTTGCAGCGAAAGAAGGTATTTTCATGCCCACGGAACACGAGGCACTCTGCACCGTCTTCTCCAAGCCCCACGTCTTCGCAGAGGTATTCAACCAGCACAAGCGCAGTCACCCCAACGATGCCGACTGGCCCTTTCTGGACCCCGCTCTTCTGTCCAACCATTCCACGTACTGGCTCCTCCATCACGACAGCAACCGCTCCGATGCCAGGCAGACCTTGGTTCTCATGGAGGACAGTAAGAACATCTATCTGCTGGCATTGGAGTCCTTCCAGGACCAGAACCTCCCCATCTACGTCCGGCACTGGGACCTGTCCCTGCGGGGCTACAAAGACAAGCGCTTCGTGAATCCCGAACCCACCTGGCATCGCAAGCCCCATTACATCATGGCGGCGTATCTGGGCACCGAGACG
The DNA here is from genome assembly GCA_947623875.1 of uncultured Oscillospiraceae bacterium. Lineage (GTDB taxonomy): Bacteria > Bacillota > Clostridia > Oscillospirales > Oscillospiraceae > Enterenecus. Next base: position 3,317 of record CANQII010000190.1, read on the forward strand.
TACACCAGCGTCCTGAGACTCACAGACACTGGGCATCCGGATATCCCGTCCCTCCCTTCCCAGTTGGCAGCTGAGATCGAACTGTATGTCCAGCTGGCCTCTTTCACGGACCAGAGCGAGGCGGAGAATGCCGCATACCAGACGGAACTCCGGGAACTGGCTGAGGCCCTGCGTCTGGCCCACGGCAAGACCCGGCCGGAGCTCCGCACGCTGGTGCGCACCCACCCCCTCTTCCAGAGCATGGACGCCGATGTGGCTCGGCTGTTGGCGGAGCTCCTCCATGTGGCATATCCGGTGGGGGATGCAGGCGCCACGCGGCTGAACCTGGCTCGGGGAGAGGAACTGGTCTTCGAGGAGAACTGCAAAGAGTGCCTGGACTGCCTGATGGCGTACATGGCAAAGCACCACGGCTGGAACTGATCTGCCTGAGGCCGAAACACCCCGGAATCTCTCCCGAGATTCCGGGGTGCTCTCTCTTTGCAGCGTGCAAGAGGGTCTCTGCTGCCCTTTGAACTACGAGGTCACTGCACGAGAGGTATCCGCCCTGATACAATCTGCCTCAGACAATCACGAGGAGGCGTGCCCATGGAGGACACCTTATTCAACGAGCTCATGAGGGGCCTGGAGGATGCCATCGCCTATGAGCGGGGAGACACCTCTCGCGGCCGCACTGTGCTCGTGTGGGACCCGGTCCCGGAGTACTCGGCCCAGGACGTCACCCGGATCCGGGAGTCTCTTGGCAAGACCCATTTCAGCTTCGCCATCGTGATGGGCGTTTCCGCCCGGACGGTCCAGGCCTGGGAGGCCGGCCGCAGCAAGCTGTCTGGCCCCGTCCGGCACCTCTTGTACCTCGTGGAGCAGGATCCCTCCCTGGCAGGCAAGCTGGAATACCAGCGCAAAACACTGGATCCTGCCCCGCCAGGAGACAGCACGCCAAACCAAGCAGGAAGCGGCTAACAGGGGCCCGGATGTTTCGGCAGCGGCAGCCTGCGAAAGCCAAATGCGCCCCGGAATCTCATCGGAGATTCCGGGGCGCATTCCGTTTCTCTCGATTGTCTCAGCCCTGCGGGACCTGCTCCTTCTGCTTCCGCTCCCGCAGGATGTCCCGGGTCTCCATCAGGGCAAACCCCAGCAGGTTCTGGCCCTGCCACTGGTTGGGGTCCAGGAGAGCGGGATTGCCCAGGCGCAGCTTCACGCCCCAGATGGCATCGAACGGGGAGGCCTCTACGATGACACTGTCCCCGGTGCTGTCCAGGAACTCCCGGAAGGCCGGATTCTGGGAGAACTTGGCCAGGTTGCCCTTGAGCACCACGGCATACTTGGCCATGTCCCAGAGCTTGGGATCGAAGTGCTGCACGTTCCGGCCCAGGGACTTGTACTCCTTGGGCTCCTGGGCCGCCAGGATCTTCTGGTAGGTATCGGGGTCCCCCATCAGCTGCGCCTTCTGGGCCATCATGTACTGCTCTGCGGTGTGGTACTCCACGCCGTCTACGGTGAAACGGCAGTCGAACCACTGGCTGAAGCAGGCCTTGGTGATCTTCCTGGCGTTCGGCCTGTGACCCCAGAACGGAAGAATCTCCAGAGGCTCTCCGGCGTTGTACCGGGCGATGACGTCCTCTCTTGTGTACTTCATGCGATACCGCTCTCCTTTCCGCTCTATGAGCAAGACAAGCATCCCATATTCCATTCAGACCCCTCGGATTGTTGCATGCCACCTTTCCCCTCAGACCGAGAAATGATAGGGATCCTTCCCAGTATAGACCGGTTCGTCCGGGAAAGGTAGGAACTTGTAGGTCACTTGTATGTGTTTTGCAGAGGGGATCCTTCCACTGTGGCAACAGAGCGCAGGCCCCGGAATCTCACCTGAGATTCCGGGGCTCAATGTGCATGTCTCGCTCTCAGGGCTCCATAGGCTGCACCGAGACCCCATAGAGACTCCAGAAGTAGTCTGTGCGGTACGCGCTGAGGGCATCTGCCGGCACGTACACCAGGGCATCTGTCCCGGTGAGAAGTTCCTGTCCCACCCGGCACTCCGAGGGCATCTCCTGCTCCAGAAGGATGCGCTGCAGCCTATTGCACCCGGCAAAGGCATTGTCCCCGATGCGGCGGATGTTCCGCTGGATGGTAACAGACTCCAACTGATCTGCCCCCTGGAAGGCCCCGTTGGCGATGGCCTGGATGGGCTCGCCGTCCCAGGTAGAGGGCACGATAAGGAAAGTGCGCTGCAACCCCTGTTCTTTGAGGCCCGTTACGGTGAGGTATCCGTCTACCTCTCCGTACAGGAAGCAGTCTGCATCCGTGTCATTTCCCTGCCAGAGTTCCGCCTCCGACGGGGCCGGCATGGCCGGCTCCGGGATCACGGTGGGGCTGCTGTCTCCCAGCATGGCCTTGATGGTTCGGATCAGGGCGGTGGTGTACACCGTGCGCCCCGCCTGGTTGGGGTGGAAGTTGGTGTCGAAAAACCACCCGGGGTCCAGGAGGAAGTCCCGGGGATCGCCGGCCAGGGGGATGCCCAGCCGGGTCTGCAGGGCGGTGTAGAAGTCGTCCAGGGAGGAGAGATCCTGGGCTGCAGCGGCGTTCATGGGACAGCACCCATACCACAGGGTGCCGCCGGCCTTAGCAATCGCCGTGGCGTAGTCCCGGACCTGCTGTACAAAGTCCTCTTCCAGGAGGGACTCGTCAAAGAGAATGGGGGTGTCCGGATCGTAACCGCCGGGCATCCGGTTGCAGTCTGCCAGGGGGCTCTCCACATCCCCGTGGGCGTTGAACACATCCC
>CANQII010000191.1 GCA_947623875.1 uncultured Oscillospiraceae bacterium
GCAACACATTTTCATCCCGGCTCACCGGCCCGGAGGGGCTTCCAGCCCCTCCCAGCAGGAGAAAATCGCAAGATCCGAAATTTCGATAGGCTTAGGCGTCTCACCAACAATCAAGATGGTATCGGAGGTCAATGTATACGCTCCCTCTCCGCTAGCAATAGTCGCTATACCATCGTTAGGCTCACTGATCGGAGCAATCTCCGGCTCATTCTGTACCTCCGTATTCGCATTCTCCGGAGTCTGCTCGGCCTCCGGTGCACTTCCCGCCAAGACCTGGCCCGGCAGCAAAGACAGCACCATTGCCAATGCCAAAAGGACCGATAACGCTTTTTTCTTCATGATGAAACTCCTTCCTGTTATGGATTCAAGGTTGGATACTCGCTAGGGGAAACCGCCTATTTTTTCATTTGACTATTCTTCTGATTCTTTGGACTTTTTATACTCTTATCAACTGTCTGCACCATCTTGATCTGGCGCAATTCCGCCGCCGCAGGCAGGGTCGCCGTGTTTTCTTGCACAATCGTCCACAATAAGGTGCCGGCATCTTATCACGGAAGGGCCAGATTGAACAGAGCTTTACCCCCCCCCCCCGACCAAAATCTGCTCAAAAATCAGTATCATTTCCCCAATTTGTACAGTCGTTCCTTTCGCTATTTTGTGCGCATCTCCTTAAATTTTCACTTTTTTCAGAATAGTTGGCAGTCAAAACCAGCGGCAGTCATCACGTTGGAAGATCCATCAAGATTGTACTCGCATCATGCCTCTCTATGTTCTCAACACTCATCTGCCTTCTGCTCCTCTTCCTCGGACTCCTCGCACATTCTTCGCAATGTGTCCGCTCCGTCAGCGTATACTCCCCGAAAGCGTCTTGTTCTCCTGCTATCGCTCGTCATCTCCGGCCTCTACACACCTCTCCCTTTCCCTTCTATCCTGCCAAGATACCAGAGCCGCACCTCAGACTCACGTCCATCTGCGCCATCGCGAACAGTCCAGCAATTTCCAAAGCACCGCATACGGTCTCTTTTCTAGACTGTACCTCCCATTTGGAATCACATCCCAGTACAGCCTGGACACTGTAGCAACAGTTCACCTCAGGCAACTAGGAATATTTGCCAGACCATCTTTCGTTCCAGACAAGCAGCGCATGAGAGCCGTAGCAATCGTTCCTCCAAGGCATCTGTCAGGACAGGAATCTGTTGCTCATGCTCTGGCCAACCTGTCAGTTTCTCAAGGCCAAATTGATCTCGCCCAGCTCAAACAAAACAGCGCAAGGCGATGCACGCTGGTGCGTGCATCGCCTTGCGCTGTACAAAGGGCGGGACCATGCCGGTCCCGCCCTCTCTGGATATCACTCTGTTGATTATGCCGGTCTTCTCAGATCCGTGCCACGCCGGTGCGCCGTGCCGCTTCCGATACCGCAGCCGCCACCGCCGGCCCTACCCGCTTGTCAAAGGCAGCGGGGATGATGTAGTCCGCTGAGAGCTCCTCATCGGAGATCAGATCCGCCAGCGCGTGGGCTGCCGCCATCTTCATCTCTTCGTTGATGTCCGAGGCACGCACATCGAAGGTGCCGCGGAAGATGCCCGGGAAAGCCAGCACATTGTTGATCTGGTTGGGATAGTCCGAGCGCCCGGTGGCGATCACGGCGGCGCCGCCTGCCTTGGCGTCCTCCGGGAAGATCTCCGGCGTGGGATTGGCACAGGCGAAGATGATTGCGTCCTTTGCCATGGTCTTCACCATCTCTGTGGTAAGAGTACCGGGGCCGGAGACGCCGATGAACACATCTGCCCCTTGGATCACCTCAGCCAGAGTGCCGGTCTTCTTCTCCTTGTTGGTCAGCTGGGCCATCTCGGCCTTGATCCAGTTTAGCTTTTCCCGGCCCTCATAGATCGCGCCGGTGCGGTCTGTCATGATGACGTTCTCGAAGCCGGCGGAGAGCAGCAGCTTTACGATGGCCACAGCGGCAGCGCCGGCACCGGAGGTCACAATCCTCACGTCTTCCTTCTTCTTGCCCACAACTTTCAGGGCGTTCAGCAGTCCTGCCAGGGTGATCACGGCGGTGCCGTGCTGGTCGTCGTGGAAGATGGGGATGTCGCAGCGCTCTTTCAGCTTCCGCTCGATTTCAAAGCACCGGGGTGCGGAGATGTCCTCCAGGTTGATGCCGCCGAAGGAGCCGGAGAGCAGCGCCACCGTGTTTACAAACTCGTCCACGTCCTTGGTCTTCACGCAGAGCGGGAAGGCGTCCACATTGCCAAATGCCTTGAAGAGAACACACTTGCCCTCCATCACCGGCATGCCTGCCTCGGGACCGATGTCTCCCAGGCCCAGGACAGCGGTGCCATCGGTGATCACTGCACAGAGGTTGTGGCGGAGAGTCAGGTCATAGCTCTTGTCGATGTCCTTCTGGATCTCCAGACAGGGCTGCGCCACGCCGGGGGTATAGGCAAGAGACAGGTCATCCTTTGTGGCCACAGGCACCTTTGCGTTGATCTCAATCTTGCCGCCCCACTCCTGGTGCAGGCGAAGAGACTCTTTTGCGTAATCCATGGTTGATTCCTCCCGAATCCTTGTTGTCCCCGCACTCCCGCCGGAAGCGCGGGCTGTCTGCCAGGTGTGCTGTCAGACCATGTCCTCATAGTGCATGAGGGCATCAAACTGGTCCGCCGTCAGAAGGCCGCTGGCCAGAGCAGCTTCCCGGAGGCTGCTGCCCTCTGCGTGGGCCTTTTTCGCGATCCTGGCCGCATTTTCATAGCCGATGCTGGGACTCAGTGCGGTCACCAGCATCAGAGAGTTTTTCAGGTAGTACTCCATCCGCTCCCGGTTGGCGGTGATCCCCTCCACGCAGCGCTGCCGGAAGGAGTCCATCACATCCCCCAGCAATCTGGCAGACTGGAGGAAGTTGTACGCGCACACCGGAAGGAACACGTTGAGCTCGAAGTTCCCCTGGGAAGCTGCAAACCCGATGGCGGCGTCGTTTCCCATCACCTGCACCGCCACCATGGTCACAGACTCACACTGGGTGGGATTTACCTTGCCTGGCATGATGGAACTGCCCGGCTCATTGGCGGGGATGGTGATCTCCCCCAGGCCGCACCGGGGACCGCTGGCCAGCCACCGCACATCGTTGGCGATCTTCATCAGGTTGGCCGCCAGGGCCTTCAGGGCCCCATGGGCAAAGACATAGGCGTCTTTCGAGGTGAGGGCATGGAACTTGTTGGGGTCCGGCACAAAGCGCTCGCCGGTACTGGCGGTGAGATAGGAACAGACCTTCTCATCAAAGCCGGCCGGGGCATTGATCCCCGTCCCCACGGCAGTGCCCCCGATGGCCAGCTGCCGGAGGTGGGTCAGAGAAGCAGACAGCATCCGTCCGGACTCCTCCAGCATGCCCCGCCACCCGGAGATCTCCTGGGAGAAGCGGATGGGGGTGGCGTCCATGAGATGGGTGCGTCCGCTCTTGATCACCCCTGCATTCTCCTCCTCCAGCTGTCTCAGGGCACCTGCCAGCCGGTCCAGAGCTGGCAGGACGTGCTCTGCCACACTGAGCACCGCCGCGATGTGCATGGCGGTGGGGAAGGTGTCGTTGGAAGACTGAGACATGTTCACATGGTCATTGGGATGCAGCCCATTGCCGCCGATGTGGGCAATTACCTCATTCATATTCATGTTGGACTGGGTGCCTGAGCCGGTCTGCCAGACCTTCAGCGGGAACTCATCCGGATACGCCCCGGCCAGGATGGCATCGCAGGCCCCGGTGATGGCGTCCCGCTTATCGGCGCTCAGCTTGCCAAAGTCGAAATTGGCCAGGGCGCAGGCCCGCTTGAGGTGGGCAAACGCCTGGATGATCTCCCGGGGCATGGTCTCCTCCCCAACCGGGAAGTTCTGCAGGCTCCGCTGGGTCTGGGCACCCCAATACCGCTCTTCCGGTACCAGGATATCCCCGATCGTATCATGTTCTGTCCGATAGCCCATCTGCTTCTCCTCCAATTTGTCCGAAAGGGTGCCTGCAGGTGCCGCAGCACCTGCAGGCACAAACTGGTTCTTATTCTTCTTTGCCTGCGATGACGTCCACAAAATACTCAGAGAGACCGATATAGTGGGCAGGCTGCATGATTTCGTCCAGGTCCTCCTCGGTGAGCTTGCTGTTCACTCTGGGATCCTCCATCAGGATCTGCCGGAAGTTCCGGTTCTCTGAGATGGCCTTCTGGGCCAGTTCATAGATGATCTCGTGGGAATCCATCCGGCCGTAGGAGGCGGCAAGACGCATCATCAGCGCCTCGGCATACACCAGGCCGCCCAGCAGATCCAGATTCCTCTGGATGCCGCTCTCGTGGACCTCCAGGTCCTCCATCAGGAGAATGCAGCGAGACAGCGCCGCATCGGCAAGGCAGCAGGACCGGGCTTCAAACTCGTTCTCCAGGCCAATGGTGCGCACGTCTCTCTCGTTGGTGCCCTCCATGGCCGTGAGGGCGTCTACCACCACGCTCCGGGAGAGCCGGGCGTAACTGATTACCTCGCCGGGGATAAAAGGATTGCGCTTGTGGGGCATGGTGGAAGAACCCACTTTGCCGGGCTTGAAGCCCTCAGACAGCTCATTTACCTCAGAGCGCTGGCCGTTGTACACCTCGTTGGCGATCCGTCCCAGGGTGCCGCAGAGGATGCTCAGGTTGGATACCATCTCCACCAGTCTGTCTCGGCTGGTGAACCACATGATCTTGGAATCGCCCAGACCCAGTTCTTCCATCAGACCCCGCTGGATCTCAATACCCTTGCTCTCCAGGGAGGCAAGGGTACCTACGGCCCCGAAGAAAGTGCCCACAAAGATTCTGTCGTGGCTCTCCGCCAGTCGCTCCACCGAGCGGTTCAGCTCGTCCACCCAGGTGGCCATCTTGAAGCCCAGGGTGATGGGCATAGCCTGCTGGTCGTTGGTACGGCCCATCATCACCAGGCTCCGGTACTTCCGGGCGTATCCCGCCAGCATGTCCCGCAGGTGCACGGTTTTGGCCTGGATGATCTCATAGGCCTCCTTGAGCTGGAGCATGGTAGCGGTGTCGATGATATCCTGGGTAGTGGTGCCAAAGTGGATGTACTCGCCGGCATTTCCGTCGCAGATGTCCGAATAGACCCGGATCAGGCTCACAATCGGGTGATTGGTGATCGCATACTGGCGGCGGTACTCCTCCTCACTGATGAGCTTCACATCGCACTTGCGGTTGATCTCATCGCAGGCCTCCTGGGGGATGACGCCCAGCCGCGCCTGGACTCGGGCCAAAGCAGCCTCCACCTTCATCTGGGTGGCTATGGTGTTCTCGCCGCCGAAAATCTTCTGCGCCACGTCTACGCTTTTAAAATTGCCGCAGGCCAGGCCTACGCCTTCGAATCTTGCCATAATAAACCTCCTAATCTGGTAGGAGCGCTTTCACCGAAATGCGTCTCCAATCAATATGCCGGGAAGAACAGGGAGCACCAGACCACGCCCACCGCGCAGATGAGCAGTCCCGGAATGATGCCCGATTTGAAGAGATCCTTTACGCTGTACCCGCCGGATGCCATCACCAGAGGCAGGCCGGGGTTGGCCATGGGGGTGAGGTACGATGCGGTGCAGCCGATATTCACAAGGCCCATGATACCCACAGGGTTCATGTTGAGCCGGACGCAGACCATCAGGGCCAGCGGCGTGAACACAGCCACGCAGCCGGTGTTGGACAGGAACTGTGTGCTCACAAAGGCCACCAGGACGAACACAATGGAGATCAGCCAGGGGTTGGTGGAGCCGCCCAGGATGTTGATGATGAAGTCTGCGATGACGTCGCTGGCGCCGGTCTTGGTGAGAGCGGTGGCCAGGGGCAGAATGGCGGCAAAGAAGAAAACCATGCCGAAGTTGATGGAAGCAAAAGCCTCTTTCTCGGTGAGGGCGCCTACCACAACCAGCAGAGATACGCCAACCACAGCTACCATGGTGAGGTCAATGCCGAGGGTGTTGCCCAGGATCATCAGCACCACGATGAGGATGCAGAGTAAGTGTCAAATAGGCAGGGGGTCTGATGGATACACCGACTGAAAGCAGGAAGCAATCTGCCGACATGCATTGACC
>CANQII010000192.1 GCA_947623875.1 uncultured Oscillospiraceae bacterium
CGCACGGTGCGGGTACATCCTAGACTGTACCTGAACTGCAAGGTTTAGGCGGACCTAAAACTTTGCGGATTCAGGTCAATTGCTATGCACATAGGGCTCAGGTTTCAGCAACCACATCTACTTTCTTGCTGCAGAACGCAATCCCGTACTTGTAGATCGTATGGACGTTCCGCTTCTTGAGATTCTCATCATAGCGGTTGTCATGGATCTGCTTCAGCGCGTCCTCAGCTTCCCTGTGGAGCTTCTCTTTGCTGTAGTTCTCCTGATCCAGTGACTTGAACTCCAGCAAAATGCCCGGCCGATTCGCCATTCTCGGTTCCAGTTCGATGTCGTAGCGGCCATCGCCAGATTCCCGGTTGGATGTCACATAGTACCCTGCAAATGCGGCGCTAAGTCCCAGCACAAATCCGTGGTAGAATCCCTCTGCGGACGTGTCAAAGTAAGATGCAGACTGATAGAGGAACGTTTCGAGGCTCGTTTGCACCTGCTTCCAGTTGTTGTGCTCCAGTCCGTCTAAGATCAAGCGTGCTACCGATTCCTGGCCAGGCGCAAATCGATCCAAGATCTGCTTTCGGAACGTGCCCAAAACCTCCTGGTTTGGAATCGCCAGCTGGCATATGGATCCGTTTGTCTTTGGCGGGTCATCCATCACTTTCAAATATCCTGTGGCAACAAGGAAACTGAAGATGCTAGATGGGTTATTCTTGATATCCGGGTACACAACGTTGATGTCCACAAACTCTCGAAGCGTCTTTCCATTTAACAAATCCTGCAGCTTTTGAAGGATATCTGCGTTCGCCATGCCAATCAGTTCACCGACCAACTCATTTCCGGATGTGTTGTCCCAGAAATCAACTGCTCTGCATTTCCGTTCAAAATAGTTAGAAACAGACCACGAATTGTACATCTGGGTCCCGCCAAACACATACCCGTTGTACCAGGTCCGGATCTCATCCATTTTATCCTCAGCATGATATTCCGCTGCCATTTCAAGTACTTCATCTGCAGTATAGCCAAAGCAGGTGCTAAACTCAGGGTCCAGGACCGAAAAAACTTTGAAGTTGTTCGCGCCGCTGAAAATGCTCTCCTTCGCAACTCGCAGAATCCCTGTAAAGAGACCATATCGAACTGCCTGGTTTCCCTTCAAACCAGCACCAAACAGGCCCCGCAAAAAACCGACTATTTCATTGTAATAGCCATTCAGATATCCCTTCTGAATAGGCGTGTCATACTCGTCTACGGCAATCACTACTTTTGATCCATAATGCTTCTGCAGCATGCCGGACAGCAAGAGAAATGTATCCTCGTATTGCGTTTGGCTGGCTTCACCGGACAACAGTAGCGCCAATTTCTTCTTTTCCGTCTCAGTACACTTGCCACTTAGCGCTAATTCAGGATGCCGATCAATCTCAGTAATCAAGCAGCTGCGGATCTTATCATAGGTCTCTTCCCAATTGTCCTTTGCCGCTTCTTTCAGCGTGAGATAGATGACGGGATACCTCCCTTGATGTCTTTGATATACTCTTCCACAGCTCCAAATTTTCTTATCCACAAAATAAACCGAGTTGTCTTCCTCAGAACGCTCAAAGAACATCTTTGCCATATTCAGGTTCAGGGATTTCCCAAATCTTCTGGGGCGTGCAAACAAGTAGACACCAGTTCCCATATCTATGATTTCCTTTAGCATAAGGGTCTTATCTACATAGTACGCCTCTGTTGAAAAAACCTTGTAATCTTCTTCCCCAACGCCTAGCGGCAACGCGCATTCTACCTCACTCAGCGCAGCAAGACCCTCTGGCTTTGTTGTCCCCGCAGGGATAAACCAACGTCCCGCACACTTTACCGCTTGAATCATCTTATCCTCACAAAGCGTTGATACAACTGCTTCTGAAGTCTTCCACAGCTTAGCAGCTTCCTTTGTTGTCATACGGTCTTCCATACTTGCACCTCCGTTCATGTCACAGCCGAGAAAGGATCGTTCGTCCATATCGATCAAAGTGTTTGCAATCTACAGCCAGTTGAAGCGACTCAGGCTGAGCCTTGTGATGTTTAAAGCCAAGTTGCGAGGTGGTGGATCCATGTACATACTATTGCATTGTCGAAAGCAATATCACAAGCATCCCAAAATTCCAGTCTGTGTCCACGAACCATCAAAACTTCTATTTCCTCACTGATGAGTATATCATGTCTTGTCAGAAAAGTCTAGTACTATTCAAGGGTGCGCTCAAAAGGAATGTTGGCGGAAGATGCTTTGGCAGAGGAAAGAATTTCAAAAATGCGCTCTTAAAGGCACCCCCTTGCTGAGTGAGGCCTCACGTCTGCAGGGATACTAAAATTTGCAGCATCTTTCCACTTGTGCCGCACCCCAGGAATTGGTATAATGTTGTCAGATTTCCAATCTCGGAGACTATTTCCCACGGAGTAGTTGCAACAATTCAGCAGCCCAAATGGGATTCCGCGTCATCTCGTCTGCCTCATTGCCCTGCCGTCTTTACCTCAGTTGGCCCCAACTGAGAGATATCAGCCTTTCCCTCCATCATCTCCTGTCGAAATACCCAGAAAGTGATCGAACCAACTTGCGTGCTCTGTGAAAGTAGTAGAAAGAAATGCGCCGTTCTTAGTAGAAAATGCGAGAGGTGGAAAAAACATGCGAGAAATAGAAATGCTGCTGCGCTTTTTGCGCTACACAACCGGCCTTACCGCCCTCTGCTGGGATGGGACAGAAACGATGTTGGAGGACATAGAAAAGAAGTACTGCTTCTCCCGGCAGGCACAGCCGCTGCTCACCGCCAGCGGCTTGCGCATGGCATTTGAACAGGTGAAAGAGGGCACTTTGTACGAGACAGAGGACCTCTTGGGCATCCACTGCTTCTTCTTCCAGTTCCAGGACAAGATGGTATGGGTGGGGCCCTTTGTAACGGAAGAATGGTCTGAAGACGGCGCAGCGGAGGAGAAACGCCTCATCGGGGCCGGACTCCTGGCCAACTACCTGCTCCCGTACAAGCTCTACTACTGCAGTCACTGCGCATTGAGCCAGCGGGAGAGCATCCAGATCGTCACGGGAGCCATCACCTCCCTGCTGCCGGATGTGCCGCCGTACACCTATCACAAGCTGGCGGGCGTGCTGGGGCACCATCTCCCGGAGGTCTTCACCGGAGAGGACTTTGATTTCGACAGCGCTTCCTATCAGATCGACCTGGAGAAGAAGTTCTTCACGCTGGTGAATGAGGGACAGACAGAGGCGGCTCTGGACCTCTGGAGCCGGATGGAGCAGATCCCTCTGGCGGATCAGCTGGGTCCCCACGACCTCCAGCGCCTCATTGCCAACACCACAGGTCTCCGGTTCCTCCTCCGGATGGTGGCGGAGCAGAGCGGCGTCCACCCGTCAGTGGCCTTCGCCATCTCCCTCTCCTACGGCCAGAAGCTGTTCTCTCTCCGGGACCGGAGCGGGCTGAAACAGGTCACCCACGACATGATCCGGGAGTTCTCCCAGGCGGTCCAGGCCGCCCACAGCAGTCAGTACTCCCCCGCCGTCTGGAATGCAATCAACTACCTGAACCTGCACATCGCCCAGAAGGTGGATCTGAAGCAGCTGGCCACTGTGGCAGACTGCGGGCCGGACATGCTGCGCCAGCGGTTCCGGGCGGAGACAGGCCTCACGGTAACCCAGTACGTGGCCCGGGAGCGGTGCCGGAATGCGGAGAACCTGCTCCAGCAGACAGACCTCCCCATCAACGAGATCAGCGCCCAGGTGGGGTACCTGGACAACAACTACTTCGTGAAGGTCTTCAAAAAGCATGCCGGGGAGACCCCCTCAGACTACCGGGCCCGCTTCCGTACGCAATCATAGAAAAAAACTCGGTCTGGGATGGACTGCACCGCATGCAGTCCATCCCAGATCTTGCATCCCTTTCAGCAAAGTGCGTAAAGAATGCCATCTCCACCCTAAATTTTTTTGGAAATTCGTCGAAGATTTTCTAAAGTTTCCGATTTCCCTTCTAACTACCCAATTGATGTTTCCAGTATTCTTGGGTGCGTGGGGCGGGCAGCCGCCCTAAATTGAAGAGAAGCGAGGGAATCGGAAATGAGCGAGAAAGCAACCAGGCCCTTCGGCATACGGGACAAGATCGGCTATGCCATGGGCGACTTTGGCAATAACTTCACTTTTGTTTTTGCCAGCATGTACCTCATGACGTTCTGCACCGACGTGCTGGGTATGGTCCCTGCCATTGTGGGCACCATCCTGGCGGCATCCAAGATCGTGGACGCCTTCACCGACTTTGCGATGGGACGGGTCTGTGACTTATGTAAGCCTACAAAAGACGGGCGGTTCCGCCCCTGGATCAAGCGGTTTGCCATCCCCATGGGCATCAGCAGCATGCTGATCTACCAGTACTGGGTGAGCGGCTTCCCCATGGGAGCCCGCATCGCATGGGTGGCCATCTTCTACATCATCTGGGGCAGCTTTTTCTACACCGCCTGCAACATCCCCTATGGCTCCATGGCCTCCGTTATCACCAACGATGCCAAACAGCGCACACAGCTCTCCACCTGGCGCACCGTGGGCGCCACCCTCTCCGGCATGATGATCGGCATCATCGCCCCTATGCTGGTGTTTGCCACCAATGAAGCCGGACAGCAGTACGTAGTCCCCCAGAAGTTCACCCTCACTGCCGTGATCTTCGGCGTCTGCGCCGCCGCTCTGTACATGGGCTGCTATGCCCTCTCCACCGAGCGGGTGCAGATCGCCCCCGCCAAGAAGGACGATGGCAAGGCAAAGCTCTCCGCCGGCCAGACCCTGAAGAACCTGGTAACCTGCCGTCCTCTGCTGGCTATCGTAGTGGTTGCCATGTTCACCCTGGTGGCCAGCCTGGGCATGTCCTCCATGAACACCTACCTCTACAAGGACTACTTCAACAACACCGCCGTCATGGGCATCTCCAGCATGGCCGGCACCATCTCCATGATCGCCATGGCTCCCGTGGCCACCATCCTCTCCTCCCGGATCGGCAAAAAGGAGACCGGCTGTCTGGGCATCGGCATCTCCGCCGTGGTCTTTGTGATCATGTTTATCATGCGCATCACCAATCCCATGATCTTTATCGGCCTCTATGTGCTCCAGGGCATGGGCATGGGCCTCAACAGCATGGTGACATGGGCCTACATCGGCGACGTCATAGACTACCAGGAGGTAAAGACCGGCGTGCGCACCGATGGCACCGTGTACTCCACCTACTCCTTCACCCGCAAGATCGCCCAGGCGGCTGCTGCCGGTCTCGGCGGCTGGCTGCTGTCCGCCATCGGCTACGTACAGAGCACCGCCGGCGAAGTTGTAGTGCAGACCGAGGCTGTCCGGCAGTCCATCTACACCTGCATGACCCTCTTGCCCGCCGTTCTCTACGTGCTGGCATTCCTCTGCATGTTCTTCCTCTACCCCCTGGGCAAGAAGCAGGTGGACGAGAACACCCGCATCCTCACCGAGCGCCGCGCCAAGGGCTAATCCAAAGGTGCAGTATAGGAAGGGAGCAAGACTATGAGCACAAAAATCACCGAACTTCTCAGCGCTGCAGACCGCGCCTGGGTAGACGAGACCCTCGCCAAGGCCAACTTGAAGCTCAGCAAGGTGCGGGAGCGCTCCCGGGCCAAGCTGCCCAGTGAGGCCCAAAACGGCGTTCATGACAACAAACTGGAAGCCCCCGGTCCCACCGGCATGGCGAAAGGCTTCTGGACCAACGGCTTCTGGGCCGGGATGCTGTGGCAGATGTACGATGAGACCCACGATGAGCGGTACCGGGAGATCGCCAAGTTCACCCTGCCCATTCTGGACAGCATGCTGCTGGAGATGGACACCCACGACATCGGTTTCCTGTGGCTGCCCACCGCGGTGCTGGAGTACAAGATCACCGGGGACAAGACCGCACTGCAGAGCGGTCTCAGCGCCGCCAAGTGGCTGGCCGGCCGGTTCAACCCGGTACCCAACATCATCCGCGCCTGGGGCGT
>CANQII010000193.1 GCA_947623875.1 uncultured Oscillospiraceae bacterium
GCCTCCCCAGAGAAGAACTGGTGCGATTCCTCCGGGAGGTCCTTCCGAAGGAACTGGAACTGGACAACGGGGGCTTCCTGGTCGGGGTGGTGGAGACCGTGGAGCCGCTGCACCTGCACGAAGTGTGCCTGGAGATGCGGGACCTGATCATCTCCGAGACGATTGATCCCATGTTCTGTGCCTATACCATGGACAAGCTCTTCCAGTATGACGGCATCTCGGGGGAGGCGTGGGTGCCTGATGACCCGCTGTATGACACACCGGACGGACCCACTCCCCAGGAGAGACGGATTCTGGAGTATCGGGCTGGGCGGAATGACCTCTGCCCCTGCGGCAGCGGGAAGAAGTTCAAAGCCTGCTGCCGCCAAAAGCAGGAGGAGCTGCGCTACAAGTATCCCCACTTCGAGGATCAAGACCGGTACACCGAGCCCTATGACCTCCCGCCCATCATCTATCCGCCCATCGAGAGCGCGGAGGACCACCCGGGACTGGCCGCCTATTTCCCCAGGGAGGGGATCGCGGTGGACGAACATGCCTATCACGCCATCGAGATCGGCGGCGATGCCAAGCACTGTTTCTTCGAATCGGATGAGATGCAGCATATTGCCACCGAGGAGCTGTGGAAGGCCTTCGAGGGATTCGAGAAGATCTGCGCAGAGCAAGGATACCACGCGCCGGAGGAGTACGACCGCACCTATGGGGTACACTATGCCAGCAAAACCTGGCTGAAGTTGTTGGCAAGCATCCTGCGGGAGACGAAGGACAGCCGCCTGGCAGCGGTAGAGAAGTGGCTCTCCGATGAGGACCTGCAGTCCAAGCGAAGGGTAGCATTTTTTAGTTGACAGACATCTGGATGTGCGGTACAATGCGGGGGAAGAAAGGACGGTGAAAGACATGAACACGATGAGAATCCGAATCGGGTGCGGCTGTCTTTCACCAATGGTGCTGTGACGGCAAAATCAGCGTTCCCGGTGGGGAACGCTGATTTTTTAGGAGGTACGTATGGAGTACGAACGGATCACAGCTTTTCAGGACCTGCGCTTTCAGACCATGTTTCAGGCATATTTCGGCGAGATGGGGGTCCCGGTGAAGGACTGGCTGCCCCTCTTTCGGGAGATGGATGAGGACGGGCGTGAGAACGAGGCCATCCTCGCCCTGGACGGCGGCAAGGCAGTGGGCTTCATCCAGTATTGCCCCCTGGCGCTCTCCGGCTGGTTCTTTACCTGCCAGGCCGGATTTGTCCGGGAGTTCTGGGTGATGCCCGATGTGCGCTGCCGCGGCGTGGGTACGGCCCTTCTCCGGCAGGCAGAGAACCGCTTTCGGGAATGCGGGGCGGGGTGGAGCATGCTCACCACGGACAGCGCGGAGCAGTTCTACCTGGCCCGGGGCTATGCCTGGTCTTCCGCCTGGCAGGCGCGAAACGGGGACAAGGTCTATATCAAAGATCTTGCAGCCTCAGACTGCGGTGGATGTGGACAATGAGGCAGGTTTCGAACCTTGCGCAGATCATGTGCGGGGTGTAGAATGAGAACAGCTTGAAGACCGGTCCGATGCGGCCCGCCTGTGCGGGCCGCATCCCATCGGCAGACAGAGAGAGGAATGATTTCATGACGGCAGACCAAATTCTGAAGATGGCAAAGACGCCAAAAAGACAGCGTTGGGACAAGAAGACGGTGCAGGATGCCCTGGCAGTGCGGGAAGAACTGGTGCCGAAGCTGCTGGAGCACATGAACTGGTACTGTGAGCAGGCGCAAAACCCGGATTGGGAGCCGGATGACGATGCGGCCTTCTTGAACCTCAATGGTTACCACCTTCTGGCGGAGATGAAGGAGCCCGGGCCGTATCCCATCCTGCTGAAGCTTCTGGCGCTGCCTGAGACAATGCTGGACTGCACCTTTGGGGATGACCTCACCGAGGATCTGAAGGATATTCTGGCCGCGACCTATGATGGAAGCCTGGAGGAGACAGAAGCTCTGGTGTGCAATGAGCAGGCCTATGAGTATGCCAGAAGTGCAACCCTTCGGGCGACGGGGCGGATCTGTAAGGCTGGCGGTATCTCTCGGGAGGAACTGGCCCGTTTGATCCACAAGGTGCTCAAGCAGCATGTGACCGCAGAAAGGCTGCGCAAGTGGACCGGTGACGATCCGGAGTATCCAGGCGATGACACGATTCTCTCGGCTGTGCGGGATACCGTGGAACTGGTCCATCTCCATGAGGTGTGTTTGGACCTGCGGGATCTGGTGCACAGCGGCGCCATGTTTGACGATGATTATGCGGATTGCCTGGATTGCATTTTCAACTGGCCTGGCGCCCCCAGGGAGGAGTGGTGCCCGCCGGAGCTGAATGAAGACGGTGATGCAGACGACGGTGCAGATGGCGATGCAAGCGATGATGCAGACGGGCCCACAGCGCAGGAAAAAGAGATTCTCGCATACAACTGCGGGAGAAACGATCCCTGCCCCTGCGGAAGCGGCAAGAAGTTCAAGAAGTGCCACCTGTGGGTGCAGGAAGACCTGAAAGCCAAGTACGCCAATCGGAAGCCCAAGCCCAAGCCCAAGCCCAAGCCGCAGCCGAAGCTGAAGAGCATTTATGAGCAGCTCAGCACACCGGAACCCATCATCTATCCGCCCATTGAGAACGTGGGAGACAAGCCTGGCCTGGCAGCATACTACCCGAGAGAGGCCATCGAGGCAGACATCCACATTTATCGGGGCATGAAGATGGATAATGATCACCCGATTGGCTATGTGTTCAAGGAGTCCGAGACCAGGCTGGCCATAGAGGAACTGTGGACGGGCTTTGAGATCTTCGAGAAGATCTGCCGGGAGAAGGGATACACGTCCTACACCGAGTACGACCGCAACTGCTTGGTGCACTACACAGCAAAGCGCTGGCTCCATATCCTGTACTATGACCTGAAGAAGCAAGGGGACAGCCGCATGGAAGCGGTGGGAAAGTGGATTCAGTAAGTCCAGACCCGCCTGAAGAGATAAGCCCAATCGCCGCCCGGCACGGACACCGTGCCGGGCGGTGTAATTAACGTCTTTCCTGGGACAGACCAATTTCCGCCCTTGTGCGCTGGGGCGTCCTGGTGTAGAATGAGACAGATTTGTTTGCCGGACGGCGCAGAGCCGCTGCGGCGAGAGAGGTAGATTCCCATGACAGCAGCAGAGATCCTGAAGAAAGTGCAGACCCACAAGGAGGTCCGCTGGGACTCCAAGACGGTGCGGGATGCCGTTGCCACAAGGGAGCAGGTGGTACCGCCCCTTCTGGACCACCTGAACCGGTACTATGAGCAGATCCAGAACCTGAAACCGGACGATGATCCAGATGTAGACGCATTTTTCGCGACGTTCAATGGGTACCACCTCCTTGGGGAGATGAGAGAGGCCAGGGCGTATCCCGTTTTGCTGCAGTTCCTCCCCCTACCGAAGGATCAACTGGATCTCACCTTCGGTCTGGACCTCACCGAGGGGCTGAAAGAGGTGCTCCGCAACACCTATGACGGCTCTCTGGAGGCGACGGAGGCGCTGGTGGCCAACCCTCAGGCGGATGAATACGCCAGAGGCACGCTGCTGCAGGCCATGGGACGGATCTGCAGAGACGGGCGTATTCCCAGAGAGGAACTGGTCCGGTTTATGAAGGAGATCCTCCAAGCGGAAAAGCAGAGGGAGAACAGCGGATTCATAATCGGTGTGATGATGACCATGCAGATGCTGCACCTGCATGAGTTGGTCCTGGATCTGCGGGATTTTGTGTTCTGCGGGGTCATCAGCGATGAAGAGTACGCAGACTACTTGGACACCATCTTCCAGTATGAAGACGCGCCACGGGAGGAGTGGGTGGACACGGAATCAGAGGGCGAGACGGCGGACGGCGAACCCACACCACAGGAGAAGCGGATCCTGAACTGGATGACAGGTAGGAACGATCCCTGTCCCTGCGGCAGCGGCAAGAAGTTTAAAAAGTGCTGCCTGCCCAAGCAGAACGACCTGCGCATGAAATACCCCAACTACCATCCGGACAGCATGCTCCAGCAGATCCTGGACCGGCCGCAGATCATCTACCCGCCCATCGAAGATGTTGGCGAAAATCCCGGATTGGCAGCCATCTTCCCGAGAGAGGGCATTGCAGTGGATGAGCATGCGTATCGGGGCATGAAGATCGCAGACAGTCGTCCCGCCTTCTACCAGCTCACAGACCGCGAGGTGCGCAGTGCTACCAAACAGCTTTGGGAGGCATTTGAGGGCTTTGAGAGCCTCTGCCAGGAGCACGGCTTCCAGATCGCTGCGGATTACGACCGCGCCTACGCGGTGCACTACTGCAGCCTGACGTGGCTGAAACTGTTGGCAGAACTGCTGGAGAAATCCGAGGACAGCCGCCAGGCGGCGGTGGAGAAATGGATCGGCAACGTATAGGACGAAGACGGACTGGACAAAGTACCAGCCTGGATGCACATAATTCGGACGGCTTAAACTGCAGAGACAGGAAAGGCAGGAAGTTTCATGACGGTAGAGCAGATTTTGAAACGGGCGGAGAAAGCAGAAGGCGTAAAATGGGGTGCTAAGGCGGTACAGGATGCACTGGCCGCAAGGGAGGAACTGGTGCCAAAGCTGCTGGAGCAATTGAACCAGTACTATGAGCGGCTCCAAAATCCGCACTGGATCCCCTGGGCGAGCATATACTATCTGAACACCAACGCATACCGCCTCCTTGCACTGATGAAAGAGACCAGTGCATATCCCTTGCTCTTGAAGGGCTTGGCACTGCCAGACGAGCAGCTAGCGTACTTCTTCCCAGAGGTTATGCGCCTGATCTTCCTGAAGGACGTCTTGTACGGCAGCTACGATGGGAACCTGGAGGCAATTGAGGCGCTTGCGGCAGATCCCGCAGTGGATGAGATAGTCCGGGAGCGTGTACTCTGGGTGATGGGGATGCTCGGTAAGGAGGGGCGCATCACCAGGGAAGAGATGCTCCGATTCACCCGGGAGATCCTGGAGATGGAGAAGCAGGAGGAGAATCCTTCGGTGATATCCGGTGCCGTGGAAGCCATGAAACCGCTGCACCTTCACGAGCTCATCCTGGAAGCCCGGTATTTTGAGATCCGTGAGCTGCTGGACGAATGGGAATATGAAGATGCGCTGGACCAGATTTTCCAATTCGATGGCGGACCCAGAGAGGAATGGGTAGGCACGGATTCCAAGGGCAATCGGCTGGTGGAGGGCCCCACGCCGCTGGAGAGAGTCCTTCTCGTCTATCGATGCGGCAGAGATGATCCGTGCCTTTGCGGCAGCGGAAAGCGTTTTCAAGACTGCTGCATGCAGAGAAAGAAGGAACTTCGGAAGAAGTACCCGGAGTACAAATGGGAGAGCGAGGATCAGATCTGGTACGAATTGGAGCCGATCATCTACCCGCCCATCGAGAACGTGGGAGACAATCCGGGTTTGGCAGTCTATTTCCCCAGAGAGGCCATCGCGGTGGACGAGCATGCATACCGGGGAATGAAGATTGTATGCCGGCCGATGGAATATGAGCTCACGGATGTGGAGAACGAGATCGGCACAGCAGAACTGTGGGCGGCCTTCCAAGGCTTTGAGCAGATCTGCCAGGAGAGAGGGTACCAGACAGTCTTGGCATATGATGAGACCCATATGGTCCACTTCTTGGCGGCAAGCTGGCTCAATATGCTGAAACATCAGCTGGAGAATACGGGAGACAGCCGCCTGGCAGCGGTGGAGAAGTGGCTCGCCACGGCAGAGCGGGAAGACTGAGAAAATGGAGCGCCGCCCGGCACGGGGATCCGTGCCGGGCGGCGCTGATTATGTTTCGATGTTCACCTGCACTCAGACCGCTACAGGCTCCTTGACCGGCTCAGCTGGGACAGATTCCGGTGCTGGCGCCGGTTCAGCCGGCGGCGGGGGCGGCGCAGGGGGACCGCTCACCGCCAGCTTGCCGCCGATGAGGCCGGCGATCAGGGCGGGGAGGTC
>CANQII010000194.1 GCA_947623875.1 uncultured Oscillospiraceae bacterium
GTGTTGCGACATTGGAAAGTTAGATGTCCCTTACCGGATTATGGAAGTGAAGATCCAGCCATATTACGATACTTTTAAAATTCGTGTTCATCTAAGCAGAGATCTTGAAAAGCACAGCATAGCAGATCGCAACAAAATCAAAGCACAGGAAAATGCAAAGATAGCAGCGTTAGAAGATCTTTTTCATGAAACCCCAGTCCGAGCCTGTAGCATCGATCTCGGTGTCAATAATTTTGCGGCTATAACCAACAACGTTGGTGCAGAGTGTATTCTCTTTCAAGTCAGGAGAATTAAGTCCAACAACCAATATTACAATAAAAAGATGTCTTTGCTGAAGAGCAAACGAGCAATTGCAAATAATGAAAAGCAGAACGCAGGGCAATCAGAAGAAACAGGAAATGAGATGCGGACCGGGAACCTCGAAGCGGCTAACTCTGCAGATAATAGGACCGAAGACTTCGGCAAAGAAACAACCGCGCCGAAACCGGCAAGGACCGGCAAGCCGAGAAAGTGTAGTTCAAACCTACCAGTAGAAGAGCAAATGGTGCATCTATCTATTCAGAGAGACTGCAAACTGGAAGACTGGCTTCATAAGATAGCGGATACCATCATCTGCTGGTGCATAATGCATAGTATTCGCGTCATCATCGTAGGCCGAAACAAGGGCTGGAAACAGAAAGTCAACATGGGGTGTGCAAACAACCAGAAATTCGTCTATATTCCGTACGCAAAGTTTATTGGCATGCTAAGATATAGAGCCGAAAGGGAAGGTATTTACCTATACGAACAGGAAGAATCATTTACATCACAAGCATCTTTCCTTGATAATGATCCAATCCCCACCTATCACAAGGGTGATACAACCGTTTATAAATTCTCTGGTGTTCGAGGACCAACAGTTAATGCAGCTGGAATGCAAAAGCCAGTAAAGGCAAACGGCAAAGGTAACCCTCAGTATCGCGGTTTGTATAGAACTGCAAAAGGTAAGTATATCAACGCAGATCTGAATGCCAGTGCCAACATCGGAAGAAAGGCCTTGCCGAGGATGTTTATCGATGGGCAGATGCCGGACTTTAACAATGTCATCATCATCAAGAATCCAGATGAGGCTAAAGTGAAGCTTGGGCTACGCGATGAGCCCGAGAAGAAGCTGAGGAAAGAACCCAAAAAGCAAAGGCTCTAGTTTGAATCCTATATGGCTAGCTAGAGCCAATACATGTAGTCCATTAGGATAGTTGTTCGGGGAGTACAAAAGGGTTAACTTAAAAGATTCGATCTTTGTAGTCTGAAAGGTTAATTGCTGACAAGTCCTTAGAATGAACCAGTGTTATTATACATGTCTTTGCCGATTCGGTCAAGGGAAGGGGGGATATTATGCTGGAAATGGTCCAGCAATGGGACGAGAGTATACTGGTATGGATCGCGGAGCATCTGCGCAATCCCATCCTGTCCCTGCCGCTGAACTTCTACACGCAGCTGGGCAACCACGGCATGCTCTTTATCATTCTGGCGGTGATTCTGCTGCTCTTCCGCCAGACCAGAAGGGCAGGGGCCAGCGCCGCTACTGGCATGCTGCTGGGGATCTTTGTGACGAATCTCACCATCAAGCCCCTGGTGATGCGGCCCCGGCCGTGGCTGGTGATACCAAACTTCACCGCCCTGGTGGCGGAGCACGACCCCAACTCGTTCCCCTCCGGGCACTCCTGCTGCGCCTTTGCCTTCGGCGTGGCGCTGTACCTCACGCTGCCTCAGAAGTGGGCCCGGATCACCGCCATAGCGGCCGCCGTGATTATGGCCCTGTCCCGGCTCTACGTGGGGGTCCACTATCCCACGGACGTCATCGTGGGCACCCTCATAGGCATCCTCTGCGGCATGGCCGGCGCCTGGATCGTAAAAAAGGCGGAGTCCATACTGAAAAATCACAAGTCCAAAGCCGCGTAAAAAATCCCCTGGAACCGGGTTCCAGGGGATTTCTCATAGGGTTTTTGGATTAGCGGCCCACCTGATCGGTGCTGCCCACGACCTCAGCGGGCATGCCGTCGGCCAGTTCCTGGATCCATGTGTTGATCTTGTCTGCGGCCAAAGCGTTGCGGGCAGTGCCCTTCCAAACGGGCTCATTGGAGCCGGTGTAGTAGAGCACGTTGTAGCCCCAGTACTGGGAGGTGCCATCTACATCGCCTTCGTGGCGGATCGGCTCGCTGACATCGCCCGCCTGACGGCTGGTGTCAAAGAGCCAGTCCAGAACTTCCTGTCCGTACAGGGTACCGGCGGTAGCGGTCTTGGGGAAGCGCTCGTGGAAGCCGCCATCGGCGCTGGTGTCCTCGGAGTTGTTTGTGGCGATGGTGGCGAAGGAGTCCTCCGTCTTGGCGCCGCCGTTGTACTCGTTGAGGTAGCCGTTGATCTTCTGCTCAGCGGCATCCCAGGCAGCGGGGGTGGGGGCCACGGTCTTGCTGTCCTCGGTGGTGGTCTCGGCCTTCACCAGAAGGTTGTGGAAGTCCACGGTGTTGGTCTCGTCCCGCGTGCGGTTGTGGAGGACGATGAAGTACCAGCAATCGGTGCCCTCTACCAGCTCAGAGCCCTCGGGTTCCAGAGCCAGCATCTGCTCGGAGAATCCGGTGAAGGAACTGGTGCCCACAACGGTGGCGTGATCGGCGCTGCTGCTGGGCTCATACTGGGCGATCAGGTCTGTAATGGAGGTGCCGGCTGTATAGGCGTCCCGGATGGCCTCAGCCTTCTCCTTGGCGGCGGCGGAAGCTTCCTCCTGGGCGGCTGCCACGGTCTCCTCATCCAGGTCGTTGCCCTCTTCGTCCACCGTGGGGACGGTGTCCGGGTTGATGCGGATCATGGAGTACTCATAGGTATCCAGGTTGTCCTTATTCTCAGTGTAGTAGGTCTCCATCTCGTCATCGGTGATGCCGTTGTAGGCCTCATCGGACTTGGCGTTGTTGTAGCTGCTGGCCAGGACGGCGATCTTGGCCATCTTCTCATAGGCGGAGGCGGTCATGAGCTTGCCGTAGCTCTGGCGGAGGTACGCGACGTAGCTCAGCCCGGAGGAGGCGGCGGTGGACTTCATGCTCTCGATGCTGCTGGAAACGGTCTCATCCACGGTGGCATCGGTGTAACCGTTGGCCTGGGCGTCTTTATAAAGGCCCAGGATCTGGGATGCACTGGTCACTGCGGATTCCATATAATAGTCCCGGAAGGTCTGGGTGTCGCTGTACATGTCGGTATCGGCCGGCAGAGACTCCATGTAGCCCAGCATCACATAGGTGTACATCTGGGACAGGGTGCTCTGGCGGGCGGAGCCGTAGAAGTAGGAGAACTCTGCGGCGGACAATGTCTCATCGCCGACCTTCAGGGTGGGCATCATTCTCTGGAAGAAGCCGGAGTTCCAAATCAGCAGGGCGGCCACCAGCACCGCAACGATGACGCCGATGATGGTGTACTTGACAGCCTTGCGTTTGTATTCCAGTTCTTCCTTGCTGAGTTTGGCAGCCTTGGCGGCATTTCCGCCATCCTGCCGCTGTTTTTTCTCTCTGGAAGCGCTCATTGGTAGATCAATCCTCTCCATTGTTCGGTTACTTTGGGACAGGGCAAAACGCACGCAGCATTCGCCTGTGCGCAATGCACGCATTATAGCACCCTCCCCGCGGCATTGCAAGAGAAAATTAAAGGTGTGCAAAAAGTTCACAATTATGACAGTTCCACTTAAAAATACCCGGGTCTCATGGAACATTTTAGACAATTTGCGAAATTCCAGTGGGAAACACCGGCGCACAAAAGGGCTGCCTTACGGCAATACCGTAAGGCAGCCCATTGTTTTTTAAAACCCCGCCATGGCCGTGCCGCCCTCATTAAAAACCTGCACGATCTCATGCAGGTGGGTCGCCTCCGTTTGGCATTACCGCTTCCAACTTCCAACATATCTCAAAGGATAGCCGGGAGGCCTGCGAACAGCCGGAACGAGGGGGCGTCCCGTAGTAACAATGTGGGTTTTAACAAAAGCGGTCACGTAGTTAAAACCTGGCAGGGGGGTTGATACCGTCTGAAAGCTGGCGGACGAATCAGGTTTCGTCCTCCTCCGCCTCGGCTTCCTCTTCGTCCCCCATCATGCGCTCCATGAAGAGATCATAGACGGCATCCAGCTCATCGTCATCGTCCACGCTGGCCAGCATGCTGTCCCCGTTCTCATCCTCATAGGGGCGGAGAATGATGAGTCCGTAATCGTCGTCGTTCTCATCCAGGTCCGCCGGAACAAAGCACATATAGAAGTTGTCCTTGTAGGCTACAGTGTCCAGAAGTTCCAGGTCGAACTCGTTGCCCTCTTCATCGGTGATGCTGATAAAGCTGTCGCCGTAGTCCATGTCCTGATCCAAATCCTTGGCCATTGCACAGCCTCCTTTCCTCTGTCTCGGCTATTTTAACCGACAGCAGGGCAAAATGCAAGGGGTATTTTTCGCTTTTTTTGCAAGACCCGCCGCCTTTTTTTGGCTCTTATCCTGTAGAATGGAAGGCATGGCACAAAGTTCGGGTGGGCGCTTTATTCCGTTGAAGCAGTTGGTACAGAAGCCGCATCCCTATGCAAACATGCCCAGGAGGCGCTCCGGCAGGGGAGATGCAGAGTCCATGAGAACAGGATGCCCAGGGTATGCCGGCGGTATACGCCGGCCAGATCTCCCGCTTTCTCTCCCTTTACCATTTGTTTGGACGGCATTCATCGTTTGGACATATTGCAGGCGTAGAAAGATGCAGTCCCGCAATTGCAATGATTGTGCGCCCCAGTAACTGCCATAATATGGTTTCTTCTTGATTTCGCGTTGGAATCGGGTATGGACAAAAGGGGAAACCTGTGGTAGAATCCAACTTTAACCGGGCAACCCCGGCAGAGACAGATCCCTGTATCCCGGACATTCCGGGTTTTCTGAATAGGAGGTCACGAAGTTCTATGGATGAGAACAACCATATCCCAGAGGACGGAGCCCTGAATCCCATTCCGCCCTCCGCTACTTCGCCGCCGGATGATGACGATATTTTCCCGGAGGACGGGGAATACACCCCTGAGGAGGCCGATGGCCAGAGCCCACCCCAGGACAGCGAGCACACCCGGAAGGTAGGGCAAAACCGCCGCCGGGCCCCAGTGGTAGACCGGAGGGTGATCTGGCACGAGAAGACCTTTCACCGGCGCAATTTTCTCATCACCTGCATTATCCGGGTGCTGCAGATCATCGGCACCTTCGTGCTGATCGGCGCCCTCACCGGCTCCCTCTTCGCCTGCTACGTGCTGGCCTATATCCGGGACGACATCCTGCCCCGGGCCAAGGTGGACCTGGGCGTGTACACGATGAAGGAGAACTCCATCATCTACTACTATGACAAACTGGGCAATCCGGTGCAGATGCAGACCCTGCAGTCCAGTGAGAACCGGGAGTACGTGGAATATGCGGACATCCCGGAGAACCTGATCAATGCGGTGGTGGCCATCGAGGACAAGCGCTTCTGGGACCACAAGGGCGTGGACTGGTACCGCACCATGGGCGCCTTTGTGAACATGTTCCTCTCCATGCGCAACACCTTCGGCGCATCCACCCTGACCCAGCAGACCATCAAGAACTTCACGGAGTACGATGATGTGACGGTGACCCGGAAGATCCTGGAGATCTTCACCGCCATCCAGGCAGAGCGGGACTACACGAAGGAGTATATCCTGGAGCGCTACCTCAATAAGATCTTCCTGGGCAACGGCTGCTACGGCGTCCAGGCGGCGGCCAAGTACTACTTTGGCAAAGATGTGAAGGACCTGGACCTCTCCGAGTGCGCCAGCCTTGCCGGCATCACCAACAACCCGTCCCTGTACAGTCCCTACGGCGTGGTCCACGTCACTCGGTACAAGTGCAATGAGTGCGGCACCATGAACAACGACCCGGAGGAGCCCTGCAGCGGCTGCGGCGAGATCGACTACGGCCCGGGGGAGGAGTGGAC
>CANQII010000195.1 GCA_947623875.1 uncultured Oscillospiraceae bacterium
GTTTCCCGGACCGTCATGCCATATACCAGCAGGTTCTTTGCAATTTCGACCATCTCATTTCTGGCTTCCGCCCTGGCTTTCTCCGTGGCTTCCTCCCAGATTTCATCGAGCACCTTAACAAATTCATCACTCACTGCACTCTGCCCCCTTTTCTCCTCGGGTACAGCCTCTTCTCATGTGGCATCCCGCCGTTCAGTCTGCCAGAGAGGCCTTCACCTTACGCACGGTCTCGCTGTCCAGCCCCGTGGCCAAGCACACAATCATCTCAGACAGGTCCATCTTGAACAGGTTCTTCGCAACCTCCTTCTTGCCCTGGATGTATGCCTTTGCATACCACCGGAGCAGTTCCCCCGTCAGGAGACTCAGTCCGCTTTCCGTATTGGCATCCAGCACTGCCGCCGCTGCCTGTCTCAGCTTGTCATCGGCGTGGATCTCGTCTGCGCACTGAACGGCCAGGTTGCGCCCCCAGCGCAGCAGGTCCCGCCAGCGCTCCAGCTGGATTCCGTCCTGCGGGCTCTGCCATCCGGCCTCATTCTGGGACAGTTCCAGGGCGACACCGCTGCTGAGGTATGCGATGTTGCCGAGAAACTTCCCTCTGTCCTCTGCGAAACCCTGATAATCTAGCAGTTCTCCCTTCTCTTTGGGATCACCGCTGCAGAGGAAGATGGACCGGATCTCATGCGGTTTCGCCGTGCCCAGCCCTACACCTGGTCCCTCCACATTCAGGAAAGCGATGTGCCCCAGCGCACGCCCATCGTTTGTCTCTTCCGCATCTGTCTGCGGATCAATGTTGTACGTGTTTCCCACCGCGTCCATGGCATTGCAGTCCAACACAAGCTTCCCCTTGCCATACCACACCTGGTAGGACAGGTCCATGGACAGCTTCTTGATCTTCAGAACCGTTTCTCAGCTGTTTCTCCGCCCAGGATGCCTTGGCCTCAGCCACTTCTTGCGCCACATATGTGCCATGGGTCCTCTCATACCCGCTCTCGATCCAGTCTCTCCAGTCGTCTGTCATGAGAGAACCCTCCGAACGCGGTGCTCCAGCCAGACAGTCTCCGTCTCTTCACAAGAGCAATTCTAAACTATTTTTTAAACATTGTCAAGATGATTTCTATCCTCATTAAATTAGTTAATTCAGTATGCCGGCACAGCAGAAATCTGTGATTGCCTGGAAAATTGTTATATAAAATTCCGAGAGCACAGGGAAAAGACGTGATTTGTAATACAAAATTCCCCGCACGCGCCTGGCGTCTCCTGAAAAAGGGCAAAAAGAAAGCAGGGGCTGTGCTGAACACAGTCCCTGTCCTGCAGGAGCAATTGGGCTTGTCCGGGTTGCGGAGATAAGAGATCTCTCAGGTCGGCAGGGCCGGCGTCTCTTTCAGAAGCGGCAGCGCGGGCTGATGTTCGTGCTCCATGTTGCCCATAGCGATGCGGATGGCGCCCTGGAGATTCCGCACCAGTGTCTCAGCGCGGGTGCCGCCGAACTCGCCGTCCAGCGTCCAGGCCACAAGGCTGTCTGAAGTGAATGTCACCTCATCGGTGGAGAAGCCGGTGAGCGGTCCGTCATCGGTAATGGCCCGGTTGGCTAGCGCTGTGAGAAGGCTCTGCCAGTCCTCCAGGCTCACAGGGCGCTTTAAGAGCAGCACTTCAAACTTGCCATCGTCCAGCTTCACCATATCCCTGGGAAGGCTCACAATGCCCCCTACGGACACCGTGTTGCCCACCATGCCGTAGATGTAGTTTCCCTCCCGCACTTTGCCGTCCGGGGTGGAGACCGTCATATGATAGCTGGGGATGTTGGCAAGCTCTCCTGCCCCCGCCAGCACATAGGCAAAGTGCCCCAGCAGCTGCTTGCTGATCTGCGGCGTGGAGTATGAGACATCGGTAAAGAGGCCGAAGGCGGCCACATAGTTAAAGGATCTGCCGGCAGCTTGTCCCACATCGATGGGCTTTGCCTCCCCGGCAGCTGCCAACTCCGCCTGCTCTGCCACGGTCTTGGGCAGCGCCAGAGTGCGGGAGAAGTCGTTGGTGGTACCGGTGGGGATGTAACCCAGAGGCGGCCGCAGCACCACAGGGAGCCGCAGGAGACCGGACACCACTTCATTCAGGGTGCCGTCCCCGCCGCAGCACACGATGCGGTCATAACCAGGGCCCAACTTGGACACGGTCTCTGTGGCATCTCCCGCCGCTTTGGTGGGATGGATGGTAACAACAAAGCCCAGGCGGCTGAAGATCTCCGTCACCTCTGCCAGAGTGAGACGGGCTTTCTGCCGTCCTGCCTGCGGATTGTAGATGTAAAGAAGCCTTTTCAAAGAGGCTCACCTCCAAAGAACACTGCCATTATACCCACTGTACACCGTGAAATCATGAACACGTTGCAAATTATTCAGGATTATTTCAGGTTTTTGGCGTTTGAAAAGGCGGATCCTGCGCCGCAGGATCCGCCTTCTCTATTGCAACCGGGAACTCCGGCTGGATTTACGCTGGTGGATTAGTCGTTGGCGACGTCGATGACAACGCCGGAACCCACAGTGCGGCCGCCCTCACGGATAGCGAAGCGGAGGCCCTTCTCGATAGCGATGGGGGTGATCAGCTCCACGTTCATGTCGACGTTGTCGCCGGGCATGCACATCTCGGTGCCCTCAGGCAGGGTGATGACGCCGGTAACGTCGGTGGTGCGGAAATAGAACTGGGGGCGATAGTTGTTGAAGAACGGGGTGTGGCGGCCGCCCTCATCCTTGGACAGGACGTACACCTGGCCCACGAACTTGGTGTGGGGGTGGATGGAGTTGGGCTTAGCCAGAACCTGGCCGCGCTCGATGTCGGTCTTGTTGACGCCGCGGAGCAGGCAGCCAGCGTTGTCGCCGGCCTCGATGAAGTCCAGGGTCTTGCGGAACATCTCCATGGAGGTGACGACGGTGGTGCGCTTCTCTTCGGTCAGACCAACGATCTCGACGGTCTCGCCAGCCTTCAGCACGCCGCGCTCCACACGACCGGTAGCCACGGTGCCGCGGCCGGTGATGGTGAAGACGTCCTCAACGGGCATCAGGAAGGGCAGGCTGTCGTCGCGGGGCGGGGTGGGAATCCAGGTGTCAACAGCGTCCATGAGTTCCTTGATGCAGGCATACTCGGGGGCGTTGGGATCCTTGGAGTCGGAAACCAGAGCGTTCAGAGCGGAGCCACGGATGATCGGGGTGTCGTCGCCGGGGAAGCCATAGAAGTCCAGAGTCTCGCGGACTTCCATCTCAACCAGCTCGAGGAGCTCTTCGTCGTCGACCTGATCGCACTTGTTCAGGAAGACCAGCACGGAGGGCACGTTCACCTGGCGGGCCAGCAGCAGGTGCTCCTTGGTCTGAGCCATGGGGCCATCGGAGGCGGCGATGACCAGGATAGCGCCGTCCATCTGGGCAGCGCCAGTGATCATGTTCTTGATATAGTCGGCGTGTCCCGGGCAGTCGACGTGGGCATAGTGCCGGGCGTCGGTCTCGTACTCAACGTGAGCGGTGTTGATGGTGATGCCGCGCTCGCGCTCCTCGGGAGCCTTATCGATGGAGGCATAGTCGGTGTACTGTGCCTGGCCCTTCATAGCCAGATACTTGGTGATCGCGGCCGTGAGGGTGGTCTTGCCGTGGTCGATGTGGCCGATGGTGCCGATGTTCACGTGGGGCTTGGTGCGCTCAAACTTCTGCTTAGCCATTTTGGGTTTTCCTCCTTATGAGTCATGAATATGAATTGGTGACCCAATGTGGGCCTATTCTATCGCATCATGGGCGGTTTTGCAACTACTTTTTCTGAGATTCCCCCGAGATTCCTCGGATTTCTTCTCAGTCCATGCCGCTGCGGCCCCGCTGCGCCACGATTTTTTCTGCGATATTCTTGGGAATCTCCACATAACTGTGGGGTTCCATGGTGTAGACGCCGCGTCCCTGGGTGCGGGAGCGGAGGTCCGTTGCGTAGCCGAACATCTCGGACAGGGGCACCAGGGCGTCCACCTGGGTGGCGCCGGGACGCATCTCCTGTCCCTGGATCTGGCCGCGGCGGCTGGTGAGGTCGCCGATGACAGTGCCCAGATAGTCGTCCGGTACGGTGACGGACACCTTCATGATGGGTTCCAGCAGGCACGGATCGGCCTTGCGGCAGGCATCCTTGAAGGCCATGGATC
This sequence comes from uncultured Oscillospiraceae bacterium, assembly GCA_947623875.1. GTDB lineage: Bacteria > Bacillota > Clostridia > Oscillospirales > Oscillospiraceae > Enterenecus. The sequence goes on from CANQII010000195.1 coordinate 4,166, forward strand.
CGGCGATCTTGTAGGCCAGCTCTGAGGAGTCCACCTCGTGGTAGGAGCCAAAGGTCAGATGGACCTTGACGTCCACCACCGGGTAGCCTGCCAGCACGCCGGCCTGCAGGGCGCCCTGAATACCGGCGTCCACCGAGGGGATATACTCCTTGGGGATGACGCCGCCGGTGATCTCGTTGATAAACTCGTAGCCCTTGCCGGACTCGTTGGGCTCCACCACGATGCGCACATGGCCGTACTGGCCTTTGCCGCCGGTCTGCCGCACGTAGCGGGTGTCCTGTTCCACGGACTTGCGGATCGTCTCTTTGTAGGCAACCTGCGGGGCGCCTACGTTGGCCTCCACCTTGTACTCACGGAGCAGACGGTCCACGATGATCTCCAGGTGGAGTTCGCCCATGCCGGCGATGATCGTCTGGCCGGTCTCCTCATCGGTGTAAGTCTTGAAGGTGGGGTCTTCTTCGGCCAGCTTCATCAGGGCGATGCCCATCTTCTCCTGGCCAGCTTTCGTCTTGGGCTCGATGGCCACCCGGATCACGGGCTCCGGGAATTCCATGGACTCCAAGATGATGGGGTGTTTGTCGTCGCAGAGGGTGTCGCCGGTGGTGGTGTTCTTCAGGCCGATGACAGCGGCGATGTCGCCGGAGTACACGGTCTCCAGATCCTCCCGGTGGTTGGCGTGCATCTGCAGAATGCGTCCTACACGCTCTCTCTGCTTCTTGGTGGAGTTGAGCACCGTGGTGCCGGTGTTCAGGGTGCCGGAGTAGACGCGGACGTAGGCCAGACGGCCCACGAACGGGTCTGTGGCGATCTTGAACGCCAGGGCGGAGAACGGGGCTTCATCGGAGGCCGGACGCTCGTCTTCCTCGTCGTTCTGGGGGTTGGTGCCCTTGATGGCGGGGATATCCACGGGAGACGGCATGTAGTCCACGATGGCGTCCAGCAGCTTCTGCACGCCCTTGTTGCGGTAGGAAGTACCGCAGGTCACCGGGACGACCTTGTTCTCAATGGTGCCCTTCCGGATGGCTCTGCGGATCAGGTCTGCGGGAATGGGCTGTTCCTCCAGAGCCAGCTCCATGATCTCGTCATCCAGGTCTGCGCAAGCGTCGATGAGCTTGGTGCGGTACTCCTGGGCCAGCGCCATCATGTCCTCGGGGATGGGTTCGACACGCATGTCCTTGCCCATCTCATCGTAGTAGATGTCGGAGTCCATTTCCACGAGATCGATGATGCCCCGGAAGGTATCCTCTTTCCCGATGGGAAGCTGCACCGGCACGGCGTTAGCCTTCAGCCGGTCGTGGATCATGTGCAGCACGTTGTAGAAATCGGCGCCCATGATGTCCATCTTATTGACGTAGATCATACGCGGAACCTTGTAGTGGTCCGCCTGCCGCCAGACCGTCTCGGACTGGGGCTCCACACCACCCTTGGCGCACATCACGGTCACGGAACCGTCCAGAACACGGAGGGAACGCTCCACCTCTACGGTGAAGTCCACATGTCCCGGGGTGTCGATGATGTTGATGCGGGTCTGGGGGAACTGGTTGGCAGTGCCCTTCCAGTAACAGGTGGTGGCTGCCGACGTGATGGTGATGCCCCGCTCCTGCTCCTGGACCATCCAGTCCATGGTGGCAGTGCCGTCGTGGGTCTCACCGATCTTGTAGTTCACGCCGGTGTAGTAGAGAATACGCTCCGTGGTAGTGGTCTTACCGGCATCGATGTGGGCCATGATGCCAATATTGCGCGTATTCTCCAGGCTTACTTTTCTTGACATAGAAATGCTCTCCTGGGTTGTTCTATTCACGCCCCTTTG
>CANQII010000196.1 GCA_947623875.1 uncultured Oscillospiraceae bacterium
CTCATGGCCAAGGCTGTGGGCGCCGATGTGGGTCTTACCAACAACGGCGGTATCCGCACCACCCTCGTGATGGCAGAAGGCGCCACCACACGGAACATCACCGTGGGCGACGTGTACACCATCGCTCCCTTCGGCAACCTGATCTATGCGTATGAGGTCACCTATCCCGAACTGCTCAGCATCCTGAACTTCGCGGTAGGCAGCGGCTCCGGCATGGGCCTCAGAATGAGCGGCATCAATGCCTACTACGGCAATGACGGCGTTGTCACCGCCATCACCCTCCTGGACGGCACGCTGGTCTATCAGAACGGCACATGGGCAGACGGCTACGAGACCAAGACCATCAAGGTGGCCACCAACGAGTATGTCGCCACCAGCGACACCCCGTTCAAGGCCTGGAATGACACTGCCAAACTGTACAGCAACACCCTGGCCGACAACGAGAGCATGATCGAACTGCTCACTGCGGAAGGCGAGGCCAATGGCGGCAAGCTGGCAGTGGACAGCGCGGCGCACCTGATTCAGGGCGCTTACACCGGCGCTGGTGCCCTGGCACCTGAGACACCTCCGGCCACCGAGCCCGAGACGCCTCCGGCCACTGAGCCTGAGACGCCTCCGGCCACCGAGCCCGAGGCTCCGCTGGATACCCCGCCGCAGACCGGCGATGTGTCCATGATCCTCTGGGTGGCAGCGGCTCTGTTCTCTGCCTCCGGTATCGCGGTACTCAAGCGCAAGGAAGAGGAATAATCCACATCCTTTCCGGGAAACCTTCTTCATAGCAGGCGGGCGGCTGACCCCTTCGGGGGGCAGCCGCCCGCCGCATCTATTCCTGTGCGGCGGAAGAACGGTTCTTACGAGCATCGGACAGAGCAAACGCTGATGGAATTTGTGGGATTTTACCGGAATTCTGTGGAAAAAGCAACCACAGAAAGGAAAAGATTGAGGGATTGGCAGAAGAATTGTAAGAATCAGACAAAGAGATTTGCCAGCAACTTGAAAACTTCAAACAATATGTCTGAAAATGGGATTGCCTTTGAATGCGAAGAACTGGGAGAAAACCCTGGGGGTTGGGTTGCAATTTCCACAAACTGTGGTACAATAGGAGAGAAGAAAAAGCCGATTGGCTGGAAGGGAGTGTGTTCACCCTATGGAGTACAGCTGCTGCGACAACCCGGATTGCGGGTACGTCTCAGACGATCCCAATCTGGATCGATGCCCCAATTGTGGGGGTAATATGATGCCCATTGATGAGTACAATATCAGCGGAGAAGGATGGCTCGGCATGGCGGAACGGGCCTTTGACGACCACAAAGACAAACTGGGAGTGTACTATCTGGAGGAGTCCATGGAACAGAATACCCCGATGGCATTCTACAGCATGGGCGTATGCTTTATCGAGGGACGCGGGGTGGACCGGGATCTCGATCAGGCGGAGAGGTGCTTCCGGCAGGTGGAGGAACTGGATGATCCGGTGGCCTGGTGCAACCTGTCCTACCTCCTCTTCCATTCGGATACCTTCCCAAAGGACTACGAGCGGGGATACAAACTGGTCTGCCGGGCGGTGGAGGACAACTTCGGCCCCGGCTTCTACATGATGGGGGAGTGCTACGCCAACGGCTTCTGCGTGGAGAAAAACTGGGAGACCGCGGTGTCCTACTTCAGACAGGCCATAGAACAGAATGTGCCGGATGCCATGTGCTATCTGGGCTGGTGCTACGAGACCGGCAACGGGGTACCCCAGAGCGTAAAAGACATGATCTACTGGTACTCCGCAGCGGCAGAGCAGGAGTTTCCCCGGGCACTGGCCTATCTGGGTTCCTGCTATGAGAACGGCCTGGGCGTAGAGAAAAATCTGGAGCGGGCCCTGATCCTGTACCATGCCGCCGCAGACCGAGGAGACTGCTACGGCGAGTTCAACCTGGGCTGGTGCTATTCCTACGGCATCGGCGTGCCCCAGGACGATGATGAGGCGGCCAAGTGGTTCACCCGGGCCGCAGACCAGGAGCTGCCCCGGGCGCTGGAGTGCCTCGGCTGGTGCTACGAGTACGGCAGGGGTGTGGAGCAGAGCTGGGAGAAAGCCGCCATCCTCTATCGGGCAGCCGCCGAGCGGGACAGCACCGTAGGCATGTGCAACCTGGGCTGGTGCTATGAGACCGGCTATGGGGTACCCCAGGATGAAAAAGAGGCGTACAACTGGTACAACAAGGCGGCGATGCTGGGGGACGCCAGAGGGACGTTCTGCGCCGGCCGCTACCTGGACCGGGACGGCGCTTCGCCGTCTGATCGGTTGAAGGGCGTGGAGATGTACAAGATCGCGGCGGAGGAGAAGTTCCCGCCGGCCCTTGTCGCCATGGGCGTCTGCTATGAGCAGGGCCACTTTATGGAGAAAGACCTCGCCAAAGCCGTGGCGTGCTACCGAGAGGCGGCGGAACTGGAGGACATCAACGCCATCTATCTCTTGGCCAACTGCTACATGTGGGGCACCGGCGTGGAGGTAGATAAAACACAGGCGGCCAACCTGTACCGCCAGGCCGCGGTGCTGGGCAACTTGGACGCCATGTACAATCTGGGCTGGTGTTACGAGCACGGCGTGGGCGTGGAGCAGAACCCGGAACGGGCGCTGCAGTGGTATGAGACCGCTGCAGACAACGGAGATCCCTCGGGACAGTGTGCCGTAGGCCTCTGCTATGAAGAGGGCATCGGCACGGAAGCGGACATGGACAAGGCCATGGCGTACTACCATATGGCGGCGGCACAGGGGTTTCCACGGGGGCTTTGCAACATAGGCTGGTGCTATGAGATCGGCAAAGGGGTCCCCCAGAACTTGGACACCGCCGGAGAGTGGTATCAGCGGGCGGCGGCTGTAGGGGATGCCCGCGGGCAGTTCTGCTATGCCACCATCCTGGAGCGGAAGAGCCAGTCTCCGGACTCGCCGGAGATGGCCAAGGCGTTGGAACTGTATACGGCCAGCGGCAATCAAGGCTATCTCTCTGCCATCTACCGCCTGGGCATTCTCTATCAGGACCATGCGATCCCCAACGCCTCTATGGAAGAGGCGGCGTACTGGCTGCGGGTGGGGACGGAGAAGGGCGATGCCCGCTGCATGTGCTCCCTGGCCCGGCTCCTGGAGAGCGGCGCCGGGGTGCGGAAGAACCCGGTGAAGGCCTTTGCACTCCGGAAACGGGCCGCCAAACAGGGCTATCCCCCGGCCATGTCCGATCTGGGCTGGTGCTATGAGCAGGGGATCGGCACAGAGGAGGATTTGAAAAAGGCCCTGTACTGGTATCGCAAAGGCGCGGCCCACAAGGACACCCGGTCCATTGTAAATCTCGGCCTCTGCTGCAGCACCGGACATGGCTGCCGGAGGGATCCGGAGAAGGCGGTGCAGCTCTTCCAGAAGGCGGCAGACATGGAAGACCTGTACGGCATGTGCTACCTGGGCCTCTGCTATGAGCAGGGCTATGGCGTGGAACCGGACGATGAAAAGGCGATGGCGTACTACCGCATCACGGCGGAGCGGGGATTTGCCCCGGCCCAGTACATTCTGGGCTGCTGCTATCAGCAAGGCAGCATGGTTCGGGAGGACCCGAAAGAGGCGGTACACTGGCTTGAACTGGCGGCAGAGCAGGAGCACAGCCAGGCCTGTTACCTCCTGGGGCGGATCTATCAGGCGGGGAAGAGCGTCCCCCAGGATCTCACCAAGGCGGTGCACTACTACAAAATTGCCGCAGATCAGGACGACACCCAGGCCTGCTACGCCCTGGCCCGCTGCCTGGAGAAGGGGATGGGTACAGACCCGGATCCGGCAAAGGCCGCAGAGCTCTATGAGAAGGCCAGAAAGGACCATCCGGACGCCGCATATTACCTGGGCCGCTGCTACGAGAAAGGCGCGGGGGTAAAACAGGACCTGGCAACTGCGGCAAAACTGTATCGGGATGCGGCAGACCGGGATCAGACCCTGGCCATGTGTGCCCTGGCGGAGATGTACTGCACCGGCGAGGGCGTCGAGCGGGACTTCGAAAAGGGGTATCACCTCTACCTGCGGGCCGCTGAGGGGGACAATCTGCTGGGGATGTACGGGGTGGCCGTCTTGATTGAAAAAGGCAAGGGCGTGCGGAAGAATCTCCGCAGGGCCGTAGGCTGGTATCGGAAGGCGGCGGAGAAGGGGTTCCCCCTGGCCCTCTACAAGATGGGCACCTTTGCCGAGAAGGGCATTGGCGGACAGAGTGCCAACCCCGCCCTGGCCATGGAGTACTACCGCAGGGCCGCAGACGGCGGCTATGAGCAGGCGGAAGAGGCTCTGGCCCGGCTGCAGGGCAAACGGGACCAGGACTGAGACGGAAATACCGAGAGACGATGAGAGACACCGTGGGACGATCCTACGGTGTCTCTTTTATTGTGCGTATCATACAACATTTATGGAAGAAGACGGAAACCACTGTCCGCATGAGGCGGTCTTGTGTCCGCGAAAACATGGCCTTTTGTGCGCAGAGCACAAAAACCGGAGAAAAGATTGGGCGCGAAGTCCCTTTCCTTGGGAACCGGCTGCGCTATAATAAGCACGAAATCTGAAACACGGGTCCGTACAGCGAACCCCATCTCATATAGGAGGTCTCTCACATGTATCTGAATCATTCCAACAACAGTTTGATCGACTGCTACAACACCGAGCTGGATCCCTTCCTTCTCGGCACCGGCTCTTCCTGGACCACCAACGGGCTGGAGGATTCCATTGGCCGTACGAAGTGGGATCGTCTCTCCTCCGCTTCCGGGCTTCTGTCCTGGGTCCGCCATTTCTTCCAGCGCTGATCCGCGCCGCTGGAACCAAGTCACTCGAACAGGAGGTTTCTCACATGTACAGCAACTATTCCAACAACGGTTTTGACTCCTTCCCCTTCGGCAGCGGCTCTTTCCGCCCCGCCAGCAGACACGAGGAAGACGACATCATCAGCAGCGAGATGCGGGACCGTCTCCCCTCTGCCTCCGGCAACGGCTTCATGAGCTGGGTCCGCCAGATTCTCCAGCACTGAGAACCGTCTCGGGAACCAATCCACACAAAGATACAGCGAGGGTCTCTCCCGATGGGGAGAGACCCTCGCGTTGTTTTTATCTGGAGATGCTCTTGCGCTCCATGTCTCGGATGGCCAGCGCCAGCTGATAGGGGAACAGGTCCTCCACCGTCTTCAGGGGGGAGCCCAGCAACTCCCGGAGCTTCTGGAGGCGGTAGTTCACGGTGTTGCGGTGGAGATAGAGGGCAGCTGCGGTCTGCTCCAGGGACCTGTCGTGATCGATATAGCACTGGAGCAGTTCCAGATAGCCCTGCTTCTGCTCCTTCTCATCCTCGATGGGGCCCAGCAGGCTGTCTGCATAGGCGTGGAGCACCTCGGTGTCCTTCACGGAGAAGAGAATCTGGTAGATGCCCATGTCTTCAAAGCGAACATAGGGGACCCGGCGGTAGATGGCCATGCGCATGGCGGTCTGGGCACGGAGACAGCTGCGGCTGAGATCGCCGATGCCCTTCACCTCAATCCCCACGCCGATATACAGGGACTTGGTCCTGTATGCGTCTGCGTATACGTCCATGATGATCTGCAGGATATCCGGGATCCACTTCCGGTCCACCTGGTTGGTGACCACCATGCGGGTGTCCTCATAGGTGAGCACGCCGAAGCGGGCGGGGGTGAGGTTGTTGATGGTCTTGAACCGCCGGAGCCGGTTGATGAAGGCGTAGCCCTGCTCCTCCAGACTGTGTGCGCTCTCCTCGTTTTCCACGATCTGAAACACGATGACGGTCATACGGCAGTCCGGACCCCAGCGGGGACCCAGGATCTCCTGGTGTTCCGCCATGTCGCCCCGCTTCAAGATGGCGTCCAGAAGGGCGCGGTCGAAGAGGGCGCTCTCCTGCCGCTCGCTGATAATGCGTGTGCAAAAAATCTGCACCATGTCCGCCACGGAAATTTTCCACGGCAA
>CANQII010000197.1 GCA_947623875.1 uncultured Oscillospiraceae bacterium
ACCAGCGGAGATCTCCGCATCGCGGTGTCTCTGGACTTCGCCCTGCAGCCCTATGAGGCCCGGATCAGCCTGGGCACCCCGGTGATGCTGAACGAGCTCTCTGAGAAGGAGCTTCAGGATGTGGCGTCCAAGGCCATCGGCAATCTGGCGGAGTTCGTCCTGCGGCTCCTGTACACAAATCCCGCTCTGAACAACCTGGTCGGGCAGCTGGGCCTGCTGGGCTACTGAGACCGCCGCCGTGAAGACGATACGTCTCTGGCTTTCCCTGACGGCCCAGGGGTTAAAAGCTCTCTTTCGGCGGGGCCCCCGCACGGTCCTGCTGCTGCTCCTCTGTGCGGCCCTGCCTCTCGGGGCAGGGCCGGCAGCTGCCGCCCTGCTCCAGGGCGGGGTGTCCTTCTCCGGCATCCACCTGGCCCTCACAGCGCCGGAGGGGGACAACACCCCGGCGCTGCTGGTGCAGTTTGTAGGCGGGATGGAGGACGTGTCCCGGTACTGTACCTTTGAGGTGATGAGCGAGGACCAGGCCAGGCAGGCCCTGCGGGACGGCTCTGTCTCCGCCATTCTCACCCTGCCGGAGAACTTCCTCCAGGGGGTGATGGACGGCACCAACCCGGCGGTACACCTCACAGTCCCCCAGGACAAGCCGTTGGAGTCCCTTCTCACATACTGGGTGGGACAGAGCGCCACCGATCTCCTCTCCGCCGCCCAGGCCGCCGTGTACGCAGTATTGGATCTCTATCGAGAGACGCAATTCACCGATCTCAGCTGGGACACGGTACTGCTGGACATCAACATGAAGTGCATCCAGTGGGTGCTCAATCGGGACGGCACCTTCCAAGAGGTAAAGGTCTCCGCCTCCGGCGTTCTCCCCGTCTCCCTCCATTACAGTCTCAGCATCCTGGGTTATCTGGGCCTCGCCGCCGCTCCGCTCTTCTTTGATCTCTATACCCCGCCCCGGCTGCAGGCGAGACGCCGGCTCCGGGCGGTGGGCTGGAAGAGCGGCCTCTGCTGCTTCTCGGACCTCACAGCCTCCAGTTTCATCCTGTATCTCATTTTGGCGGCCGGTCTGGGGGCCATCACCCGCAGTCCGAAAGCGCTTCTCTACGCCATCCCCATGGCCATTCTCTGCGCCCTCTTTGCGGCCCTCTGCTGTCTCCTCTGCCGGGGCGCCGCGGGCAGCGGCGGCACGGCCTTTGTACTGGCCCTGGTGTTTCTGGGCCTCGCCGGCGGCATCCTCCCGCCGGCCCTGCTGCCGAAAGCCATCCGGGACATCAGCTGGCTGAGCCCCATCTCCTGGCTCCGCACCCTATCTGCAGGCTGCGCCGGATATCCCATGGAGAACCAGATTCTCATCGCCGCCGGCGCGGCTATCGTCCTGCTGTTTGTCCTTTGCCAGCTTCTCTACACCCATAGGGTCTCGGAGCGGGAGGTGGCGGAATGAACTTCCTGTTTGTCTCCTTCTGGGCCGCCTTCAAAGAGCAGCGAAAGAGCCTCCGCACCTGGATCTTCGCCCTGCTGCTCCCGTTGCTCACCGGTCTTCTGGTGTGGCAGCTGCAGCCCTCTGCCGCTGGCGGCGCGGTTACGGTAGGGGTGTACATCCCGGAGAGCGCCAATGGAGAGACGTACTGGCAGCTTCTCGAAAAGCGCAGCGGCAGCACCGTGTCCTTCGTCCAGGCAGATCCGGATACCTTGAACGGCATGGTGGCCGCCGGGGTCTGGGACTGCGGCCTCATCCTCTCCGAGGACTTCGAGACAAAGGCCAATGAGCTCAACACGAAAGGCCTCATCCGCCTCGTGATCTCGGACGGTTCCACCGCATACCCCCTGGTCCAGGAGACAGCCTCCGCCTGCCTTCTGGAGTACATCGGCCCCACCATCGCCCAGCAGTACCTTCTGGACAGCGGCATCGCCACCGAGGAGACCCTGCCCAGTATGGAGGGCAGGATCCACGAGACACTGCCGGAAGAGGAGCGGACGGCTGTGAAGATGGAGACTATAGACGGCAAGCCCCTGGACAGCTCCTCGCTCACCAGCAACACCCTGCAGCGCCTCTTGAGAGGGATTATCGCAGTATTATTGCTCCTCTGGGCCCTCTTCCTCTCCGAGGACCTGGGCCGCTGGGGCCGTACCGCAGCGGCCCGCCGGCTGGCCCCTCTCCGGGGCGCCGGCTGGCTGCTGCTCCCCCGGGCACTGGCGGCAACCCTCCCCATCGCCATCGCCACCACGATCACCGCCTTTCTTCTCCCGGCAGACGGCACCATTCCCGCCACCATGGCCTGGCTGGTCTTTCTCCTGGGTCTCAGTCTCCTCTGTGCCCGCTGGACCGGTGTTCATGCGGTGTTCCCGGTACTGGCCCCCGCCATGCCGGTGTTGGCCCTCATCACCTCCCCGATTCTGCTGGACCCCGGCTCCCTGTCTCCCATTCTGGGGACCATCTCCCAGTACAATCCCCTCACCTTGTACCTCCAGGCGGCGGATGGGGCACTCTATCCAGCGGTCTTGCTGATCCTGCTGGGCATCGGTCTCACCGCCCTGTCTCTCATCCCCCAGAAGGCCGCTGCCAAGCATCGCACATAGAACAATTGCCCCAAAGGCCCCGCCCGGCCGGCAGCCAAGCTGCCGGCCGGGCGTCTCTTTCCTGCACGTAGATACCCCAAAGTGCTGTCCCCCGTATCTGGAAATTCGTCGATTCCCGCAACCCGGTTGACTTTCCTGCCTCTTTGGTATAAAGTGGCTGCATTCAATCCTAGGGAGTCCATTCCCGTCTATACCGTCCGAACCCATGTGCAAAGGAGGGAACGGCACAGCGCTGATCACTGTGCCCACAACATGAAACGACGTCTTCTCGCCCTACTGCTCTCTCTGCTCCTCTCCATCACCCTGCTGCCGTTGTCTGTCCTGGCAGCCGCGTCTCCTCAGAGCACCGGCTACCAGTCTATCCCCTCAGACTACTTCTACTGGCAGCTGAACGACCGCGCCCGCCAGATCTACACCCTGCTCCTTCGGGAACTGCCGGACCTCACAGACACCTCCGGCACCAAGTCCATAGATCTGGCGGCAAATGGCATCGCCACCCCCACGGATATCCAACAGTACCTGAAGGGCAACAAGGACCTCTTCAACGACTTCACCGCCGCGAAGGACGCCCTGGACCTGGACCACAGCGAGCTCTGGTACCTGGACTCCTCGTACCTCTCCTTCCGGGTTACCGCAGACGCCCGCGGCCAGCATCAGGTCCTTCTGGGCACCGGCCGGGCCAACAACTATCTCCTCGCCGGCAAGACACCGCTGCGGACTGATCTCTCCGTAGCCCAGATGGACGCCCAAGTGAAAGCCGCCATCCAGAAGATCGTAAGCCAGGCCAGAGCAGACCTGCTGGCGGCAGACCCCGCCGGCACATACAGCGCTGCAGACCGGGCGGCGTCTCTGGTGCGCTCTGTCCACGATCAGGTGACGAGAACCATCAGCTACCGGTTTGAGAACGAGTGCCAGCCTGGCAACGAGAAGTTCATCCGCACCCTCTACGCCTTGGTTACCCACGAGGGCGTGTGCGAGGCATACGCCCGGGCCATGCAGGTCTGCCTCACGGAACTGGGGGTCCCCTGCATCCTGGTCCATGGCATCCAGGCCTCCAGCACCCCGGAGGACCACATGTGGAATGCGGTGCGCATCGACGACACAGACGGCACCCAGCGCTGGTATGTGGTGGACGCCACCTGGGACGACCCCCTCACCGCAGACTGGTTCGGCCGTAGGGAGCTGGTGGATGTGAACGTGTCCAACGGCGAGGACGGCAAGGAGAACGGCACCTACCTGATGGTGGGCCAGGACGTGGTGGGCATGGACTGGCGGCCCTCCGGCTTCGTGTCCAGCGGCAACTTTGAGTTCCACTACCCCACCATTGAGGCCTCCAGCTACAACGGAGATACCGTATCCAAGAATAACGGTCTCACCGTAAAGTACTCCGCCGGCTCCGCCTCTATGGAGGACGGGCTGCCCGCCGGCGCCTTCACCGTGTCCTTCCAGGGCATGAACGCCGCCGAGGCTGCCTCCAAGGGCTTCTACTTCCTCCTCAAGATGTACGACTACCACCCGGACGGCACCTCCCATGTGATGGACGAGTGGTATTATGCGGCCGCCACCTTGCTTCTCAGCTCCAAGAACCCCTATTTCTACGACAGACCCGATGGCCTCCAGGTGTACACCGGCACCTGCGAGTACGTGGAGGTGGCTGTCACCACATGCAAGCCCGAGGGCTACGACAGATGGTCCTCGGACCCCAGCACCAGCTATCTCTCCCAGCACTGGCAGGCGGGCTACTTCCAGGGCTCAGAGGCGGACATCATCGCCCAGTCCGGCATGCTCTATAACACCAACGCCAGCTATGAGGCCCCGCCCTATGTGCTCACCCAGACTCCAGCCCCCAACCACCAGGCCACTGCCGGCGTGGAGTACCAGTTCGACGTCACCTTCGACGATGAGCTCTATCACCCCACCGGCAGCACCGTGGCCGGAGCAAGCGCTCTCGCCTATCCCATGGCCGCCGCCACAGCCCAGACAGACAACGCACTGTCTGCCGCCCGCCAGCAGGTGCGGGTGCGGTACAACACCATCCAGCAGGACCTGCACACGGGCCTGGACATGGAGGCCGTGATCGCCGGAGAGCTTCCCTTCGATGCAGACCGGGACGGCTACGTGGACGCATACGGCTACGCCAACCTGCAGTGGAAGTACGTATACACCTGGGACACCTGCCCCAACCGGGACTATCACCTGAGCCACCCCGGTTTCGGTTGCGATGTCAATGAGGGTTGCCGGGTGAACGGCGTTTCCTTCCGATTCAAGGCCAGCGACATGTGGCTGGACGACATCACGGAGTACCGCTTCACCCTGGAGGGATTGGTGGGCTCCCGGTCCGGGAAGTACGCCAACTCCTTCGGCGTGGTGTGCCAGATTCCGGGCCTGTGCCCGGCCTGCTACCGGAGCCAAGGCATAGACTGGAACCTCTGGGGCAAGCCCACCCTGTTGGACGCCCCGGACAACCTGGACCTGGCGGACATCTCCGTGAACGGCATCCAGGACGTGTCCAACCTGGATGAGCTCCAAAAGCAGATGAAGGTAGACAGCCTGGACGGCCGGCTCATGCTGGTGGTGGAGGACAACAGCAAGGGCAGCGGCAGCCGGACAGAGTACGAGAAGGTGTCCAACGCCCTGGCGGAGGACATGGGCATCCCGGAGAGCAGCATCACCAGTTCCTCCGTGTATGAGATCAACTTCAACCGGATCTGCCCCATGGTGAACCTGCAGCCCGGCCAGTCTCTCCGGGTACAGGTGGGCTATCCCCACGGCGTCACCTACGAGAGCCTGGGCAAGGATGTGGTACTGAAGGCATACCACTTCACCCGCTGCGACGCCAGCCATCCCTGTGGCAACGAGCAGAGAGAGGGCCATGTGTACGGTCAGGACATCGTAGACGTCCAGGAGATCCAGATGATCCCCAACCCGTACGGCATCGTGATCCTCTGCGACTCCTTCTCCCCCTTTGAGATCGTGGCCGTGGACATCGCTGAGGCCAGCCGGCTCCACCTCTCCAGCAATACCAGTAATCGGACCGTGATCGTGGTATCCGATTCCAACGGCACCGTGCTCTATGAGGGCAGAGAGGCGGTGGGCACCAACGGCAACATCCCCTTCACCGGCCAGGATCTTACCTTCACCCTGCAGCCCAAGCCCGGCTATACCGTGGACACCGTGTCCTTCGGCGGCAAGGCACTCCCGGTATCCGGTCTCAACACCTTCACGCTTCCCGCTACGTTGGTAACCCAGAGCGATGTGCTGAGCGTAACCTTCCTGCCTGTTGAGACGAAAGCCCAGGACCAGGTTCTTGGCATCAGCACCGTGGTCCCGGAGGTCTGCACCCATTCCGTGCTGGAGACCGTTCGGGAGGCCATCGCCCCGTC
>CANQII010000198.1 GCA_947623875.1 uncultured Oscillospiraceae bacterium
CGGGGGATGGTGGGATGCTTGGCGGACACATAGAGCTGTGCCACCTCGGCGCCGTCCACCTTGCCGGTGTTCTTCAAGGTGAAGGAGACCTCCTTCTCAGAGACCTTCAGGTCGCTGTATGCGAAGGTGGTGTAGCTGAGGCCGTAGCCGAAGGGGAAGAGCACGGGCACCTTGGCGGTCTCGAAATAGCGATAGCCCACATAGAGGCCCTCGCGGTACTCCACGGTGCGCTCTTTGGCGGGGAAGTACGGAGCAGAGGGGGTGTCCTCATACTTGATGGGATAGCTCTCAGAGAGCTTGCCGGAGGGGTTCACCTCGCCCAGAATCACCTTCAGCACGGCGCTGGCGCCGGCCTGGCCGCAGAGATATCCGTGGACCATGGCCTTGCACTTATCCAGCCAGGGCATCTCCACAGAGGAGCCGGCTGCCATCACGGCGATGACGTTCTTGTTCACCTTGGCCACGGCGTTCAAGAGATCCACCTGGCTCTGGGGCAGCTTCATGTGGGCCCGGTCCAGACCTTCGGATTCGCTGATCTCATCGAGACCGATGTACAGCAGCACATAGTCTGCCTTCTGGGCCAGCTCCACGGCCTTCTGCTGCATGGCGGGATCGCCGGCGCCGGTGCGGGGATAGCCGGCCTCAAAGCCCACCACGTTCAGCGGGAAGTTGCCGATGACGTCCATGGCGTTGTCCAACTTGGTGCAGTTCACCACGGAGGAGCCGGCGCCCTGATAGCGGGCCTTCTGGGCGAACTCGCCGATGACGGCCACCTTGGCACCCTTGGACAGAGGCAGGATGCCGCCCTCATTCTTCAGAAGGACGATAGACTGCTCGGAGGCCTTCATGGCCATCTTGTGGTGGGCCTCCACGTCAAAGGGCTTGCCCTTCAGCGGGTCTACGGCCTTGCGGGTGGAGAGAATCACGTCCAGGATCTCGTCCACTCTCTTGTCTACCATGGCCTCGGAGATCTTGCCGGCCTGGACGGCCTTGATGAGCTCTTCATCGGAATCGCCGCCGGTGGAGGGCATCTCCAGGTGGGAGCCGGCTGCCACGCCGGCAACGTGGTCGTTGGAGGCGCCCCAGTCTGAGACCACAAAGCCATCGAAGCCCCACTGATCCCGGAGGATCTCCTGGAGGAGGTGCTCGTTCTCGTTGGCATACACGCCGTTCACCATATTATAGGAGGACATGATGGACTTGGGGTGTGCCTCCTTGACGGCGATCTCAAAGCCGGTGAGATAGATCTCACGGAGGGTACGCTCGTCCACCACAGAGTCCGATGCCATACGGCGCAGCTCCGTGTTGTTGGCGGCAAAGTGCTTCGGGCATGCGGACACGCCGTTGGCCTGGATGCCCCGGATGTAGCCGGCAGACATCTTGCCCGCCAGATAGGGGTCCTCGCAGAAGTACTCGAAGTTCCGGCCGCAGAGGGGGGAGCGCTTGATGTTCATGCCGGGGCCCAGGAGAACGCACACGTCCTGGGAGGCGGCCTCCTCGCCCAGATACCGGCCGATCTCCTCGCCCAGAGCGGGATCCCAGGAGTTGGCGATGGTGGCTGCGGTGGGGAAGCAGGTGGCGGGGACAGAGCCGTTCAGACCCAGCTGGTCTCCTGCACCTTCCTGTTTCCGGATGCCGTGGGGGCCATCGGAGAGGGTCATGTTGGGGACCCCTTTGGCCTTCACGCTCCGGGTCTGCCAGAAGTCCTTACCGGAGAGCAGGTAGCACTTCTCTTCCAGGGTGAGTTTGGAGATGATGTCCTGATGTTTCAACTGTATAACCTCCTAAAACCTGCTGCCGGGGAGGGCAGTCAGGAAGATGTACTGCGCTGGATCTGGAATGGGGGCCCTGCCCCTCCTCCGGCGGAGGAGGGGCAGGTTGTGGGTGGAAAATACGATGGGATTCAGCTGCAATTACTTCTTAGCAGCCTTCTTGGCACCCTTCTTGCCCTTCTTCAGGGCGAGAACGATGGCCAGCACCTCGATGAGGACCAGGATCACGCCGCAGATCACATTGATGGTGACGAAGGTCTTGGTCATGTTATCCATGCCGCCCACCGGGTTGCCGTTGGCATAGTAGCCGGAGTTGGCGATGGTGTAGAGGATGTTCTTGGAGGAGTTCCGCAGGGCCTGGATCTGGCTGGCGGAGTCTCTATGGGTGATCTGGTCTGTGGCGTTGCCATAGAAGCCCAGCTTCAGGTCGTTGCCCACACGGGTGCAGTGCTCGGTGATCATGTAGCCGTAGGAGCCGTTGAAGTCGGTCTCAACAAAGCCCTTGAAGCCCCATTCATTCCGGAGCAGGGTGGTGAGGGAGTCCTCGTTGCCGCAGGCGGGCTTGGTGCCCTGCCAGTTGAAGGCGCTCATCACGGCCAGAGGCTTGAAGCCATCGAAGTCGAAGTTCTTAACAACGATCTCGAAGGGCTTGGCGTAGATCTCACGCATGGCCTGCTCGTTGGAGTAGGTCAGGAGGAAGGCGCAGCGGTTGGTCTCCTGGTCGTTCAGGAAGAAGTGCTTGATGTAGGCGTAGACACCCTTGTCTGCGGCGGCGTTTACCTGCTTGGAGGCAAACTTGCCGGCCAGCACGCCGTCCTCGGAGTAGTACTCGAAGTTACGGCCTGCAAAGGCGGAGCGGTGGCCGTTCATGGCGGGACCGTACCAGCCGAAGTTCTGGAGATCGGCGTACTCCTGGCCCATGGCGTCGCCGAGCTTGGTGGCCATCTCCTTGCTCCAGGTCTGAGCCATCAGCACCTCAGCGGGGAAGCTGGTGCCGGTGTTGCCGGTGAGGAAGTTGTTCACGCCTGCAGGGCCGTCGCAGTCCTGAGTGGCAACCTTGCCCACGGAGTCGATGGCGGCGGTCTGCCAGCCGCCCAGGTTGACCAGCAGGCCCATATCGTCCACGCTCAGCTGATCCAGCAGCTGGTCCCACTTGGGATCGTCCATCGGGGTGGCCCGGAGGTCGAAGAGGGTGAGGCCGTTGGAGGCGCCGGTGGTGGGCATGGTGTCCGCGGGATCATCGTAGTCTGTGGAGACATAGCCCACAGCGGAGTTCTTGGTTACCGCATCCTTTGTGGCGTCGTCCATGATGTAGGCGTCCTCAGAGGGAGCGGCAGTGGCCTCAGCATAGTTGGCGAAGTGATCGGCACGGGACAGATAGGTGAAGTTGCCGGCGGTGTAATCCTGGAAGATGTTGGTGGCATTGATGAGATCGCTGCCGCGGCCGGTGACATCGGAGGCCACATTGAAGGTCTCAGAGTCCAGTACGGTGTGGGAATCGGAGCGGACGGAGACGGTGTAGTCGCCGGCCTCGAGGATGTAGCCGCCGCCGCTTACCTTGACGCCAAGGCAGTCATAGGAGGCGAAGTCCTCTTTCGGGATGGAGAAGGAGACGGTGGCGGAGGCGCCGGCTGCGATCTCGGGGGTCTTCTCGAAGTCCACCAGGTTCACGCTGGCCTTCTCAATGCCGCCGTTGGTGTAGGGCGGGGTGAAATAGACCTCAACGGCGTCCTTGCCGGCCACGGAGCCGGTGTTGGTAACCACGACGTCGAAGTTTACGTTGTCCCCGGAGGCGTCAAAGTTCTGGATCTCCTGGGTGAAGGTGGTGTAGCTCAGGCCGTGGCCGAAGGGATAGACAACGGCTTCGTCATAGTCAAAGCCTTCCATGCCCTCATCGTAGGCGGTCTCATAGAACTTGTAGCCCACATAGATGCCTTCCACATAGCGCACGAAGGACATGTTGCCCTCATAGGCGCCGTCTGCTTCCACCAGCTGCTTGCGGAGGTCGTCTACGTTGGTGAAGGTGAAGTTGCCGATGTTGTTGAAGGTGGGGGTAGCGGTGAGATCCCGCACGTAGGTATCAACGGTGTGGCCGGAGGGGTTGACCTCACCCTTGATGATCTTGCCCAGGGCGTTGAAGCCGGTGGCGCCGGTGCCGGGGGCCAGAATCACGGCGCCGATCTGAGGATAGTTTTCCACCCAGCCCAGCTCCATGGCGTTGTTGGCGTTCACCACCAGGATGACCTTGTCGAAGGTGGAGCAGACCTTCTCGATCATGGCCTCTTCGGTGTTGGAGAGCTCCAGATAGTGCTCGCCCGGATCAAAGTCATCGTAGCTGCCGTTGTTGGTGTAGGAGCTGGCGAAATAGGCGTAGTTGGAATTGCCCTTGACCACGTTTCCGCTTTCGTCTACGCCGATCATCTGGCTGGCGATGTTGAAGCCCTCAGGGTCTGTGATGAGCTTGTTCATGTCGGTGGGAAGGTCTGCGCCCTCGCCGCCGGACCGGCCCAGGGTGATGATGGCCACGTCGGAGAAGCTGGTGGCCTCGTTCATCACGGTATCGGTGTATACGTCCACAGTGGGCTCAGGCAGGGTCCAGTCTGTGCCGCCAATGGAGATGCCGCCGCCGCCACCGCGGGAGCCGCCGTGGTAGTTGCGGTAGATGTTGGTGATGGTGTCATTCAGGGTGTAGCCTGCGTTCTTCAGGGAGTCCAGAATGCCCACATTGTTGGAGGTGTCGGAGGAACCGGAGCCGGTGCCGCCGAAGATGGGGGCGACGGAGTCCCAACCGAAGACGTTCAGTTTGGTGACGCTGGAGTCCAGGGGCAAGAGACCGTTGTTGGCGGCGAGGACCATGCCCTCTTCGCCAACCTCCTCAATCACTTGTTTGCTGTTTGAGACGGTATCTTCCTGCAGGGGGTGCTTCTCGGCCATCATAACAGACAAGTTTGCCTTCAATGGCCCGAAGCAGACCATGTTGGCGCAGATCAGAACCACCAGCAGAGCGGCGACGCAGCCGCTGACGCTGACGAGGCCCTTCTTGATCACGATGCCCACGACGATGAGGACGATGCCTACCACGAGAGCAGCCAGGATCACATAGATGTAGTTGATGCATTGATGAATGTAGTTCTCCAGGTCTGCATCGCTTACACCCATGGAGCCCAATGGGGTGTGCAGCAGGTTAAACAGTAAACCTTCCTTTGTGTGCTTTCCTCCTACTTTTCCAAAATCCCTTTTCGCCCTCCGAGAGGGCTCTTTTCCAAACGATTTTGCCGGGCGGCCCTCCGTACCGCCTGCCCCAAAATCGGCGAGATATTATCATATTGTGAACGATCGCGCAAGTGGAATGCACAAAATGCTAAGAAAAAAGCGCAAGTTGTTGGTGGAATCGGCGAACCGCACAAAAAGGACCCCGGCGATTTGGACAAAATGCCCACCGGGGTCCTGAAAAGGATGCTGCTAATTATGCTGTATTTTGGAAAATGTCAAAGTGCTGCCCTATACAGGGAGAAAATGCTAAGTCTTTGTGCCTTCTGCCGGTGCCTCCGGCAGGGGCAGCAGCACCGTGAGGCAGAACCACTGCTGCTGGACGGAGACGGTCATGGAGCCACCGTACTGCTCTGCAGTGAACCGGATGGACTTCAAGCCGTACCCGTGCTGCTCGGTGTCCCCCTTGCTGGTGAGAAAGAGTCCGCTGCCGTCCGGCTCCGGGGGATTGGGACAGTAGTTCTCGCAGCGGATCACCAGCATCCGGCTCTTTCGGGTAACGGTGAGATGGATGAGCCGCTGCTTGGGGTCCGGCAGGGTCTCCTCGTATTCGATGGCGTTGTCCAGAATGTTGCCGAAGAGGGTGGAGAGGTCCATGGCGCTCATGAAGGAGAGCAGGGAGCCGTCTGCCACGCAGGTGAGCTCGATATGGCTTCGGACGCAGAGCAGGCTCTTGCCGGTGAGCACCGTGTCCAGCACCGGGTTGCCGGTCTTGTTCTGGGCCTCGAAGGTGCGGATCTCCTGCTCCATGTCGTTGAGAAAGGCGGAGCGCCGTTCCGGGTCCGTCTCCGCCCGGAGCACCGCGATCTGGTGCTTCAGGTCGTGATACTTCCGGTGGATCATGTCGATGCTCTCCCGGGACATCTGGTACTGGGCGTATTGGGCGTGGAGGAG
>CANQII010000199.1 GCA_947623875.1 uncultured Oscillospiraceae bacterium
GCTGCATCTGCACAGGCGGCGTCTGCCGGCAACCCGGCAGACGCCGCCTGTGCAGATGCAGCCGCCTGTCTATTCGCGGCCGGAGACCCCGCCCTCGGTGTATCAGCGGCCCGCGGCCCAGCCGAGGCCGGCGCAGCAGCCGATCCCCCAGCCGGTGCCTCAACCGGTTCCCCAGCGGCCCACACCGCCGCCCCAACCCCGTACCGTGCCCCAGGGGAGACCAGTGCCGCCTCCGGCACAGCCTATGCCGCCGGAGCGGCCCATGCCGCCCCTGGTGCACAAGATGCAGAAGGGGCAGAAGTCCAATCTGGCGGGGCCCCTGCAGAAGCTGAAGGTGTGCTTCGGCTGGAATGTGAAGGATGCCCGCTGCGACGTGGACGCCTCCGCCTTTCTGGTGACAGACACCGGAAGGGTGCCAGGGGACGCGTGGTTTGTGTTCTACGGCCAGGAGACCAGCCCGGACCGCAGCGTGACCTTTGCGGTTACCCCCAACGGGACGGACCGGGAGGAGATCACGGTGGACCTGCAGCGGCTGGATCCCCGGATCAAGAAGGTGATCTTCGTGCTCACCATCGATCAGGCCATCCCCAAGAACCTCAACTTCAGCATGCTGAAAGACGTGTATGTGCGCATTCTGAATGCAGCCACCGGGCAGGAGATCGTCTCTTTTGCCCCGGCGGAGTACTATGCCAACGTCACATCCATGACCATGGGGGAACTGTATCTGTACAATGGGCAGTGGAAGTTCAACCCGGTGGGCAACGGCATCCATCAGGACCTGGCGGGCCAGTGTGCGGTCTACGGCGTCCAAATCGAATGAATCGGGAAGGGAGACAGCTATGATTACCCTGGAAACGTTAAACGAACTCACCCTGAAGGTGACCTGCCATGGGAACGGTCTCCTCTTCACCAAGGCCGGGGCCTTTATCGCAGGAGACAGCACCACCAAGAACTACCGCTTTGAGAAGGTGCTGCTGGGCCCCCAGGGCAACTTGATGCAAGCGGCCTTGGGCTCCCTGGTCCGCCGGGTGACGGGGGAGAACATCCCCCTGATGAAGGTGACCATGACCGGCGATTCCGTGACGTACTACGCCAACCGGGGTCAGCATGTGGTGGTGTACCGGCTGGAGCAGGGGGAGATGGTCTCAGTGGAGTCTGAGAACCTGCTCGCCTTCACCGCCGATTGCGACTACGCCGTCCGCTTTATCGGGGTGGGCGTGATGAGCCAGAAGGGCTTTGCCACCACCACCCTCACGGGACGGGGCAAGGACGCCTATGTGGCCATCCTGGCAGACGGCAACCCCATTGTGCTGAGCAACGTGGTGTCCCGGAATACCATCACCGTGGACCCGGATGCGGTGATCTGCTGGATGGGGTACGGCCCCTGCGACCCCGCAGTCCGGACAGACGTGAACTGGAAGACCTTTATCGGACAGGCCTCCGGCGAGTCCTACTTCTTCGAGTGGGCCGGCGGCAATGAGGTGACTGTGGTGGTGCAGCCCAATGAGCGGGGCGGCGGCATCCACATCGGCATGGACTAACCTGCAGCAAACGAGAGTCATCTGCAGTACAATTTGAGGGAGGAGAACAATATGCAGAGAAAGGTAACGGTAGCCATCATCGGCATGGGCAACCGGGGCGGCGAGGCCTACCCCAACTACATGAAGCACTGCCCGGAGGAGATGGAGATCACCGCCGTGGCGGATCCCCGTCCAGACCGCCGGGCCCTGGGCTGGCAGCGGTACAACGTGCCCCCGGAGCGCTGCTATGCCAGCGGAGAGGAGCTTCTCCAGCAGCCCCAACTGGCGGAGGTGCTGATCATCGCCAACCAGGACCGGGATCATGTGCGCATGGCCCTGCCCGCCCTGGAGAAGGGATATCATCTGCTCTTGGAAAAGCCCATCTCTCCCAGTCTGGAGGATTGCATCGCCCTGCGGGAGAAGGCCCACCAGTGCAACCGGATGGTGGTGGTGTGCCATGTGCTCCGGTACACCCAGTTCTACTCCAAGGTGAAGGAACTTCTGGACAGCGGCGCCATCGGACAGCTGCAGTCCATCGCCGCCACGGAGAACATCGGGTACTATCACTTCGCCCACAGCTACGTCCGGGGCAACTGGAGACGGGCGGATGAGACCAGCCCCCTGATCCTGGCCAAGACCTGTCACGACATGGACATCCTCCGGTGGCTGGCGGGGAAGCCGTGCCTGCGGGTGTCCAGCTTCGGCTCTCTCAGCTGGTTCGCCAAGGAACACGCCCCAGAGGGCAGCGCTCCCCGATGCCTGGACTGCCCTGTGAAGGCGGACTGCCCCTACGATGCGGAGAAGATCTACATCACCCACAAGCCCGCGGGATACCGGCAGGGGGTCCGGGGCTGGCCTCTCACGGTGCTCTGTGTAGACCCCACGGAGGAGAAGCTCTATGAGGCCCTCCGCACCGGCCCCTACGGCCGCTGCGTCTACGCCTGCGACAACACCGTGGCGGATCACCAGACGGTGAACCTGGAGTTTGAGGGCGGCATCACCGCGTCCTTCTCGGTGTCTGCCTTTACGGAGCGCTGCTACCGGACCCTTAAGGTGTGCGGCAGCACCGGCGAGATGGAGGGCAGCATGGAGGACCACGCCATCTATCTCCGGCGGTTCGGATACCCGGAGGAGAAGATCGTGCTGGATCCCGCGAAAGACAAGTTCGCCGGCCACGGCGGCGGAGACTCCCGGATGGTGGAGGCCATGCTGCAGATGGTGTCCAACGGCGGCGGAGAGGCCCTGACGTCTGTGGACGCCTCAGTGGAGAGCCATGTGATGGCCCTGGCGGCGGAGCGGAGCCGGCTCCACGGCGGGACGGCGGTGACTCTGAAGGAGTTCGAGAAGCAGGCCATCTCCCACTCACGGTAACTGGTTGTGCTTGTTGGAGGGGAGGCGAACAAATGCTTCATTTGCGGATCTCAGACGAGCCGAGCGGCATGGACATCGACAGAGAGTTCGACAGATTGCTAATAGAGGACAGACCTGTTGTTCGCAAGATACTCACCAAATTGGAACAGGGAAGCTACCACTCTCCATACGATTTTTGTGATCGCTTTGGGGACCTGCTCGATATCTCCTGTTTGAGCACCGGTAAAAAAGCTGCGCTTTTAGTGCTGTTCCGCCCCGATGAAGAGATCAACTTAATGGGGTGCGGGTATAATGCGATAGGCAATATCCTCAATTTTGTCCGAGACGGACATGTGGTTGTTCATTCGGACATCTGCCTGGCTTCCGTGTGTTACGATGAATCGGATCGAGCGTGTGATGTGGCCTTGGATGGATATCGGTTTACGGACATTGAAAGACTTAACGAATATATCACGGAATACTATCCCGCCCCATTTCCCTATCTCTACGACAACGTCGAGGAATTGGAGCCGCACGATCTGTCTGTCTACGAAGAACTATTTCAAGGGACCGGATATCCACCTCCTGGAACACGGGTCTGCGGGGTCTGATGGGATGCCGCATCGCAGCCCAAAGGCGCTTACCTCCGTGGGCGCCTCGTTGGAGAGCCATGTGATAGCCCTGGCGGCGGAGCGGAGCCGGCTCCACGGCGGGACGGCGGTGACCCTGAAGCAGTTCGAGAAAGAGGCCATCTCCCATTCCAGGTAAGAACAAGAATCGAGGGCCCCAGAGCGCCGGTGCGGCGCTCTGGGGCCCTCGTGTTATTCACTCTGGCGGACGGTGAGCAGCCTGCCCCGGTTGAGACCCAGCACCTCATCGGCGCAGGAGGCCGCCCGGTGGGAGTGGGTGGCCAGGATGATGCACCGTTCTTCTTCTCTCGCGAGGCGGGTGAGCAGGTCCAGAATGGCCGCCTCATTGGCCTCGTCCAGGTTTCCTGTGGGCTCGTCTGCCAATAGAATGTCCGGGTTATGGGACAGGGCCCGGGCGATGCCGGTGCGCTGCTGCTCCCCGCCGGACAGTTTCAAAATCTTCCGATCTGCGGTTGGCCGATCGATCCCTACGGATTCCAGCAGATGGTATGCCGCCTGCCTGTCTGCACGGTGTTCTCCCGCGAGATGCATGGCCAACAGCACGTTCTCCACTGCGGTGGCGTTCAGGAGAAGGTTGTAGCTCTGAAAGATCACCCCGATGCTGCGGGCCCGATAGTGATCTCGGTTGATCTGACGCAGGTCCGTGCCGTTATAAGAGATGGTGCCCTGGGTGCACACCTCCAGCCCGGAGAGCAGGGACAACAGGGTGGTCTTCCCGGCGCCGGACGCCCCGATGACGGCGTACACCTTTCCGGCCTCAAACTGCATGGAGATGTCCCGGAGCACGGGGACGCTGGCCTTTGGGTAGGTATAGGACACATGGTCCAGGGTTAACAGTGCCGCCACGCCGCTCAACTCCTCTCAGCCAGGATGCGCATGGGCTCCCAGCGGGTGATATACCAGATGCCGGCGGCGTTGGTGATGAGCCCCAATCCCAGGGACACGGCCGCCAGAAGGCCGATGCCCTCAACCGTCCAGCGGACATCCACATGCTGGTTGCCTGCCGGGGTCTGACCGCTGCCCTCCGTGGACAGCAGTACGCCGTCCCCATAGTTGGGCTGCGTATCCTCCACTGGTTCCTGTTCCGCCAGGATGGCGTCCGCCGCGGGCTGGGCGATCCCATTCCCCAGGGGCAGCCCGATGGCGAGGCACAGGACCAGCACGGCAAAGGATTCGCTGAGCAGCCCCAATGCCACCTGTATCTTGGGCATCCCCATGGCACGGAGCACGCCGATCTCATACTTTCGCTCCCGCACCCCCAGCATGGAGAGAAGAATCAACACCAGGCCGCCGGCCAGGAGAACCACCAGGAGAAAGGCGCCAGAGAGATGCTCTAGGCTCTGTACCGGCTTCACGATGCGGTTGTATCCCGCGGCGTCCACGGTGACATTGTAAACCGGGCTGAGGCCGTGGGCCCGGACGTACTGCTCAAATTTGGGGGCCAGGTCCGGGCTCTTCAGGTAGTATGAAGCGGTGAGCCAGAGGCCCGCCATGCTGTGCTGGGAGAGAGTTTCAAAACTGGTGAGCAGCTCATTGCGCCGGTTGGTTACCGCCCAGTCCTGGCCGTCCGCCTGGGCTGCGGTGCCGTCCAGGTAGATCCCACAGACCGTGAGGGTGAGGGGCGGCACCTCTGGGCTGTTCACATCCTGCAGGGTGAAGCGGTCTCCCAGCTGCAGGCCATTGCGGTCTGCAAGGTCCCGGCTCACCATCACTTCACCAGGGGCGGAGAAGAACTGCCCCTCGTCCAGCTGCCGGTGGCCCGCGATGAAGTCCTCCATCATGTCCGGATCGGAGTATCCCAGCACTATTGCGTTGGGGGCCTGCCGCTGAGGAGCATCTGCATCAGATGCCCCCTGAAACACGCCGCCCCAGCCGCCGGCCTCGTAGAAGGCCTCCTCATTCCCCTGATCCAGGGTCTGGAGGGTGTCGCAGTACACCTGCCGGGTGCCCTGAAAGAGGGTGTTCTTCACAGCGTCAGACTGGGAGAAGGCCAGGTACTGCTCCGAGGTGATCTCCGGATCCTGGAACTGGCCATTTTCGTCCGGCTCGGTGAGGGTGATGAGCTTGCGAAGATCCGTGGTGAAGGAGACGCTGGCGCCGAACCGGTCTGTATAGGTGTCTATGAGACGTGATGCGGTGCCGTGGAGCATGGCGGACACAGTCACTGCAGCCAAGAGCGCTGTGAGTACCGCCCCGATGAGCAAGTACCGCCCGCGGTTGCGCACAAGGTTTTTCATTGCATTTCCAAATAAATACATAACAGCCTCCTATGGAGTAAAGGGTAAGCCGGGTGGGCTTCCGGGGTGCAGCATAGCAGAGGCTGTGTTAATCCGGTTTGACAACTCCCCACGGCTAAAGCCGGGGGATTCTTGTTTCATCGACCACTGCCTGCCGAAGCAGGTCTTACACGAT
>CANQII010000200.1 GCA_947623875.1 uncultured Oscillospiraceae bacterium
GACCCGGAGGGCATGGCGGCGGAGTTTCGAAGACTCCTGGCAGATCCCAACAAGGCCAGCACAGACCTGCTCCGGGATCGGGATGTCCGGGTGGAGACGGTGGACGGGGATCACATCCTGGTGATCGAAGTGCCCCGAGCCGGCCCCTGGGACAAGCCGGTGTACGTGGACGGCAACCCCCGCACCGGCACATACTGCCGCAACGGCGAGGGGGACTACCGCTGCACCCAGGCGGAGATCGATGCCATGCTGGCCGCCCGGGACACCCCGGACAGCCGGCTCCTGGGGGATCTCCCCATGGACTGCCTGAATCCGGAGAGCATCGCCGCCTTCTGCCAGCGGGTGCCCCAGAGCGGGGAGGACAGTTACGCCCTGCTGCAGCGGCTGGGCGCCGCCGCAGCAGGGAAGGACGGGGTTCTGCACCCCACCCTGGCAGGCCTGCTTTTCTTTGGCGCAGCCACAGAGATCCGCCGCCTTCTGCCGGAGTACAGGCTCACCTATCTGGAGTACCGAGAGGACGGCCAGTGCTCCTACCGCAGATCTTCGGAATCCGGGGACTGGAGCGGCAATCTCATGGACTTCATCCGCCTGGTGAACGCCCGGCTCAGCCCGGAACACAGCCCCCAGGCGGCTGCAGCAGTGCGGGAGGCGATGGTAAACTGCCTGGGCAACGCCGATTTCAACGTCCCCGGCGGGGTGGTGATCTCCCGGGGCCCCAAGCTCATCACCCTGTCCAACCCCGGCTGCTTCCGGATCCGCCGGGAGGCGGCCCGGAGCGGCGGCCTCTCCGATCCCCGCAATCCTGTGGTGATGCGCCTCTTCTGCCGGATGGACCTCGGCAGCATGCGGGGCAGCGGTATCCCCTTCCTCTTCGCCGTGTGGACCCAGCAGGGCTGGCCGGAGCCGGTGTTCCTGGAGGGCAGGAAACCGCCAAGGACCACGCTTTTGCTGCCCTTCCGGGAGGACATCCCCATTCCCCAGGGCAGCGTGGCGGAACTGGGAGAGGAGATGCGCACCGCCTGGCAGAGAGAGCGGTTCATCGCCGCCCTCACGGAGCAGGGCACCGCCGGCCCGGCGGAGCTTGCCGAACTGCTGCAGATGCGCCTGGATGACGTGCTGCGGCTGGGGGAGACCCTCACAGAGGAGGGCACGGTACAGACTATGGAGCGCCCCGGCGGCAGCGGCATCTGCTTCCGCCTCAGGGCGTGAACTGAGGGAGGGAACCTGCAGTGTTTGATTTCAAATCCGCCAACGCCGCCCAACGGGAGGCCATCTCCGCCGCCGATGGACCGGTGCTCATCATCGCCGGCCCCGGCACCGGCAAGACCTTCACCCTGGTGCAGCGCACGGCATATCTCATCCAGGAGAAGCAGGTGCGCCCGGAGGAGATTATGCTGGTTACCTTCACGGAGAAGGCCGCCCGGGAGCTGGTGACCCGCATCACGGAGAAGCTGGACCAGCTGAACATCAGCGTGAACCTGGGGGACATGTACCTCGGCACCTTCCACAGCGTGTGCATGCGGCTCATCCGGGAGCACCTGGAGGCCACCGATGTGCGCCGGAACTGCCGGTGTATGGACGCCTTCGACCAGCGCTATCTCATCTACCGCCAGATCGTGTCCAATCACGGCCACTTCACCACGGAATCGGACACCCAGGAGGTGCTGGAGAGGCCTATGGAGACCCCCTGGGAGGTGGCAGGCAAGCTCTGCGGTCTGGTGAATGAACTCAGGGAAGAACTGGTGTCCCCGGAGGCCCTGCGGGCCGCCGGGGGAGCCTACGAGACCGCGGCGGCCAACATCCTGGAGCAGTATATCAGCCTTCTCAGGGCCCACGGGGACATGGACTTCTCCGAGATGCAGGTCCAGGCCTATGAGCTCTTACGCCGCCATCCGGAGATCCTGGAGGAGATCCAGAGGAAGATCCGGTACATCATGGTGGACGAGTACCAGGACACCAACACCATCCAGGAGCAGATCCTCTTCCTCCTGGTGGGCGCCCAGCGGAACCTCTGCGTGGTGGGGGATGACGACCAGGCCCTGTACCGCTTCCGGGGCGCCACGGTGCGCAACATCCTGGAGTTTCCGGACCGGTTCCCGGAGGGCGTCTGCAAGGTGGTGCGCCTGGAGGAGAACTACCGCTCAGACCGGGACATCCTCCGCACCTGTACCCACTGGATCACGCCCCCCGGCTTCGACTGGTCTCAATTCCGCCACGAGAAGCACCTCATCACCGGCAAGCCCGGCCGCCACCCGGATCACAGCGTGGTGCGCATCGGCCCCACGGAAAAGGGGGATGAGGCGGCCTGGCAGGAGGAGAATCTCCAGTTTGTCCGGCAGCTGATGTACTCCGGCAAGATCCAGAATCTCAACCAGATCGCCTTCCTCTTCAACTCCGTCCGGAGCAAGCGGGCAAGGGATCTGGCGACTTACTTAGAGCAGGGCGGCATTCCCGTCTATTCTCCCCGGGCGGACCTCTTCTTCCGCCGGGAAGAGGTGATGCAGTCTCTCGGCATGCTGCTGCTCTGCTTCCCGGACATCGCCTCTGAGCAGAAAGACGCCAAATTCGGGTATCTGCGGGCCTGCATCGCCGCCGCCCGATCGGTGATCCGAAAGCCGGAGAGCGCCGTGCTCCGGGCGTATCTCCAGGAGAACCGCTACCAGGGGGACAGGACCTCGATCCACGGCCTGGGGGAGATCATGATGGGCTGCTATGCCTATGCCCCCTTCAAAGACTGGCTCGCCACCGACATGAAGGCGGGCGCCGCCGCCCTGCGGCCCGCCCGCAATCTGGCCACGCTCCAGTCCGCCTGCCTCAGCCGCTTTGATGCGGCCTTCGCCCTGGAGGACGGCAATCCCCATTCCCTGGCCAAGGTCGCCCGGGACTTCTTCGGGGAGTACCTGCCCTGCCTTATGGAGAGCGGGATTCAGGAGTATGAGGACGCGGCGGAGTACGCCCCCAGGGACTGCGTGTCCTTCCTCACGGTGCACCAGGCCAAGGGAATGGAGTTCCCGGTGGTAGTGGTGTGCGTGCCCATGCGGGGACCATATCCCCGGGGACGCCAGAAGCTGGACCAGGTCCGCAGCACCCTCTACCGCCGCACCTCCTTCGAGCCGCTGCAGTACACCACCAATTTCGACTTTCTCCGCCTCTGGTACACCGCCTTTTCCCGGGCCCAGAACCTGCTGGTGCTGTCCTGCCCGCCGGGGACCCGGCTGGACCAGTGGTACGGCAACGCCCTGGCAGAGCCGCCCCTCTGGGACGACCCCGCCAGCCGCAGCAGCGCAGACCGCCTCACCTTTGAGCCGGTGAAGGAGATCACCCTCCGGGACTCCTACTCCTTCACCACCCATGCCGCCCTTTACGACAGCTGTCCCCTGCGCTATAAGTTCTACCGGGAGCTCCACTTCCCCCAGCCGCCGGGGAGCGGGCAGGTGTTTGGCACCTTGGTTCACGAGACCATCGAGGACATCCACAAAGCCGCCCTCCGGGGAGAGAGCAGTATCATCACCAAGGAGCAGATTCGGGCCTGGCTGGACAAAAACGCCGCCGATCTCCAGGAAGAGGAGCACGTCCCCATCTACCCCAGACAGCGGGATGACGCCTTCCGCCAGGTGATGGGGTACGTGGACTGGCAGGGGGGAGACTGGACCAAGATCCGCAACGCCGAGATGTGCATTACCCTCACCCGGCCGGGGTACATCCTCCGGGGCAACATCGACCTCATTCAGGGGGACGGGGACTCCGTGGAGATCGTGGACTTCAAGTCCGACGCCGTCCGCCCGGAAGAGGGCAGCACCCGGATGGACAAGTACCGCAAGCAGCTGATGCTCTACGCCTGGCTGGTGCAGAAGAACATGCAGTGCAAGGTGAGCAAGCTCCACCTCTACTTCACCGCCGCCAAGGAGAACCCGGTGTACACCATCCCCTTCCAGCAGGAGGACATCCGGGAGGCCGCCGTCTCCTTCGACCGCACCGTGGCCGCCATCAAGGACAAGGCCTTTGACCGCCCCGCAAAAGACCCCGCCGTCTGCGCCTACTGCGCCTTCGCCCGGTACTGCGGCAAGGTGTCTCCCTTCGTCCCGGGGCGGTTCCCGGTGGTGCAGATTCTCACTCCCACCGATCCCGCCGTGGTATCCGCCATGGCCCCTCTGGCCCAGCAGATCGCCGGGGCCGCACACAAGCCCAAGGTGCTGGACCTGTTCTTCCGCAATCTGGGCCGGGAACTGCTGAAGGACTACCTCCAGCAGGTCGGCCTCACCGTGCTGGACTTCCACGCCCTCCGGAGAGACGGGTGCAGCAGCTATGCCCCCTATGATCTCGCCGTAAATGGCCACCTGATCCAGGTGCGGGCGTACTGGGAGAAGGCCGGGGGCTTCCACTGCAAGGATGTGCTGGCAAGGCGAAATCTCTTCCTGCCCCAGAAGCCCCTGCCCATCACGGTGCAGGCGGCCTTTCTCCCCGGCAACCGCCTGAGCATCGCCGTGACGGCGGACACCCCGGAGGAGCTGCAGGAGAAGCTGGCCACCCTGCTCCGGGGTTGCACCGCCTGCGTCGTGGGCTGGGTGTCTCAGCGGGACGTCCAGGAGGCCCTGCACCAGGAGCAGGATAAGGTATCCCTGGCCTCCACCCGGGACCTGCCGGAGCTGATCCGGCTGCTCCAGGGGAAACCGGGACCGGTGCAGGTCTGCCCCATCTGCGGCCAGCTCATGCGGCCGTACACCAACCGCACCACCGGGGAGAAGTTCCTGGGCTGCCCGGGGTATCGGAATCACCCGGCGAAACCCAGATCGTGAGAACCTGATGAGGACAAGACACCCGCCCGGGGCAGCTTTCAGCTGCCCCGGGCGGGTGTCTCTATTTGTTACACACTGTATCCGGATTGTTTTTAAAATTTAGCCCTTTTGAGAAGACTTCTGCCGGCCCATTGTGCTATCATGGACGGCGTAGAGAGATCCATCACCACAACAAGCCAAAGATCAGACAGGGGAGGATTGGAACCGTGAAGCTTCAAAAACTCCTTGCGGTGCTGCTGGCACTTCTGATGCTGGCAGCTTGCGGCGCTCCGGCAGATCCCACATCTCCACCGGCTACCCCTACCCCGGCTGAGACGGAGACCACGCCTCCGGAGAAAACCCCAGCCGTTACCGAGCCTCCGGCGGAGACGGAAGCGCCCGGAGAGACAGAGCCGCCGGCAGAGACCGAGACACCTACGGAAACGGAAGACCCCTTTGCCCCGCCGAAGGTGGTGGTACAATCTGCAGAGGGGACAGAGGAGGTCTGGACCTATTCCGATCACTACACCGCCAACGGGCCTCTGCAGGCCTCGGACAGCTACGGCGCCCTGCTGCCCTATATCGGGCGGGTGCTGGAGGAGCGGGGTTACGGCATCGCCAGCGTCCCGGTGTACGGCCTCTGTACCTCCAAGGGCGAGCTGGTGACGGACGGCATCTACGAGGAGATCCGGTATCAGAACGGCTTTTTGCTGGCAACGCGCCAGGATGGGGACGGCACCACGTACACCACTCTCGCGGCCCAGGACGGCTCCTGGGTGACCGGGGAGCTGCCCTATTCCTACGCCGGCATCCAGGGGGATGCGGTGGTGCTCCAGGACGAGGCAGGCGGCCTCTATGTCTGGAACAGAGAGGGCGAACAGATCGCCAGCTTTCCGGTAGAGGCCTTCGATCCCTGGCTCACCGAGATCCTGCAAAAGATGGACTGGGCCATGCTGTCCATGGGCGGCCCCTGGATCTGGGGCAAGGTGGACAACGTGCTCTACGTCTTCACGTACAACTACAGCGGCCAGTATGAGCAGCCGGAGCCCCTGTGGCTGTATCTGGACCTGAACACCCAGACCGTGTCCGATATGCCCCCGGCGGGCTGCCCGGACACCGTGACGCCGGAGAGCGC
>CANQII010000201.1 GCA_947623875.1 uncultured Oscillospiraceae bacterium
GGATGTCCTGAGAGGCGCCGTTGGTCATGGTGTGCATCACCACTTCTTCGGCGGCCCGGCCGCCCATGTTCACAGCGATCTCGGCCATCAGCTCTTCTTTGGTCCGCAGGTTGGTCTTATCCTCTTCCGGCATCAGCAAGGTGTAGCCCAGGGAGCCCTCGGTGTGGGGCACGATGGTGATCTTCTGTACCGGTTCGGCGTGCTTCTGCTTGTACGCCACCATGGCGTGGCCCACCTCGTGATAGGCCACCAGCTTCTTCTCCTGCTCGGTGAGCACGGAGTTCTTCTTCTCACTGCCGGCGATGACAAACTCAAAGGACGCCAGCAGATCCTGCTGGTTCACCGCCTTGCGGCCGTGGCGCACGGCACGAAGGGCGGCCTCATTGACGAGATTCGCCAGGTCTGCGCCCACGCAGCCTGCGGTGGCGAGAGCGATCTTTTTCAGGTCCACGTCCTCTGCCAGGTGGATCTTCCGGGTGTGCACCTGCAGGGTAGCCAGACGCCCTGCCAGGTTGGGACGGTCTACGGTGATCCGGCGGTCAAAACGGCCGGGACGGAGCAGTGCCTTGTCCAGCACTTCCGGCCGGTTGGTGGCGCCCAGCACGATGACGCCCTTGCCGGGGTCAAAGCCGTCCAGCTCGGAGAGCAGCTGATTCAGGGTCTGCTCCCGCTCATCGTTTCCGCCCATGCGGTTATCTCTGGTCTTGCCGATGGTGTCGATCTCATCGATGAAGATGATGCAGGGGGCCATCTTGGTGGCCTCTTTGAAGAGGTCTCTCACACGGGAGGCGCCTACGCCTACGAACATCTCCACAAAGTCGGAGCCGGAGATGGAGAAGAAGGGCACGTTGGCCTCGCCGGCCACGGCCTTCGCCAGCAGCGTCTTACCGGTACCCGGAGGGCCTACCAGCAGAGCGCCTTTCGGGAGCTTGGCGCCGATCTCGGTGTACTTGCCGGGGTTGTGGAGGAAGTCTATGATCTCCTCCAGGGACTCCTTGGCCTCATCCTGTCCGGCCACGTCCCGGAAGGTGACCCCGGTCTTCTTCTCCACATACACCTTGGCGTTGGCCTTGCCCACGCCGCCGATGCCGCCGATCCCGCTGGCACCCATGTTCTTGAACATATACCGGTACAGCAGCAAGAGGGCCACTACCATCACCACGATGGGCAGCACCACGGAGATCAGGGCGGAGATCATCTGCTGCTCCTGGGTCACCCGCTCGGAGTCGAACTCTACGCCGTTCTCGTGGAACCAGTCGACCAGGTCTTCTTTATAGAAGTAGGCGGTGACGAAGCGGATCTGGCTGTTCAGCTCCGCGTTGCCGTTGATCATGGCCCCCAGCATGCTGTCCCGGGAGGCCCCCACCTCTTCCATCAGGTCCTTCAGCGGCGGGCTGTCCGGCTTCAAAGTGAAGTAGTACTCGTTGGAGGTCATCTCCACGGACTCCACATAGCCTTTCTCCACCCAGTCGTAGAACTCGTCATTGCGCACTTCCTGGACCGAGCCGCTCTGCAGCATGGAATTGCAGTTATTCAGCACCATCACCAGGAGCAGCGCCCACAAAACGATGGAGATAAAACTCCAGGGGCTTTGCTTGCGGTCATTGTTGTTTTGGTTGTTGTTGCGGTTGTTCCCGTTGCTGCCACCGGAGCCGTTGGAACCCCACATAGGCACCTGCCTCCTTTATATCGCGGAAAGCCGGGTTGCGGTCTTGCCCGACTGTCTTTGCAAAATCAACGGTATTCTAACATACCTGCAGCATGGAATCAAGAAATCAAATTCGCTTTTTCTTAAACTTTCTGTGACACTGTCTTGAAAAATCTGCTGCAACAAGGGTTTTCGCCCTTTCGCTGCCTTTCAGGCTGGTTTCAGCGGGGAACATAGCTTCTTTTTTCGTGTCCCAACCGATTTTTTCGTGTATCCTCTGGGCATTCAGCTTTTCATCTGCTATACTGAGTCTTGCAAGACAGACGGATCTCCCCTGCAGATTCGTCCACGGGAAAGGAACGGTGCAACCATGGCGAACAAAACGCAGACACATCAAAGGCCAAACACGGATTTCATCAAGGGCGTGGTGGTCCCTATGCTCACTCCCATAGACTGTGAGGAGCGTATCGATGAGACCCGCTTCCGGGCCCAGGTGGAGTACATCATCCAAGGCGGCCTTCACGGCATCCTGGTGTTTGGCTCCAACGGTGAGTTCTACCAGGTAGAGGAGGACGAGATGGAGCGGGGCCTGCAGCTGGCGGTGGACCAGGCAGCCGGGCGGATCCCCGTGTACTTCGGCATCGGGGCCATCAACACCAGAAAGTGCGTCCGCCTCGCCCAGATGGCAGCAGATAATGGGGCCGCAGCCATCTCCATTCTGCAGCCCATGTTCCTGAAGCCCACCCAGGAGGAACTGTACCTGCACTTCAAAACCATCGCGGAAGCTGTCCCAGATACCCCGGTGCTGCTCTATAACAACCCCGGCCGGGTGGGATACGGCCTGTCTGCGGATCTCATAGACCGTCTCGCCCACACGGTGCCCAACATCGTGGGGATGAAGGACACCTCCGGTGACATGACCCTCACCGAGGAGTGCATCCGCCGGAACCGGGATGTGGACTTCAAGGTGTTCGGCGGGAAGGACACCCTGCTGTACTGCAGCCTCTGTGTGGGGGCGGTAGGCGGGGTGTGCACGGCGGGCAACTTCATGCCGGAGCTCATCGGAGACATCTACAACAAGTTCGTAGCAGGAGACATCCAGGGCGCTCTGGAGGCTCAGTTCAAGCTGAATCCGGTGCGGCTCTCCATGGACGCCGCTTCCTTCCCGGTGGCCGCAAAGGACATGGCAAAGCTCCGGGGTCTAGACGTGGGGGATCCATACAAGCCCAATCTCCCCACCCCGGATGGTCCGGTGCTGGAGAAGATCAAAAAAGCCATGGCAGAGGCCGGACTTCTCTAAACATCTGTTGGAGTCGGCCCAATATTCACAGAAACCTCAAGAAATCTTCACAGGTTCTTGATGGAATCTCCCCTGCGCCTGGAGTACGATAAACAGGCAATCCCATTCTCTAGGAAAGGTTGGACCATCCATGATAGACGAACTGATGCAGAGTCTGAAGAACATCGCCCTGGCAGGCGTAGGCGCCGTGGCCATCGCCGGAGAGACCGCCGCCGGTGTGGCGCAAGATCTGGTCCGCAAGGGCGAAGAGGTGGTGGAGAAGGCCAAACTGGCCAATGAGGAACTCCACCGCAAGCAGGCCCCGGACACGGAAGACATCGCCCAGCAGGCCGCCAGGCTCACCCCGGAGGAGCGGGAGCAGCTCATCGCCCAGCTCCAGGAGATGGACCAGGTCCCCGTAGAGCCGGTGGAGGAGGCAGAGCCGGCTGAGACCGTGGACACCGAAGCCCCTGCCCAACCCGCAGACCCGGAAGAGCCGGGAGACGCCTGATCCGCCGTGTCTGAATCCGCCTCTGGAAAAGGGACGGGCCGCCGGCTCCGGGAGATCGCCGGACTTCTCATGAAACACTGCAGCCCCTCAGGCCTCAGTCCCGAGGGGCTGCGGGCGCTTTTCGAAGATCTGGGGCCCACCTTTGTGAAGATCGGTCAGATCCTGTCCTCCCGCCCGGACATGCTCCCCGCCCCGTACTGCAAGGAACTGGAGAAACTGCGGGTAGAGGCAGAGCCTATGCCCACAGGCCAGGTCCGGGCGGTGCTGGAGGAAGAGCTGGACGCCCCGATGGATGCGGTCTTTCTGTCCTTTGAGGACAAGCCCCTGGGGTCTGCCTCCATCGCCCAAGTCCACGCAGCGGTCTTGCGCCCGGAAAACGGCGAGAAGACTGGATGCAAGGTGGCGGTAAAGATCCAGCGCCCCGGCATCTACGAGACCATGGCCCGGGACATCGCCCTGCTGCAGCGGGCCGCCAAGATGCTGAAACCCATCCCCATCGGCGAGGTGGTGGACCTCGGCATGGTGCTGGAGGAGATCTGGGCCGTTACCCAAGAGGAGATGGACTTTCGCACCGAGGCCCGCAATGCCGCCCTTTTTGCCGCCAACGCCAAGGACATCGCCTGGGCGGCCTGTCCCGCAGTGTACAGCGCCTATACCACCGCCAAACTGCTGGTGATGGAGCGGGTGGAGGGCATCCCCATCGATGACATCGATGCTCTGGACGCCGCCGGTTACGACCGCTCAGAGATCGGCCAGAAACTGGCGGACCACTACGTCCGCCAGGTACTGGACGACGGCTTTTTCCACGCCGATCCCCACTCCGGCAACCTGGTGATCCGGGAGGGCAAGATCGTCTGGCTGGACTTCGGCATGATGGGCAGGCTGTCCTCTCGGGATCGGAAGCTGATCCGGGACGCCCTGCGTGCCATCGCCCTGCAGGATGTGGACAGTCTGGTCTCTGCGGTGCTCTCCCTCGGGGAGATTCGCGGCAGCATAGACCGGGCCCAGCTCACCGCCGATCTGGAGACCTTTGTAGGCCGGTACGGTGATATGGACCTCGGCAGCATGAACCTGGCTACCCTGCTCACAGAGCTGATGGATCTCGCCATGGCCCACGGCATCGCCATGCCGGGAGGCCTGTCTCTGCTCGCCAGAGGGATTGTGAGTCTGGAGGGACTGCTCAGCAGGATCTCCCCAGACATCAGCCTTTTGGAAGTGGCAGCTCACCGGCTCTCAAGGGATCTCTTTCACCCGGAGGACTGGGGTCACGAGATGCGGCAGGAGATGCGGGCGATTCTGGACGCCGCCCACCGCAGCACCGCCCTGCCCCGGCAGCTCTCCGATGTGCTCCATATGGCAGAACGGGGACAGTTAAAGATCCAGCAGGAGACCACAGAGTCCTCCGAGATACAGAAGATCCGGGACCGCAGAACCGCCATGATTGCCGGCGCCATTCTGGCAGCGGGTCTTTTCCTCGCAGCAGGTCTCTTCTCCAGCCTGGATGCACCGTCCATAGCCGGTCTCCCCTGGCCCTCATTGGTCTGCGGACTCTTGGGCCTGGCCGCCGGCATCTGGGCGGTATCCCTGGCAAGCCGGCGGCATCCGACCCAGAAGCACGGACAACAACACCATGGATAGTGCAAAACCACCGGGACACCGGTGGTTTTCTCATTTTCCTCCCTTTCCCCTTGACCGCTCCCCTCCCCATCTGATACAGTGGACCAAATACCGCACGGGAGGAATGTACCATGGAGATCCGCCCTATCTTTTCCGACGATTTTGCCTGTCTCGCAGACCGCTGCCGGCACAGCTGCTGCCGGGAGGGCTGGGAGATCGATGTGGACGAGGACACCCGCCAGCTCTGGATGGCGGAGAAAGGGCCTATTGGGGATTCTCTCCGGGAGAACCTGATCCAGCAGGAGGACAGCACCTGGTCCATCCGCCTGCAGCCGGACGGGGTGTGCCCCCATCTCAACGAAAAAGGCCTCTGCAATATCATCCTCCATCTTGGGGAGGACGCCCTCTGCGACATCTGCGCCCTGCACCCCCGCTTCTATGAGGACATCGGACCGGATGAGCTCTCCGGGGAGGGCCTCTGCTGTGAGGAGACTGTGGGCCTGCTGCTGGCTGAGGAGGGAGACCTCACCTTCCTGGACGGGGAGCACAACGCGCTCACCCTGGCAGAGGTACTGGATGCGCTGCACATCCCCCACGATGGGATAGACCTGCAGTATGTTCCGGAGATCTCACAGGAGTGGTATGAGACCATCTTCGCGCTATACGGCAAGTGCGAACCCCTCAATCAGGACTGGACCTGCACCTTGAAACAGCTCTCTCTGCATCCTGAAGACGCTACGAAGGCCACCGAGACATACTGGCCCACTGCAGACCAAGAAGCTTTCCAGCGGATCTTCACATACATCCTGTACCGGCAGCTGGAGTTTGCTGAGCAATACGGC
>CANQII010000202.1 GCA_947623875.1 uncultured Oscillospiraceae bacterium
ATTTCGATTCCCTCCTATAAGGCTTATAGCTTAAGCCGTTCCTATCATAACCGAACAGCGCTCGTTTTACAAGCCCCATTTTGCACTGATTTACCTCGATTTATCTGGGCGAGCCGATTTATCTGCGTGGCGAAGGGCAAGGATCTGGCGGACCTGGGACACCAGACGCAGCACTGCCTCTTGGTGCTTAGACCCGGACATCCAGGGTGCTCCCAGGCAGCTAGGTGTACCGCTCCTGTGGGTCCCGGCGGCCAGGAGCGGAGCATATCAACACCCTTTCAGACGAACGCCACAGATGCAAAACCACCCCGCAGCGGAGAGGCTCCGCTGCGGGGTGGAGGTTGGATTGGGCGGATGAGCAGTGCTCAGCGGTCTATGATTTCTTGGCCGGTAATGGTGCCGGATACGGTGCCGCCCTCCCGATAGCAGACGCCCTGGTTGAGAAGCTGATTGGCGGCGTGCAGTTTGCCGCCTTGCTTTAAGATCAGCTCGCCTCGGTTTACCATGTACTGGACGGTCAGGGCACAGGAGACGGTCATGGAACCCTGGTTGTCCAGGGCAGGGTCGCCGCTGTGGTCCGGGCAGGTGAAGCCGTAGCCGCTCCAATAGCCGCCGATCTCCAGAATGCCCCGGTTGGTGAGGGTGAACGATTGATCGACGGAGACGCTGTCGAAGGAACCGCCGGCCACCTTCATGGTGCCATAGTTGTCGATGTTCATCATGCCGAGTCTCAGGGGATTGCCGGAGAGGAAGGTGCTGTTCTGATCCACGGTGAAGGTGCCGAGGTCCAGGCTCATACCGGAGACCGTGTTCAGGGTGCTGTTCACGAGACTTACGGGGGTGCCACTCTGGAACTGCAGGGTGCCGCTGTTGGCGAGATAGGAGTCTGTGAGGTTGATGCCAAGACCATCAAGGGTGCCCTCGTTGTACAGGACGGAGCTGTTTTCCAGCACCAGATTGCCGCCGGGCTGGGAGCCGAGCACTGGGCCATAGAGCTCTGCGGCGCTGTGGTTCAGCTGGAGGCTGCCGGCGTTATCGATGCGGATCCCGTTTGCATTGGGGGCTATGGTGAGGGCGGCGTCCTGCAACGCGATGCCGTCTGCTGCCAGTAGGCCGCGGACCGTGAGAGATGTGCCGGGGTTCATGGTGAGGGTGCCGTGTATCGTGAGGGAGGCCCCTTCCCCGATGGTGAGACTCTTTGACAGCTCCAGAGACCCATCCACCTCAACCGTCCCGGAGGCGAGGAAGATGTTCTTCTCCCCCTGGGTCAGCATCTTGTTGAAGTCCTCGGTGTTCTCCACTGAGATGCTGTCTGGCAGATCGGTCTGCACCAGAACGGTGGTGTCGAACGGGTCAAAGAGACCCTCCCGGCCGGATTTTGTCAGGACAAGGCCGCCATGGATGGTGCCGCCGTTGTTCTGGAGAGCGCCGAGGGCCAATACGCCTTTCTCGTTCTCCAGGGTACCCTGCAGCTGCAGGGTGCCGGTGAGGACAGCGTTGTTCACCAGGGTGCCGCCCTCTGAGACCTCCAGGACGCCATCGTTGTGCATGCCGAGACCCAGATTGGCGGTGAGGGTGGAGCCGCTTTGTACCGTTACGGTGCTGCCTTTCATGTTCCAGAAATCGCACTCGGTGAGGACGGCCTGTACCGCCCGGTCCGGGTTGCCCACCCCGATATGGCCCCGGTTCAGAATGGTGGTCTTATAGAGGCTGGACTCGCCTGCATCGGTGCTCACCAGGGCCAGGTCTCCCAGGTTCACCAGAGTGCCGTTTTCTCCGTCCGAGCAAAACAGCGCAGCGGACCCGTCTGAGAGCAGCTTGCCGGCCCGCAGAGCCAGGTGGATATCGTCCATATTGCCGTGGTTTACGAGGGTACTGGCCAGGATGATTTGGGAACCCTCCGGATTGCCGATGAGGTGAATGTCTTCCGGGATCAGCAGAGGCTTGGCCAGGGTGAGGTGCCAGTCCAGGGTGAGGTCTGCATCCAGGCGGATTGCCGTCACGGAGGCATCATACAGCGCGGCCACCAGAGAATCCATATCGGATACAGAGGTTGCGTCTGCGAAGAGGTCCTCGTCCAGGGTGATGCGCTCCCCCAGAGACAGCTTGTCCCCGCCGGAGAGGTCCTGGTCCTGCTGGAGCCAGAGGACGTTGCAGTCCCCGGAGCCGGTATCCCCGATGGCGATAGACCCGCCGTTCAGGGTGCGGATCATATCCTGGTTGGAGAGATATCCGTCCACAGACAGCTTGCCCCCATCCAGGAGGACGGTGCAGGCTGCGGTGTCCAGGGTGCCGCCTTCTGAGATGGAGATCAGGCCGCCGTCCAGGACGGTGAGGGGCTGCTCGGTCAGAGAGAGGGAGGCCTGGTCTGCAATGGTGAGCGCTGCGGATACCGAGACCTCTTTGGAACACTTCCATTCAACGTGGTCTTCCAGGGTACAGTCTGCCAGGAAGGACACCGGGGCGGTGCAGTTAATCTTGCTGTTGTGCTCCAATACCACCGGTTTGCTGATCTCCAGCGGCTCGGAGATGCCGATGGAGCTGCTGGGCGCCACATGGACGGCGGTTACCGTGCTGTCCTCCAGGGCGGCCAGGAAGGACGCCTTATCGTTGGCGGTGGACACGTTCTCCGGTACGGCGCTCTCTGTGATAGTGCCGGGGGTCGTGTTTTGCGGGTTCGGACTGGGTCCCAGGTTGGTGGCGGCAAACCAGATGCCCACACCCAGCACCGCCGCAGCCCCTACGCCGAGTAAGGCCTTTTTGGGCCCGCTGGAGGATTTGCTGTGCGTGCCTCCCGGATGCTTGGTGTCCCGGGAAGTGTTGGTGTCTTCCACAGTCTTCTTGTCCGATGCCGAATCCGTTTTGCTGGTGGTTTTCTCCTTACCAGAGGGATCTTCTTTGGAGTGCTTGTCCTGTTTCTTGCCCGGTTCCTCTATCCGCTTGGTCTTGTCTCCGTCCCGATCGGACGCCATACGGGTCTTGGGGATGTCCTGATGGGTTTTCCCTACGCCTGAGCTTGTCTTATCTTCAGAACCGTTGTCCTCGCCAGACGATTTCTCAGATTTGGCTTCCCCGTCCGTCTTGTCCGCAGACTGCCCATCGGACTTGGTGTCCTTTTCCGGCTGATTTTCCGGCTTCTCTTCAGACGTGGAGCTCTCGCCGGTCTTGTCTTCCGCCTGCGCTTCAGAGGAATCTTCGGGCTTGGTCTTCCCGCCGTCCCGATCACCGCCAAGATGATTTTCGGGGGCGGGCTCTTCCGATGCGGCCTCTTTGCCAGACTGGTCCTTGGTTTCGGTGTCCTCCCCTGTCTTTGCAACAGAAGGGGTCTCGGTACCGGTTTGCGCTTCGGACTTGGTGTCCTTTCCTGTCTGGGGAACAGACTTCCCCTCTTCCACCGTTTGCGCCTCATGTTTGGTTTTCCCGCCGGGCTGCTCTTCCGTCTGCTCTTTCTGATCAGTCTGTTCTGCGGGATATTCCTCCAGATCGGGCTTCTGATCCGTCCAATTCCACCCCTCCGGCTCCAGGGTGTGGAAGCCCAGGATGGTGCTGCCGTTCTTGGACGGTCCTACGCCCTGGATCTTGTCTGTGCCGGTGTTCTTCGGCAGAACTTTGGCCGGCTCCACAGGGATGGGCACCCCCTCATAGAGAGAGGCGTAAAACTCCTGGATACTGCGGAACCGCCGGTTGGGCTGGAGGCCCATGCCGTAGAGGAGGGCCAGTTCCTGCTGCTCCGTGAGATGGACCCCGAACTTCCGGGGCAGGACCAGTTCCTCGTCGATGAGGCGGTCCAAGGGCTGGGGCGGGGTGGTGCCGGTGATGCAGTAGTAGATGGTGGCGGCCAGGGAGTACACGTCCGTCCAGGGACCTTGCCCCTTGTGCTGATACTGCTCGATGGGGCTGTATCCCTGCTTCAACATCACCGTCATGGTCTGGGCGCTGTCCATGGCCTCCCGGGCGCAGCCGAAGTCCAGCAGGCGCACCTTGCCGTTTTCCATCATGATGTTGTCCGGGCTGATGTCCCGGTGGATGAGGTTCCGCTTGTGCATGGTCTCCAGCGCTCCGAAGAGGGGCTGGATCATGGGGAGCAGTTCCTCCACCGGGATGGCGCCGCCGTACTGCTGCACCAACTCCTTCAGTGTGGTGCCGTCTACGTACTCCATCACGATGTAGGCGGTGCCGTTGGCCTGGAAGAAGTCCCGGACCCCCACGATCTCCGGGGTCTTGTCCATCCGGGCCATGGTCTTGGCCTCCTGGAGGAACCGCTCCAGGCCGTGGTTGAAGGATTTGCCGGCGTTGTTGTTGTATCGGGTTACATTCTCCGAGACGGAGGCGTCTCGCGTGACCTGTGTGTTGGGGAAGTACTCCTTCACCGCAATCCGCAGGTCCAGCCGGGTGTCCCGGCCGATGTAGGTGATGCCGAAGCCGCCTTCCCCCAGGGCGCGGCCCAGCACATACCGGTCCATGAGGGTGGTGCCAGGGGGCAGATGGTGGG
This sequence comes from uncultured Oscillospiraceae bacterium, assembly GCA_947623875.1. Classification (GTDB taxonomy): domain Bacteria; phylum Bacillota; class Clostridia; order Oscillospirales; family Oscillospiraceae; genus Enterenecus. The sequence goes on from CANQII010000202.1 coordinate 4,493, forward strand.
GTTCCGGGTGATAGGTGTCTGGGGTGCGGCCGCACTTGGGACAGGGGCTGTCTGGTTCGATGGGGGACATGCAGAAGGGACAGTAGGACTGCGTAACAATCACCCTCTCTGATTGGGCTGGTGGGACAGGAAATACACTGCCCTGCGGCGGGGGTCCCGCCGCAGGGCAGGCGGATGGGCTTGGTTAATTCAGACGATCAGGGGTACACGGGCTGGTTGCCGTTGATGGTGCCGGTATAGGTGCCGCCGCCCAGCACGATGCGGCCGGTGTTGTTGGCATTGATGCGGATGTCCAGGTTGCCCTCCAGGACCAGCTCCCCGGCGTTGCTGAGCTCATTCACACCGAGGCCGCTGAAGATGTGGGCGGTGCCCTGGTTGATGAAAGAGGCGCCGGGACCGGTGATGTCGAAGAGGAAGGGGTACTGGGAAATGCCAAACTCCAGGAAGCCCTGGTTTAAGAACTGGCCGTTGCCGTTGCCGGACATGAAATATGTGCCGCTGGTGAGCTTCATGGTGCCCTTGTTGGACACGCTGCAGTTCTCCAGGTTGAAGGTGCTGCTGGCGAGGAAATAGCTGTTTGGATCCGTGAGGATGGAGCCCTGGCTCAGGCTGCAGGCGGCCATGTTGCTGAACGCGCTGTTGGTGAGGGTGATGCTGGCGCCGTTTCGCAGCCGAAGATCCCCGCTGTTGGTGAGCAGGGAATCAGAGAGGGAGACCTCGGAGCAGCGGATGCTGCCCTCGTTATAGAGGAGGGAGTCCTGCTCCAGGATGAGACGGATGCCGGAGTTCTGTCCGGAGATGGCGCCGTACACCAGGGCGGTGGCGCCTGTGAGGCGGAGATTGCCGTCATGGATGGTGATCCCCTCGCCGGTGTTGGACACCTCCAGGGAGGCGTTCTCCAGGTGCAGGCTGTTGGCAGTGAGGCTGCCGCCCACCTTGAGGACGGCGCCGTCTTTCACGGTGATTGTCCCGGATACCGTGAGCGATGCATTCGCGTCTATTACCACGGACTGGGTGAGTTCCAGCGGGCCGTCTATCACCACATCGGTGCCGGTGAGGAGAATGCTGGATGCGGTGTTCTCGCAGAGGTTCAGGAAGACCTCCGGACTGGTTGCCTCCATTTCCCCGCCAACATGGGTGATCGAGAGGTGCCGGGCCTGGAGGTTGGGGAATTTCTGCAGGTCTGCATCTGTGAGGACGAGGCCGCCCTGTACAGAGCCGGGGAGATTGAGATCCCCCTGGAGGATGCCGCCGCTGTTGTCCAGGGTGCCTTTCACATCCACGGCGCCGCCCAGAACCGAGTTGTTCACGAGAGTTGCGCCCACGTCCACGGACACGGTGCCGCTGTTGTGCATGCCCCGGCCCAGATTGGCGGTGAGGGAGGAGGCCTTTACGATGTTGAG
>CANQII010000203.1 GCA_947623875.1 uncultured Oscillospiraceae bacterium
AAACGCGGGATGGATGCGTGCAATGAGATGCTCCGGGCATTCCCTCTGGACCGCCTTCTCTTCGGCACAGACTGGCCTTGCAGCCGCAGCTGCCGGCCGGAGGAGATCTACCCCCGGACCTTCGAGATCCTGAACCAGATGGACTTCACCGAGGAGGAGGTCCACCAGATCGCATACGGCAACGCCGCAAGACTGCTGTGGGGCGAAACGGAAAGAGGCGGTACAGAATGAAATTCGGGCTGGTCTCCTACGAGTGCCGGAACAAGGACATCCCCTTCAACCTCTCCCAGATGGAGCGGGCCATGCAGCAGATGCAGGGGAAAGTGGACATGCTGTGCTTCGGCGAGGCATACCTCCAGGGTTTGGACAGCCTCACCTGGGACTACACCGTAGACAAGAACATGGCCATGGAGCGGGATTCGGAACCCATCCAGCAGATCTGCCGTTGGACGGAGCAGTACGGCATGGCGCTGCTCACCGGCTACATTGAGCGGGACGGGGAGAAACTGTATTCCTCCTGCATCGTGATCGAGAACGGACAGATCCTCCACAACTACAGACGTATCTCCCGGGGCTGGAAGGTGTACTGGAAGACGGATGAACACTATCAGGAGGGCAGTACCGTGGAGCCCTTCAACTTTCACGGCATACAAATCACCCTGGCTCTCTGCGGGGATCTCTGGGACTACCCGGAGCGGTTTCGCACAGACCATCTGCTCCTCTGGCCGGTATCTGTGAACTTCAGTCCCGAGGATTGGGAGCGGGAGGAACTGGACGCCTACGCGAGACAGGCGGCTCTGGTGGCGGAGCATGTTCTCATGATCAACCCCATAGACGATGCCCCCACCCACGGGGGATCGGCGTACTTTTCCGGCGGCAAGGTGATCTCCCATCTCCCCTACGATCTTGAGGACATCCTCATCGTGGACCAGGGACACCCAGCACTTTGAAAGAGGAGGAGACCGATGCCATCACAGGAAGGACTGGGCTGGACCTTCGACACCGTCGCCCCGCTCTATGCGCGGCTGCGCCCGGGCTACGTGCCGGCACTGTATGAGATGCTGTTCCAGTACAACCCTATCGGGGAGCACAGCCAGGTGGTAGAGGTGGGCGCCGGCGGCGGACAGGCCACCGGGCCCGTCCTGGAGACCGGCTGCACCCTCACGGCGGTGGAGCGCGGGGAACAGTTCTCGGCGCTGCTGCAGGAGAAATTCCGGACCTACCCGAAGTTCTCGGTCCGGACGGCGAAGTTTGAGGATGCGGCATTCCCACGAGATACCTATGATCTGGTGTTCTCTGCCTCGGCCTTCCACTGGGTGCCGGAGCAGGTGGGGTACCAGAAGGTGTATGCCATGCTGCGCTCCGGCGGCGCCTTTGCCCGCTTTGCCAACCACCCGTACCGGGACAAGGGAAATCCAGACCTCTCCCAGGCCCTGGACCACCTTTACGCCCGCTACTATTATCCCTTCTATCACAAACCGCCTGCTATCATCGCGGAGTACACGGAACAGGAGGCAACAGACCGGGCCCGGATTGCGGAACGATACGGCTTTACGGACATCCGATATGCCCTCTTCCATCGGCAGCGGGTGTTCACTGCGGCAGAGTACCTCCAGCAGCTGGGGACCTATTCCGATCACATCGCCATGGAGGAATCTGTCCGGACGCCGTTTTTCGCCGGAATTGAACAGGCGATCCGGGACCACGGCGGCACCATCACCCTCTACGACACCATCGATCTGCAGCTGGCGCGAAAGCCATGAATGAGGAGACCATTATGGACAAGACATATGAGAAATACCTGCGCTCCGGGATCCGCCTGGACGCCCTGGGACTGGAGCGCGGGGAGAACAACAACCCCTATTTCTGCACGCCGAAAGGGGCATCTATCATCGGCTGGACCGGTGTGGATGGCATCCACTACTGCTTTGTCCGGGGCTTCGGCGGGATGGTGTTTGCCGTGAGTCCCATGAACACCGCACCGCACTTCGTCCACCCGGTGGCACGGACCTTCGAGGACTTCCTCCGCCTGCTGCTGGCCTGCGGGGAAGAGGCGGCGCTGGAGCAGGCCTGGATGTGGGACGAGGCCGCATTCGACCAATTTCTCCGGGACAACCCGCCCACAGAGGAGCAGAAGGAGACCATGGAGCAGGTGGCAAAGCGCTTTCAGCTTACCCCCATGGAGCACCCCTGGGCATACCTCAAGGACCTCGCCTCTTCTTTCGACTACGCCACCATCCCCTACACCGAGGACTACTATGATCTCGACATGAACCCCGATCAGGACCCCAACCAGGAGCCGGAGCCCCCGGCCTGGGAGGTCCGGTTTGAAGGCGGCTTCTGGGGCGGTGATAAGCGGGAGAAGCCGGGCACGGAGATCCCCATCGGAAAGGACTTCCAATGGGCGGATCATTCCTGGAAGGTGCTTTCCGCCTATGTCTGCAGCAAGGGCATCGTGCTGGACATCGCCATGCAGGCGGATCCGGAGGCTATCCGCGGCTTCACGGAGAAGTGGCACCTGGACCAGGAGGACGACAATTACACCGCAAACCTCACCATGGCCCAGCGGATGCAGATGATCCAAGAGAACCCTCTGGAGCTGGACCACCGGGCCACCATCACTATAAACGGCCAGGTCCAGCGGAACAACAGCGGCTCCGGCGCCGTATACAATCTCTGCATCCCGGAGGGGCAGCACGTAGACTGGCAGGCCAAATGGGTGGTGGACCACTACGGCCTGGACCCCGCATACGGCTGGATGTTCCGGAGATGGTCCTTCCCCTGGACCACCAAGCGGAAACCAGTGCTGAAGTCCCTGTCCATCACCCTGGAGATCAACGCAGACCGGATCCAGGGACCGAGCTTCCGGGTACGCCAGGCGGGGGACAGCGTGTCCTTCCCCCACCCGGTGTCCGGGACAGAGTACACCCTCACCGTGGAGGAGATCGAGCCGCAGACCATGCCGGAGCGGGCCTTTGCACCGAACGGCTGGTCTTATCCCACCCATCTCGTGGATCTGTCTTACACCCTCACCCCGGAGACCGGGGAGATGATCCAGATCCGCGACGCAGACGAGGGAGACCGCCCCCGGCCCACGGCTCCGCCAAGCCCCACCGAGCCCACCGCAACGGCATCGGTGGGGGTGATCGGGATCATCGGCGGGGCAGACGGTCCCGTGGGGATCATAGTGGGGAGGCCGGCAGGGAGCGGCAAACTCCGGGCTGCCTGCTCCTCCCTCCATTTCGATCCCATCACCCCAGCGGATGTGACATGGTACCCGGAGTTCTCTGTGACCCGGTACAGCCCCATCACCATTCAGCTACTCTGAGCAGCGTAAGGAGGCGGAGACTTTGACATTTCAAGAACTGGATCAAGTGCTGGGAGATCATGCGCCTTTTCTGATCTCCCTCACAGATGGCCCGCAGGAGGCCCTCCGCCTGGTGATCGCGCCAGCAGCGGTGGGACCGGCGGGCAGTGATGTGCCGGACCTGGAGGACATGGACCCAGGCACCCAGGAGACACTGCAGGGCATCCTGGCGAAGACCCGGCCCATCCAGGCGGACGATGGACGGCAATACGAGATCACCTTCCCGGGATATATCCTGTATCAGGTGCGCAGCGAGTCCTTTTGCACCTTCGATCCAGAGGATGTCCACCATGGGCGGTATCTCATCATCTTCGAGCAGTCCAAGCTACTCTCTGATCTTCCTCATGTGACGGACGCCTGCCAGCTTGCGGACGGCTCCTTCTATCCCGGCCCTTGGGTGCACTACGGCATCTACTGCCAGAACCATGTGATCGACGTGATCTCCCACTGCCCGCCGGAGATCCAGGAGATATACCTGTGACGGTGCGATGCGTGTGGGAGCACAACGGGGCAGACAGCCTCCTGTATGCAGTTGATTTCCCTGGGGCGTTCACCAGAGGGCCATCTTTGGAGGTCGCCTTGGAGAAGATGCCGGCTGAGATTCGATCATACCTCCGGTGGAAGGGGGATCCTGTCCCGGCTGTGCTGGAATGTGTGATTGTGCAGGAAAAGACATCCTCTCTCGCCATTGCCGATGCGGACTCCGATGTCCTCTTTGATGCCGAGCGGGAGCCGCTCAGCCGTGAGACCTATGTGGAGCTGAAGACGCTGGTGCTGCGGTCTGCCAGGGACTTTGAGAGTTTGTACCAGACGGTTCCAGATAAGAACAAAAGCTGTCTGCCGGCACGGGATACCTTCTATGGGCCGGTGCCCCGGACAGCGTCTGAGATGTACGAGCACACCAAGAACGTGAATGCGTACTACTTCGGCGAGATCGGTGTGGACGCAGACAATGAGGGGACCATCGTATCGTGCCGGGAGCGGGGCTTTGCAGTTCTGGAGGCCCAGCCGGACTTCCTGGAGAACCCGGTTGTTCTGGGGAGCTACGAGGAGGAGTGGTCTCTTCGCAAGCTGCTGCGGCGCTTTCTCTGGCACGACCGCATTCACGCCAGGGCCATGTACCGGATGGCCTGCCGGACCTTCGGGCCGGATGCGGTGCCCGATGTGTTTCAGTTCGATGCCGGCCATACCCCTAAGATGGAGATTCATATTCTCACCCGGGACCATCCCCTCTGGGAGCAGACCATTGCCATGGCGGAGCACTGTTCCTGGAAGGCCGGGCCGTATCTGGCGAATCTCATGCGGCGCAGCGCCTTTGCTCCCTGGGAGCGGGTGTTTGCTGCCACGGTGGACGGGACAGTGGCAGGGTATTGCACCCTCACGGAGAAGGATGAGCTGCCGCCGGAGCAGCCCTTCACCCCGCTGATCTGGTTCGTCTTCGTGGATGAGGCATACCGGGGCAGAAGAATCTCCCAGCAGATGATCCGCTGTGCCACCGCCTATGCCCATGGGTTGGGATACGAGAAGATCTACATCATGAGCGGGGAGATCGGCCTCTATGAGAAGTTCGGCTTTGTGAAGCTGGGAGAGTATGAGACCGTGTGGGGAGACAGAGACCAGCTCTTCTGGATGCCCACTGCCCCGGAGGAATAGAAACAAACAGCGCCAGGCGGCCTCGGCCGCCTGGCGCATGATAACCCTATGTGTGATTCCTATGGAGGACCCTATGAACTACCTGGAAGCTTACTACAGCCACTATAATGAGGACGGCCGGCTTCTCTCCCAACACGGCCAGGTGGAGTACCGGACCACCATGAAGTACATCGGGACGTGCCTTTCCGGTATCGCAGATCCCGCTGTGCTGGAGGTGGGGGCCGGCACCGGCCGATACAGCGTGACCCTGGCAAAACAGGGCCTGCAGGTTACCGCGGTGGAACTGATTCCCCACAACCTGGAGATACTGAAGGCCAAACTGGACGGCACCGAGCGGATCACCCCCATCCAGGGAAATGTGCTGGACCTGTCTTTCCTGCCGGACAACGCCTTTGATCTCACCATGCTGCTGGGACCCATGTACCACCTGTATACCAAGGAGGAGAAGGTGCAGGCCCTCACCGAGGCATTGCGCGTGACCAAGCCCGGCGGGTATATCCTGGTGGCGTACTGTATGAACGAGCCCACCGTGATCCAGTATGTGTTCGGGATGAACAAGCTCCGGGAGACGATGGATTTCAACATGCTCACCCCGGATTGGCACTGCATCAGCGAGCCGAAAGACCTCTTCGAGCTGGTGCGGACGGAGGACATCGCCGCCGTGGATGCGGAGGTCCCGGTGCGCCGGGTAAAGCTGGTGGCCACAGACGGCGCCACCCGCTACATGCGGGAGTTCATAGACGCCATGGATGGGGAGACCTTCGAGAAGTGGATGGAGTACCACTTCACCATCTGTGAGCGGCAGGATCTCATTGGGGCGTCCCACCACACCCTGGACATCCTCCAGAA
>CANQII010000204.1 GCA_947623875.1 uncultured Oscillospiraceae bacterium
CACAGCACCGCGAGACAGGCCACGCTCTCATGGCCGAACCCCGCCATCACCATGCCGGCGAAAAAGCCGTACGCCGCCCCGAAGGCGGGCCCCTCCAGGGTGCCCGCCGCCACAGCGGCGGTGGGCATCAAGAGAGGTAAAGCGATGGGGGTCTGGCCCAGGGCGTAGTAGTCCAGGAGGCCGATGAGGAGAAGGGCGATGAGATAGGCCGCCCACTTGTGGATGATGTCCTGCCTTGTCATGGGAGCGGGGGTGCCCATCTGCCGCCCTCCTTTCGATGATCATTCAGTCCTGGACCAGCTCTCCGAAGAGGGCCCAGGTGGTGCAGTCCGTGATCTTCACGTTCTGCCAGGTGCCGATGAGGGCGGGATCTCCCTGCAGGTGCACCAGCCGGTTGCCGGCGGTGCGGGCGCTGAGGTTGTTCCGGGGGTCCTCCCCGGGGGCGTACACCAGCACCCGCAGGGTCTTGCCGAGATAGGCCTGGTGTTTCTCCGCCGAGATCTTGTTCTGTACGTCCACCAGGCGGTCAAAGCGGACCTGCTTCTCCTCCCGGGTGAAGGGGTCCGGCATGGCGGCGGCAGGGGTGCCCTTCCGGGGGCTGAAGATGAAGGTGAAGAGGGCGTCGAAGCGGACCTCCTCGATGAGAGACACCGTGTCCTCAAACTCCTCTTCCGTCTCCCCGGGGAAGCCCACGATCACATCGCTGGTGAGCACCACATCGGGGATCCGCTCCCGCAGGGCCTGGATCTTGGCGAGATACTGCTCCCGGGTATAGCGCCGGTTCATGGCGGTGAGCACCCGGGTGTTGCCAGACTGGAAGGGCAAATGGATCACCGGTGCCACCTTCTCACAGTCCCGCATGGCGTCAAAGAGCTTGTCTGTGGCGTCCTTGGGGTGGGAGGTCATGAAGCGGAGGAGGAAGTCTCCTGGGATCTCGTTGGCCGCCCGCAGAAGCTCCGGGAAGTCCATGCCCCCGGTGAGGTCCTTGCCGTAGGAGTTCACGTTCTGCCCCAGCAAGGTGATGTCCTTTACGCCCTCTTCCGCCAGCTGCCGGATCTCCGCCAGGATGTCCTCCGGGTTGCGGCTCCGCTCCCGGCCCCGGACATAGGGGACGATGCAGTAGGAGCAGAAGTTGTTGCAGCCGTACATGATGGACACCCAGGCCCGGGTGCCGCCGGTGCGCTGGACAGGCAGTCCCTCGGCGATGGCGCCGTCGTCCGGGGTTACCTCAAAGACCCGGACCCGGTCCCGGTACACCCGCCGGAAGAGCTCGGGGAACTTCCAGAGGGCCTGGGGGCCGAACACCAGGTCTACGTGCCGATAGGACTGTTTCAGCCGCTCCGCCGCGTGGGGCTGCTGGGCCATGCACCCGCAGATGCAGATGATCTGCCCTGGCCGGCGCCGTTTGCCGGCCAGCAAGGCGCCTACGTTGCCAAACACCCGCTGCTCCGCCTTCTCCCGGATGGCGCAGGTGTTGATCACGATCACGTCAGCGCCCTCCTCCGTGTCCTGCAGCTGGTATCCCATCTCCACCAGCATGCCCCGGAGGATCTCCGAGTCCGCCTCGTTCTGCTGGCAGCCGTAGGTGTCCACCCAGGCCCGGGGCGGTGCCGGGCGCTCTGCGTTTAAAGCGTGGATCTCCGCGCATATGGCGTGCTGCCGTGCGATATCCTCTGCGGGAATCACCGCCGTGGTTCTCTCCAAGGAAATTCTCCTCTCTTTTTGTCCGGATGCCCGGACCTGTCCGCCGAAGCGGGGATTATGTAGGTTGAGGTTCCACATCATCTGTGGAAAACTATGTGGAAGTTGTGGAACTCCGGGGGCAAAACCTGATATTTCGGGCTGGTTTCGATACTTTATGGGGCTTTCTGGAAATTCTGTGCATATCGCCGGCATCTCGTTACGGAGACCGCTTCAACACCCAATTTCCCAGGGGCTCCAGAGGCTTCCATTTTCCCCGGTACCAGCCGGAGGCGCCGTTTTTCTTCGCCAGGATTCCCTGATCGCAGACCTCCGCCAGGGAGAGGAGATCTCCCTTTCGCACCGGCAGCAGATAGTCTGTGGTGTCCTCGGCGTGAAGCTGTCCCTTCTTCTCCCAGAGCCAGTGTTTCGGGATCCAGAGCGCTCTCCCGCTGGAGATGTGTCTGCAGTACGCGCTGTCTCCCTCTTCCCGGAGGACAGAGATTGCGCTGTCGCTCCAGCGGATGTTGATGCTATCCGTGGATGCCGCCTGGTCCTCCAGCGCCTCCACCAGGGGCAGGCCATCGTAGGCGTCCCAGGTCATGAAATCACGGGTGATGTCCGGGATGATGAGGGCGTTCAGCTGGCCGTCCAGCTTCAGCACGCACCCGCCGTCTATGGAGACGATGTGGGTGTCCCGGTCTATGATGGGCGTGGCGTCCGGGATGTCCAGGCGGTAGAGGGTAACCGGCCAGTGTCCAGTTACCACCCACCGGTCAAAAGAGAGGCCCTGGCCGCGAAAGTCGTCGAACTTCATGAGGGGGTAGGCCAGAAGGTGCTCCAGGTCGTCCTCCCGGGGGATGCCGCCGTGGACGAAGAGGTACTTCCCCGCCACGAGGATCTGGGGCAGATCCAGAAGAAAGGCGGTCTCCTCGGGGAGCCTCGTTCGTATGGCCTCCCGGAGGGCCGGCAGGTCCTCCGGCCCCTTGAGAGCAGGCATCCCCAGATCAATCCGCATCTGGTCCAGCAGCGCTCTGGGCCCCCAGTACTGGAGCACCGGCCAGAGGGCGTCGTCGAAGACGGGATCCCCGGAGACGAACATGCGGTCGATATAGTCGCAGTTGCCGCAGAGGGGATAGACGGTGTAGCACTGGCAGAGGTCCATCACATACCGGAGGGTCTCCAGGCTCTGATAGCCCTTCTCCATGAGATCTCCCACCAGGATGAGCACGTCCTCCGGGCCGAAGGAGACCTTCTCCAGGAGCCCCTTCAGAAAGGGCAGATTCCCGTGGATGTCGCTCACCGCCAGCACCCGCCGGCCCGGTTGGATGTCCGGCCGGATCACTTTGGCCAGCCGGCTGCAGTCTCGCTCTCCCATGGAATCCCTCTCTCCGGTACAACCCAGAATTGGCTCTTGCGTTTTTTGCCGATCTGTGCTAAATTCTGGATGGAATTGCACAGCAATGAGACCTTGAATTCTTTCGCTGCGAGGAGGCAGATATCATATGGCAAGATCCACCAACAAGCAGCGCAGCATGGCGCTGTATCAGAGCATCCTGGAGCTGAACACCCTGGAGGAGTGCTGCGCCTTTTTTGACGACCTCTGCACGGTGGGGGAGCTGCGGGCCATGGAGCAGCGCTTCGATGTGGCCATGCTCCTGGACGACGGCCTGGTGTACACAGACATCCTGGAGCGCACCGGCGCCAGCTCCGCCACCATCAGCCGGGTGAACCGCACGTTCTCCTCCGGCACCGGCGGCATGGAGGCAGCCATCCGGCGCCGCAAGGGCGAGCAGAGCCAGCAGGACGAGGCAAGCCCAGCTGAATCTCCAGCACAAACCTGAATTCCCTTTTCGCGGCTGGTCCCTCCGGGACCGGCCGCCTTTCTTTTTCCTTGCAGAATATGGCCCGGACCGGTTCATGGCAGCGCACCGGGTCTCCCGCTGCAGGCCCCAAGATTCTGCCTTTCCGGCATAATTCATTGTTAATCAGATTGCAAATTGTATAACCGTGTCGAATGAATACGAATTGGAAAGGGCGAATCCCCACCGAAAGCCATTTTCCGGGGGAAAGGGTCCCAGAACAGCCGCCCCAGCGGGCAGCAGGCTCGCGCCTCACGCCGTCCGCCGCAGCGGATCAGAGCCGAACAAGTGGGAGGCCAGATCGGCAGGCTGCCAGTGAGGCAGGCGATCACAGGCAGCTCCAGTCCTTCCCTTTCCAGGTACTCCGCCTCCCCATAGCGCTCCGCAGATCATACCGCGCTGGTTTTCCCGGGTCTTCCTGTCTTTGCAGGGATCTCCAGGCCCTGTGGCACCGGATTCTCCCTCCGTCCCTGGGCCCAGCAGCGCTTCACCGGGGCTTCTAGGATTTCGCAAGATCCTGCAGTCTTCTAAGGCCATCGCAGGCCTCTTCAAGTCTCCCCTTCGGCTCCTCTCAGGCAGCTCCCAGCCCCTTCCGGCAGGAGCCAGGTCTGAGAACCGCAGTGAGATCCCCTGTCTCAGGGATTGTACCCATCCGGAGCCGCTCTCAACCTCCAAAAATCCGCATTGGAGAGGCCCTCTATGGGTGAGAATGCGTTTTTTCCTTGCTGTTTCAATGGAGACAAGTCCATTCCCTTTACACTTCCTCCATCCAGCCCATTCCCAGAGCTTCCAGAAGGAACCGCCCTCATGCATTGTTCCCCTGCCCCGGGCATCGCCCGGGGCAGGGGTTCTTTCCTTCATGGTTCTTTTTCCTGCAGGGTTGGGTCTCCCCTGTCAACGGCCTCTCAGCGGAAATACAGGGCGCCGCTCTCGAAGATGGGCTGCAGCTTGTTGCCAGGGATGTTCTTGGCCACCCAATTGCCGGTGCGCTCGCTGTGTCCCATCTTGCCGAAGACTCTGCCGTCCGGGGAGAAGATGCCCTCGATGGCCATCATGGAGCCGTTGGGGTTCACAGAGATGTCCATAGACGGCACGCCGTTGGCGTCCGCATACTGGGTGGCAATCTGTCCCCGGCCTGCCAGGGTAGAGAGCATCTCGGGGCTTGCCACAAAGCGTCCCTCGCCGTGGGACACCGGCACCGCGTGCAGGTCTCCCAGGTGGCTGAGGAGCATCCACGGGGACCGGACAGAGGCCACCCGGGTGGTAACATAGCGGCTCTGGTGCCGGCCGATGAGGTTGTACGTCAAGGTGGGGCCGTTTTCCTCGGCGGGGCGGATCTCGCCGTACGGCACCAGGCCCAGCTTCACGAGGGCCTGGAAGCCGTTGCAGATGCCCAGCATCAGCCCGTCCTGGATCTGGAGCAGCCGGTGCACCGCATCGGTGATCCGGGGATTCCGGAAGAAGGACACGATGAACTTGGCAGAGCCGTCCGGCTCGTCGCCGCCGGAGAAGCCGCCGGGGAGGAACACGATCTGGGCCTGGCGGATGGCAGCCTCCAGCTCCTGAGCGGAGGCCTCCAGGTCTGCCGGGGTGAGGTTGCGGATCACCACGGTCTCGGCGTCCATGCCCGCCCGGATGCAGGCCCGGACGGAGTCGTACTCGCAGTTGGTGCCGGGGAACACGGGGATCACCACTTTGGGCCGGGCGATCTCCCCGGGGAACACCGCGGGAGAGCGGCGGTCCCAGGAGACGGCCTCCACGGTGTCCGTGGGGCCGGCCTTGGTGGGATAGACGTCCTCCAGCACGGCCTCATTGGCTGCCCGGAGGTCTGCGATAGTGCCCCTGTCCTCGCCCAGCACGATCTCCTGGGCCTCGGTGGTCTCGCCGATCTTCTGGGCGAAGGGGCAGTCTGTGTCTGTCCGGAGCTCCGCCACGATGGCGCCGTAGAAGGGGATGTGCCACAGGCCATCCAGCGCATCGTTGCCCTGGAAGCCGATGTTGTTGCCGAAGGACATCTTGGTCACGGCCTCGGCAGTGCTCTCTTCGATGGCCCAGGCGGCCTGGACTTCGCCGGTCTGCACCAGGTCGTGGAAGGCCTCCCAGGCCTGCTTGGTGTGCTCCGGGTTATCCCCCTGGAAGAGGTACACCGGGTGGCCGGCCTTCTTAAACTCGGGGGAGAGGACGGCGCCGGCCTGGACGGGGGCGATGGCGAAGGAAATCACCGTGGGGGGCACGTCCCGGTCCAGGAAGGAGCCGGACATGGAGTCCTTGCCGCCGATGGCAGCGCAGCCGTAGTCCAACTGGGCCTCCAGAGCGCCC
>CANQII010000205.1 GCA_947623875.1 uncultured Oscillospiraceae bacterium
CAATGATCAGCCGTAAATTTCGCCTCTTTCCACCCCTATTATATTTGCCTGTGGTACGCTTGATGGCAAAATTCACGGTTGAGGTGGAAGAGACCCCTGCCACCGAGAAGGTGAGCGTCCTAGAGGCCAGCGCCCTCACGGCATTTGCTGCCGGGGACAAGGCGGACGGCGATTCTGAGACCGTGGCGGACTACTTCACCCTGCTCTACTCCGCCAAGACCAAGGTGGACGGCAGCAAGAAGACCTGGGAAGACGGCTATGCCTCCGAGCAGCGGGTCAACTTCGGCGGCAAGGCTACCACCGAGAAGAACGCCGTGAAGTTCACCACCACCGGCCCCGCCACCGTGAAGATCTGGTGGGCTCAGGGCGGCGACGACAACCGGGAGTACGCCATCCTGAACACCTCCGGGGAAGTGGTGGTAAAGACCTCCGGCACCTATGAGAAGAACAGCCCGTACATGTCCACCCTGGAGCTCGCCGAGGCCGGCACGTACTTCCTGGGCGGCGAGACCAACAACAACTACCTCTTTAAGGTGGAGGTAACCGAGATCTCCGGTGCCCGGGCGCCCCGCGCAGACTGGTCCAAGTCCGCAGCCCCCGCTATCACCGCCGTGGCGGTGAATCCGGAGAACGCCAACGAAGTGCTGGTAACCGTGTCCGGCGAAGTGGGCTATGACGCTGCCGATCAGGTCACCGTAGTGATGCGGGATGAGGACGGCTGGCAGCTGGAGAGCCACAACTCCCTGGCGGAGAAGAGTGAGCATCAGCTGGCCTTCACCCCGGACGAGTCCGGTACCTACACCTTCGAAGTCTCCGCTTCCCGCGAGGGCGAGACGGCCCACAAGGGCGCTGAGACCAAGTCCTTCCAGTTCTCCTTGCCCCTCACCGGTCCTGTGCTGAAGTACGCCGTGAACGACGGCAAGGGCGGCATCACCGTGGAGTGGAACGCCGTGCTCGAGGCGGAGAAGTACCGCGTCACCGTGGGCGAGAAGACCGTGGACGTGGAAGGCACCCGCACCCTGGTGGAAGGCTTCACCGCAGGGGACGAACTGGAGGTCAACGTACAGGCCCTCCGGGGCGATGAGGTTGGCCCGGATGCGGCGGAGAAGCTCTCTGTAACCGTGGCGGACAAGCCCGATACCCCGTGGGTGTTCTCCGCATTCGGCACCAGCGTCAAGCTGGAGAACAACGGCTATGAGAAGAAGGACGACGACATCCGCGTGTACTCCATCAACGGCAGCGGCAAGGTACAGCCTGCAGCGGAAGACGGCGTTGCCTTCTACTACACCATGATCGATCCCAAGACCACCAATTTCGTGCTCTCCGCCACCGCCAACGTGAACACCTGGAAGTACTCCAACGGCCAGGACGGCTTCGGCCTTCTGGCAATGGACCAGGTGGGCGTGAGCGGCAGCAATGCCCCTGTGTTCTCCAACTCCTTCATGGCAGCTGTCTCCGGCTTCAACTACAACGCCGAGGACGGCACCAAGATCAACATGCGCCTGGGCGTAGGTTCTCTCCAGCGCTCCGGTGTCACGGAGTATTCAGACAGCCAGCCGGACAGCTACACCGGCGCCTGGACGCCGCTGGACTTCTCCGGCGTGGGCACTGAGATCCGCAACCTGGTGGGCAACTGCGAGAACGCAGATGCTGTCCCCGGCAAGACCATTGAGCCCGCGCTCACCAGTTTCAAGCTGAAGATCGAGAAGACCGATGAGGGGTACTTTGTAAGCTACACAGACCAGAACGGCAAGACCAACACCGCAGAGTACAAGGATCCCGCCGCTCTGAGCTACGTGGACGACTTCGTGTATGTGGGCATGTTCGCCGCCCGGAATGCGGACGTCACCTTCACGGACATCGAGTTCACCACCTCTGCTGCCTCAGGCACCTCCACCGGCACAGAGACTGAAACCCCGGCAGCAGTGGCCGGCACCGTGACCTTCATGAATCCCACCGTCTCCAGCAGCAAGAACGTCTCCCTGGACGTGCGCACCAATGCAGACGGCAACCTGATCGTAACTGATGCCGCTGGTACAGAGCTGTACAAGGGCGCTGTGAAGGCCGGCGTGAAGACCCTGGTGGCCGCTGAGCTGGCTGAAGGGGACAACAAGTACACCGCTACCTTCACCCCCGATGCGGAGTATGTCACCGCTGAGGGCGCAAAGCTGGAGAGCTATGACGCCATCAAGGCGGAGAACACCGTCTCGTACAAGGCAGACAGCCGCACCGTGATCTATGTGGCGCCCAACGGCAAAGCAGACGCTGCCGGCACCAAGGAAGATCCCACCACCCTGGCTGAGGCCGTGAAGTGCCCCGCTCCTGGTACCACCATCATCCTGATGGAGGGCACCTATGAGCTGGACAAGGGTATCGACATTGAGCGCGGCATCAACGGCACCAAGGACGCTCCTATCACCCTGAAGGCCGATCCCAACGCCACCACCAGACCGGTACTGGACTTCATGGAGAAGGGCAACGGCCTCCGCCTGAAGGCAGACTACTGGCACCTCTATGGTTTCGACTCCACACGCTCCACCGCCAAGGGCGTCCATGTGGGCGGCAACAACAACGTAGTGGAGCGGGTCAATGTCTATGAGAACCTGAACACTGGCCTCTCCATCAGCCGGATCAGCTTCGGCGATTCCATCCCGGACTGGCCCAGCAACAACACCATCAAGAACTGCTCCGCCTGGCTGAATGCAGACTCGGGCTATGAGGATGCCGACGGGTTCGAGGCCAAGCTCACCGTTGGCGAGGGCAATGTCTTTGATGGTTGTATCGCTGCATACAATGCGGACGACGGCTGGGATTTGTATGCCCGCGGCGGTCTGATCGGTGCAGTCACCATCCAGAACTCCATCTCCTTCAAAAACGGTTGGGACATCGTGGATGGCAAAGAAGTGAACGCCGGCAACGGCAATGGCTTCAAACTGGGCGGCAGCAACTACGCTGTGGACCACAAGATCATCAACTCTATCGCATTTGCCAACAAGGCCAATGGTATCACCTGCAACTCCAACCCCAACCTCAAGGTTGAGAACTGCACCGCATACGGCAACGGATCTGGCAACCTGTCTCTCTACACCAAGATCGCCAGCATCGACACCGAGTTTGAGGTGAAGGGCTTCATCTCCTATCTGGGTACCAGCAACGACAGCGTCGCAGCCCAGAACGGACAGGTGAAGGAAGACTACATCAACTCCACCAGCTACTACCAGGGCAACGCCTCTGGCGAGAAGGTCTCTGAGGATTGGTTCAAGAGCCTGGACGTGAACACCGCCATCGCCTCCGGCATCAGCCGCAACACCGATGGTTCCATCTCCATGAACGGCCTGCTGGAACTCACAGACAAGGCCCCGAAGGACGCTGGCGCCCGTCTGCCCGGTGCCCAGGGCAAGAACTTCCGCGATGTCTCGGATACCACCTGGTATGCCAAGGCTGTGGAGACCCTTGCCGGCAAGAAGCTGATCTCCGGTATGCCGGACGGCACCTTTGGCCCTGCTCTGGACTGCACCCGCGGCCAGGCAGCTGTGATCCTGTACAACATGGCAGAGTCCCCGGCTGTGGAAGGCGAGACCACCCTCACCGATGTGGCAACAAAGGCCTACTACGCCAAGGCTGTTGCCTGGGCTGTGGCCAATGGCTACCTCAAGGCAGAAGACGGCGTATTTGCTCCGGATGATGCCATCACCTGCGAAGAGCTGGTGAACGCCCTGGCGCTTATCGCCAAGACTGAGAGTGACCCCATGACCTGGGCTGCCGAGGAGGGGATCCTGGTTGAGGCCGCCGGTCTCACTGCAGCGGATGAGCTCACTCGCGCTGATGCTGCAGCCGTGATCGCCGCCTATCTGGCAGGCTGATCCCTGGCAGCGCTCTAAAATCGCATATCCTATGAAAGCACCGCCTCCACTGGGGGCGGTGCTTTCAGTACATGCATGGTCAGGTAATAGATGGCCGTGAACTGCAAACCTAGCGGCTGTGCACTTCATGGAGTGGTAATCTAATATCGATTGGCGCAAAAATTGTTTGTATCTATTCAACGGATGTGGAAGCTAAATTGTGTTTGGATAGGAATAGCCCATGTTGACTTAATGAAATAGATCAGGAAAATGATACTGATATTGAAAAGATCACGCAGAATGGTGACGAGAGTCTGCAGGAAATACGTGTGGTTTAATGCGGATTTCAAGGAGAAAACATGTAGAATGATGTAGCATGCTGTCGAAGGAACACGCAGCTTAATGTGAAAAACCGTGAAAAACTCGTGTAATTTAATGCGAAAATTCTTCGAAAACTAGTTGACTTCTACACGAATAGATGCTATACTCTATAGGACGGTTGAAAGGAGGGAGAACTATGTACCGCAAAATCCAGGATTTTCTTGTTTCGTGGAAGGAGAGTCGGCATCGTAAGCCGTTGATTCTGCAGGGGGCAAGGCAAGTAGGAAAAACGCATTCAATTCTGGAGTTTGGCCACGCCAACTACGATAATGTGGTATACTTCAACTTCGAACATCGACCGGACTACAGGAGAATGTTCGAGGGGGATATCGGGCCAGATTATCTAATTCCGATTCTGTCTGTTACCGCAAAGCAAACCATCACCCGGGAAAGGACATTGATTGTCTTTGATGAGGTTCAACTTTGCGAGCGTGCTCTGACATCCCTGAAGTATTTTTGCGAGGATGCTCCTAAATATCACATTATTGCGGCAGGCAGTCTGTTGGGAGTCGCAGTGAATCGTGCTAAGTTTTCTTTTCCGGTAGGCAAGGTAGATATGAAGACGATGTACCCTATGGATCTGGAGGAATTCATGCTGGCATTGGGGGAGAGTGCTCTTGTGGAGCGCATTAAGGCATGCTTTCAGACTAATACACCGATGCCACCCACTTTGCACGATGCAGCACTGAGGCTCTATCGCGAGTACCTCACGGTTGGCGGAATGCCAGCTTGCGTTCGCGAGTATGCAGAGGAAAAGAATTATGCTATTGTGCGCTACAATCAGAACCTTATTCTGGATGGTTACCTCGATGACATGAGTAAATATAATACATCTGCTGATGTTACTAAAACGCAACTCACCCATGACAGTATCACTGTGCAGCTTGGAAAGAAGAATACCCGCTTTCAGTATAAGCTCATCAAAAAGGGCGGACGGGCTTCTGAGTTCGAGAATGCTATCGAGTGGCTCTGCCTGGCTGGAATTGTATCTCGAGTGTTTCGGGTGGATCAAGCGAAGAAACCGTTAGACGATTATCGAGATATAGATTCATTTAAGATATATGAATCTGATGTTGGCCTGCTTGTTGCTAAAAAGGACTTGCCAGCATATGATATACTTTACATGTCAGAGGAAGTCAACGATTTCAAGGGTGGACTGGTCGAAAACTATGTGAACATGCAGCTGAGGTGCAATGAATACAGGACCTTCTATTGGGAGTCCGAACGTGGCGCGGAGGTAGACTTTGTGATTCAGCGTGAAGGGAAAATCATTCCTATCGAAGTCAAGTCCGCTGATAACACAAGGGCTAAAAGTTTGAAGGTCTACATGAATGCATACAAGCCTGCATATGCGATTAAGCTCTCTACAAAGAACTTCGGTTTTGAGAACGAAATCAAAACGGTCCCACTCTATGCAGCCTTCTGCATTTGAACGGAACGCATCGTTTCAACGCCCACCTGTGAGGGTGGGCGTTGTATTATCTCCGAATATCAGCAGCAACGGAATTAGTGAGGTGTTAGTTGACAAATATGTTGATAAGCTCTGCCCCTGGTCACCCAGACCCCCCAGGGGGGGTACCCCTGGGGGG
>CANQII010000206.1 GCA_947623875.1 uncultured Oscillospiraceae bacterium
GGTGTATCCCTTGGTGATCCTTTCTGCCGGTTCCAAGAGTAGGGTGCCGTCATCCAGGGGAGTGAGCTTCTGCACCGCCAGATTGCCGCCCCAGCCGTTGATTTCCTTGCTGGAAGAGGGTTCGTCTGCCCGGCGCACCCAACCCACGAGATACACGTCATTCCCCACTGTAACATGTCTGGCATTGCAGAAGAGCCGCCCTTCCAAGCGCTTGGGGGTGCGGTATATCCCATAGGGATTAGCCGCCTGGGCATACCAGATGGCCCCCGTCTGGTCGGTAAACAAGAGATAGTGCCTGCCGTTCAGGGTGAAGCAGTCTGGTGCGGAGAGCACATCGCTCTCTGTCCGGTCCCGGAAGAGAGGGCCGTCATAAGAGAGGGTCTGGAGATCCTTGTCCAGGGTGAACTTCACAATCCCCGCTGTCCCGATTCCCTGGGAGGTGCTCACAAGGAGTGTGATATTCCCGGTGGCGGGGTCCCAATAGGCCTGGGGGTCCCGGAAAGCTGTGGTGGGCCCCAGCTCTTCCGGCGGCACCAGTTCCCAGAGGTTGTTTCGCTGGAAGGCGGTAAGGGTATTGCCCACTGCCACATGGATGGTTTCCGGCCGTTCACTGGAGAGGGCATCCGTCCGTGCTGTATAGAAGAAGAGATATTGATCTGCTGCCTTCACCACACATCCGCTGCCGAGATAGCTCTCCTGTCCGCCGGCCCGGGAGGCGGAGAGAATGGGGTTGTCGTACTCAATATAGCTGTTGAAGTCTGTAGTGGTTACGAGGTAGATGGAGTGGTTGTACGAGTCCCCGCCGTCCTTGAGGTAGTAGAGGTAGTAGGTGCCGTTCTCATAGTACGGGATCACATCCCCCACATAGGGCTGGCTGTCCCCGTCTTTGTCCGGGCGGAAGAAGGAGCGGTACTCGTAGGCATCTTCCTGCATTTCCGGGGTGCGGAAGCCGGAGAAGTCCCGGTCCTGGACGTCCTCGGCAAACTCCGTCCCGTTTGCCCGGTCCCAGCCGGCATACAGGGTGGTTTCCGCATCCACATGGTCTGCCGCCAGGTCCCACGGGGTGGTGAGGCCGGGGTCCTGGAACCAGCCGAGAAAGTCGTAACCGTCCCGCACCGGTTCTGCCGGCGGGTCCAGTTTCGCGCCTTCCTTCACCGTCACATCGGAAAGGGGGACGGCGCCCTGGTAGTTGGCATTGAAGTGGACGGTGATGTCCTTGCCGCGTCTGCAGCCTGTGAGGAGAAGGGATAGAAGCAGGAGGAGCGCCATCCCGGCTGATAGGGCTTTTTTCATAGGGAAACGTCCCTCCTGTCTTTGGTGCACGCCAACCCCATCGGGTATAGACTGCCCGGCAAGAGGAATGTCCCTCCCGATGGATCAGTGGGCGTGCTCGTCAATGTATTCCGGCACCAGCTTGGAATATGCTATGATCTGCTGGCTGTACAGGGAGAACTTGCCGCTGAGCAGATAGCTCACAGCGCAGGCAAAGCCGAAGAAGATGATGTGCTGATGGCCAAAGAGCTCCAGGGCCATGAAGGTGGATGCGGTGGGGCAGTTCACCACGCCGCAGAAGGTGGCGATCATGCCGATGGCAGCTGCAAAGGCGGGATCCATGCCCAGAAGCGGTCCCACCACAGCCCCGAACGTGGCCCCCACAAAGAACGTGGGTACAATCTCGCCGCCCCGGTAGCCGGCACCCAGGGTTACAGCGGTAAAGAGCATCTTGAGAAGGAACGCCCAAGGGACTGCCTGACCTTCCAGGGCGATCATCAGGGTATGGGCGCTGGAGCCGTTGTACTGGCCGGTGCCGTCTATGCTGGTGAGCAGGACTACCAGCAGGCCGCCCACCAACACCCGGATGTACGGGTTGGGGATGTGCTTTTTGTAGAGGTGGTTCACGCTGTGCATCAACACGCAGAAGGCCATGGAGAGCAGGGCTGCCAGTGCTGCGAGAACACCGGTCTGAATGATGGTGATGGGCTCCAGGTTGGGCACGTAGGCAGGGGCTGGGAAAGCCTCAGCTTCAATCCCCAGCAGCTGGGTGATGCCCAGAGCGGTGAGGGACGTCACAAGACAGGGGAAGAGAGAGGAGTACTGGAAGATGCCCACGCTTACCACTTCCAGGCTGAAGCAGGCGGCCGCCAGAGGGGTGCCGAAGAGGGCGGTGAAGAGACCGGCCATACCGCACTGGGTGATGGTCTCCACGTCATCCTTGTCCAGGCGGAAGATCCGGGCCAAACCCGACGCGATGCCGCCGCCGATCTGTAAGGCGGCGCCCTCGCGGCCGGCGGAGCCGCCGCAGAGGTGGGTGAGCAGAGTGGCAGAGAAGATCAATGGTGCCAGGCGAAAGAGAGGGTGATCTTCCCCCCGGACGGCAGCGATGATCTGGTTGGTGCCGCTGTCGTTTGGAAGGCCTGCGGTGTTATAGAGCCATACGATCACAAGACCGGCAAGAGGCAGGAACAGCATGATCCAGCCGTGGGTAAGACGGAAGCCTGTCACGGCATTCAGAGCCACGCTGAAGGCAGAGCCGCCGAGACCGCAGACCACGCCGGTGATAAGGCCCAGCACCAGCCATTTCAGCAAAGTGCGCACCGAGACCCATGCTGTCTGCAGTGCGCGAATCAGTTTTTGTTTCAATGGTATCTCCCCGCTTTGAGAGCGTTTTGCCGTATTTTATACCCCGACAGGAAAATGTGCAAGAGGGCGCCGCACATCTGCATTTCAAACCTCTAAATCTTGGCAAAAGGTACGGAAAAAACGGTGCGGTTTCAGCAAATTTTTTCGCCTTACCCCCTTCCCATTGAAGGGAAAACAAGGTATAATCGGAGTTGCGCGAGCCCCCACAAAATAATTAGGAGTGATTCCAATGAGCATCAAAGTAGGCATCAACGGTTTCGGCCGCATCGGCCGCATGGTGTTCCGTGCCAGCGTCGGCCATCCGGAGATCGAAATCGTGGGCATCAACGATCTGTGTGCCCCCGACTATCTGGCCTATATGCTGAAGTATGACACTATGCACGGCCAGTTCGAGGGCGAAGTGTCCTCTGACGAGAACGGCATCATCGTGAACGGCAAGTCCATTCCCGTTTACGCCAAGAAGAACCCCGCTGAGATTCCCTGGGGCGAGATCGGTGCTGAGTACGTCGTCGAGTCCACCGGCCTGTTCCTGACCAAGGAGAAGGCCCAGGCGCACCTGGATGCCGGCGCCAAGAAGGTCGTCATGTCCGCTCCCTCCAAGGACGACACCCCGATGTTCGTTGTGGGCGTCAACCTGGACAAGTACACCCCCGACATGAACTTCGTGTCCAACGCCTCCTGCACCACCAACTGCCTGGCCCCCATCGCCAAGGTTCTGAACGACTCCTTCGGCATCAAGGAAGGCCTCATGACCACCGTTCACAGCACCACCGCTACCCAGAAGACCGTTGACGGTGTCTCCGCTAAGGATTGGCGCGGCGGCCGCGCTGCCTCCGGCAACATCATCCCCAGCTCCACTGGCGCTGCCAAGGCTGTTGGCAAGGTCATCCCCGAGCTGAACGGCAAGCTGACCGGCATCTCCATGCGTGTTCCCACTCTGGACGTGTCCGTCGTCGACCTGACCTGCAACCTCGAGAAGCCCGCCACCAAGGCTGACATCTGCGCCGCCATGAAGGCCGCCTCCGAGGGCGAACTGAAGGGCGTTCTGGGCTACACTGAGGATGCCGTTGTCTCCAGCGACTTCCTGGGCGATCCCCGCACCTCCATCTTCGACGCCAACGCTGGTGTGTATCTCACCGACACCTTCGTGAAGGTCGTCTCCTGGTACGACAACGAGATGGGCTACTCCCACAAGGTTCTGGAGCTCATCAAGCACATGTACTCCGTAGACCACGCCGAGTAATTTCGCCTCGCCCCAAGCCCTGATTCGCGCAGGTTTCACCTAGGGTGCAAGGCAGACAAGTGCTCAACAACCCCGCCATGGGCGCCGCCCATGGCGGGGTTTTCTTGTCCCTGCGCAAGGGGGCGTGCACCACACGATACCTCAGTCTGCATGATCCAATGGACCAGACAGCACCTGCGGGATCGACCTGCCGTCTGGAATGGCTGTGCAGGCATGGGCGGTTCCAGTACCGTTGCATGTCCCTGCAGCACCGCACCGTGGATGTTCTGCAGGACAGATACGGGAATCCGTCCGCCAGGTGCTCTGCATCCTGGGCAGGCGCATTCCAGACCCAGCACGGTGCCAGAAGGCCTAATAACTTATATAATATTTTGATTTCTTGTACTGTCTATTTACATGTCGCTCCAGAGATGCTATACTGCAGACAGCAAAGGGGGCGCATCCGATGTTCGGCAAAAGCCTGCGGTACTACCGCCTGAAGAACAATTTCTCCAAGAGACAGCTGGCTGCGATGGTGCATGTCACGCTCATGTCTACCACCCACTATGAGCAGGGCACAAGAATGCCTTCCATGGAGATCATCGAGGCATTGGCGGAAGCACTGCATGTCCGGGTCTCAGACTTCTTGGCAATCCCAAACGAAAATCTGGTGTTTGCCCATGGACCATTCCCAAAAGGCTGCAAGCTCACGAAACGGCAGAAAGACTATCTCTGCGCTGCTGTAGAGGAGTATATGAGCCGCTTCTACCTGATTGTAGAGATTCTGGGCGGAGATGTTCTACCCCCAGCCCCCGCCTGCCATGTACTGTCCTTGTCCCATATCGGGGATGCTGAAGAAGACGCAAAGGCACTCCGCCGGTATCTGCACATGCGGGAAGATGGACCTGTAGGGCATCTCATAGAGCATCTGGAGAACATGGGTGTCCTGGTCTGTCTTCTCGACCTGGAGAACACCGCATTCTCGGGGATGCATGGACTGGTAAACGGCAGGCCGTATATCGCCCTGAAAGACAATGCGCCTCCGGAGTACCTGCACTCTGCCATCGCCCGGGAACTGTCTCTCTTGTCCTTCGCTTGGCCGGACAGCCTGCCGGAGCAAGTACGGGAGGAGAGAGCCAATGCCATCGCCGGTGCCTTTCTCTTTCCCCAGGAAGACGTCCAGAGGCAGCTGGGGATGGGGCAACCCGCAGTACCCCCGGAGGACCGGGAACGGATCTGCCGGGAATACGGGATCTCTATGTCTCTGCTGAGGCTGAGGTCCGCGCAGTGCGGCATCGCACTGGACCGTGTCCCCGAGGACTGGGATTATTCCAGGTCTGCGGAGTACAGGGGAAACCAGAGGGAAGCCATCCGCATGCCAAGAGAGGAGCCCCTGCTGTTCTCTCAGCTGGTGTACCGGGCGGTGCGGGAACAGGAGATCTCCATCCAAAAGGGGGCAGAACTGCTCCAGCAGTCCTACAGCGAGGTATCCAGCCATTGCTTTGGCGGGTAGGGGGCTGAGCGGAGGAGGACAAGAGAAGCCCGATCCAGAGACACAGCTCTCTGGATCGGGCTTTGCTTCCCATAGCCACGATACCTGCCCTTCTTTTGCCCGCCTGTTCCGATGTCCCAAGCATTCCCCCGCAGGCCTAAGACCAGAAGTCCTAAGTCCGGACACCAGTGAGGGGAACGGCTGCATCATGCCCGGCCCGAGGACAGTGCATACACAATTTCGCTCGGCAGTCTACGTTCCTCCGGAAAAGCGAAAGGAGCGGAAAATTCCGCTCCTTTCGGATTTTTAGCAGTTTTCTCTGCACTGGGAACGGGTTTAAAGGTCTCCGTCCCGACCACTGGGCACGGGTTTTAGGTCTCCGTCCCGACCGCTGATGCAGGTTTAGCGTCTCTGCACCGACAGTTGCGTCTTAAACCAGGG
>CANQII010000207.1 GCA_947623875.1 uncultured Oscillospiraceae bacterium
GCCCACACAGGGGGCCAGGGTGCGGAGTTTAGTCATCAGGTCTGCGAACTGGGCCGGGGTGATGGACTGGGCGCCATCGCAGAGGGCGTGGGAGGGGTCGTTGTGGACCTCGATGAGAAGGCCGTCTGCCCCTGCCGCGATGGCCGCCATGGCGAGGCGCTCCACCATCCACGCCTTGCCGCTGGCGTGGGAGGGGTCCACCACCACCGGCAGATGGCTCTGCTGCTTTACCGCCAATACCGCAGAGAGGTCCAGGGTGTTCCGGGTGAAGGTCTCAAAGGTCCGGATGCCCCGCTCACAGAGGATCACGTTGGGGTTGCCCTCAGACATGATATACTCTGCGCTCATCAGCCACTCCTCAATGGTGTTGGAGAGGCCCCGCTTCAGCAGCACCGGCTTGTGGTACCGGCCCACTTTTTTGAGAAGATCGAAATTCTGCATGTTCCGGGCGCCGATCTGGATCACGTCCACCGTGTCCTCAAAGAGAGGCAGCTGGTCCGGGCTCATGAGCTCTGTGATGATGGGCAGCCCCGTCTCCTGCCGGGCGTGCTCCAGAAGGTGAATGCCGTCTACCCCCATGCCCTGGAAGGCGTAGGGGGAGGTGCGTGGCTTGAAAGCGCCGCCCCGGAGTCCCACCGCGCCGGCGGACTGGACGGCCTTTGCGATGCCGCTGATCTGCTCCGGGCTTTCCACGGAGCAGGGACCTGCGATGACGGCCAGCTTCTTGCCGCCGATGGTGGAGCCGTTTCCGATGTTCACCACCGTGTCGTCTGGGTGGTACTTCCGGTTGGCCTTCTTGTATGGCTCAGACACCCGCATGACCCGCTCCACCCCGGGCAGCTGAGACAGCAGGCCCTGGTTCAGCTTGGAGGCGTCTCCCTCTGCGCCCAAGATGGTGGTCTCCGTTCCTTTGGAGATCATCACCCGCACGCCGCCGGCCTCCATGGCGGCGATGATATCTTTCAGTTGATGCTCGGTAAACCCCGGCTTCATGATGACTACCATAACAAAACTCGCTCCTTTGCGTATTGGAGGGCATAAGAAAAGCGGCCGCCCTCTCTCTTGGCGGCCGCATCCCGAACATGCTGCAGGGAACCGTTTACGCGCACGCCAAAAGACCGCTATTGGTATAGCGGTAATAGGCGTATGCGTAAGCGAAGTTGGCATGCAGCATGTTGCATCCTCCTTGTTTTCTGGTTCAGTGGCACTTTAACCCTTTGCAGCGGAAAAGTCAAGAGGGAAAATACGGTTTTTCGCGAAAATATACCGGTGTTTTTGCAAGAATCTGGAGAAAACCGGAAAAATGCCGGGGTGGGGCGGGCTTTTGCCGGGATTCAGCGGCGCATGAAGATGAGACCCAGGGTGTTGGGCCCGCAGTGACAGCTGATGGTGCTGCCCGCCACCGCCTCGTAGACCTCCTGGAAGCCCCGGTCTTTCAACACCTGGAGGAAGTGTTTCGGCAGGGCCTCATCGCAGCGGGAGTGGACCACAAAGGCCCGGCGGAGGTCCAGGTCGTCCCCCTTCAGAAGATCCCTGGCGTAGTCTCCCAGGGCCTTCTCAAAGGTGCCCCGGTACTTCTTCCCAACCCCCATCTTGCCGTTTCGCAGCTCGATGCAGGGCTTCAGGTGGAGGAGATTGGCCCCCAGGGCTACCAGGGAGGGGACTCTGCCGCCTTTCACCAGATATTCCAGGGTGTCCACCACGAAGGTGGTGTCCACTTTAGGGGCTCTCTCTTTCACCAGTTCCACGATCTCCGGTCCGGTGGCGCCGTTGGCCGCAGCCTCTGCCGCCTCCAACACCAGCAGCCCCTGTCCCACGGTGAGGTTGCAGGAGTCCGCCACGTAGACGTTGGGAAACTCTGCGGCGGCGGCCACCGCATTCTGGCAGGTGCAGGAGAACTCCGCGCCGATGGGGATGTGTACCACGGCGTCGTACTGAGGGGAGAACTTCCGGAACAGCTTCTGATAGTCCAGGAGGTTCACCGCCGAGGTGGTGGGCAGGTCTCCGCCGCTCTCTACGTGCCGAAAGATGTCCGCCGGGCCGGCGTCCACGCCGTCCCGGTATGTCTT
The DNA here is from genome assembly GCA_947623875.1 of uncultured Oscillospiraceae bacterium. Taxonomy (GTDB): domain Bacteria; phylum Bacillota; class Clostridia; order Oscillospirales; family Oscillospiraceae; genus Enterenecus. The sequence continues at coordinate 2,070 of CANQII010000207.1, forward strand.
GCCGCCGAAGGAGACGTACAGGGGAACCACGGTGATATCATAGCGGTCCAGAAGGGCCTGAGGCAGATCAGCGGTGCTGGTGGTGGTGATTTTCACGGACATGAGGAGAACCTCCGAACTTAAAACAGTTTGAACTTCAAAGTAATTATAGCAGCAGGATGATGCTGGCACAAGACGGGAAAGAAATGAAAAGAGCAGGGCCTTCTCACCCTTTCTTGTGGAATGTACCCAGCGGGCGGGCCCTTCTTTGCCGGTATCCTGCAAAACTCTGACGCTTGCGAAGGTCTCAAAAAGGGAATATACTATCATCATACAGGAAAGGGGCTTTCGTATGCAGATCCGGTCCATTCGCGCAAAGGATATCCCGTTAGCCAGGCGTTTTGCCGCCCAGGGCATGCATTACGACTGGTATCTGGACCCGGGCTGGAAGCTGGAGATGTACAGCCTCTTCTTCTGGAATCTGGAGTGCAGCAGGGCCAGCCGGCTGTATGCGGCCTATGAGGGAGAGCAGCTGGCCGGCGTGCTGCTGGCGGACATGAAGGGGGAGCCCAAGCCGTACAACACCCTATGGCGAAAGGCCTTGGTCTGGGTGGTGCAGAAGGGGATGGCTCTCGTGGCCCGAGGCGCTGGCAATGTGTACGATGCCGCCAACAGTTCCATGCTGGAGCAGTTCTGCGCCGGTGAGAGCCCGGACGGGGAAGTGGTCTTCCTGGTGGTGGATCCCAACCGGGAGGGGCAGGGGGTAGGCACAGCGTTGCTGGAGGCACTGGCCAAGGATGAGTCCGGCAAACTGGTGTACCTCTTCACAGACAACGGCTGCAACTACGGCTTCTATGAGCACCGGGGCTTTGTCCAGTCTGGTATGCGGGAGATCACCATGGTGTTTCCGGACCGCACGGTGCCATTGCAGTGCTTCCTCTATAGCAAGCGGCTGCCGTGATATCTTTGCAATTCTTTTGCAGCTGCGGGAGAGAAAACCTGCCTGATCTGTTGACGGATTTCTAAATATTGCTATAATGGGCATGACGCAAAAAATATGCCTTTATACAGGAGGATACTGCCATGTCAATGATTCGATATGCCATGGAGGGCAACTTCGGCCGGTTCTGGGGCAGACTGCAGACCGTGGCCAAGGAGTCCGGGCGGAACACCCTGGCTCTGGCGGCGGACTTCGGGATGTGTCTCGCCCGGTACGGCTGCGGCTTCTCAGACTATATCAACTACCGCTGGTGGGAGCTGTCTGGCGCGGAGCGGAAGGAGTACGTCACCATCCGGGACACGGACCAGTTCTATGAGAAGGTGAGCCCCAGCGCATACAAGACCTTCTTCACCGTAAAGCCCAACTTTCTGCAGAACTTCGCCCAGTACGTAGGCCGCACCTTCTTCGACCCCTCCAAGGGGAGCTTGGAGGAGATGGAGGCGTTTCTCCAGGGCAAGGCCGGCGTGATGGTAAAGCCAGTGGACGGCCTGGGCGGCCTGGGGGTACACCGGCAGATGGTAGCGGACATCGGAGACCACGCTGCCTTCTACGCACAGCTGAAAGAGAAGCGGCTGTTTCTGGAGGAGCTCATCCAGCAGCACAGCGAGATGTCCGAGCTCTACGCCGGCAGCGTGAACACCATCCGCGTCATGACCGTGGCCGCCGGGGGCAAGTCTGAGATCCTCTTTGCCAGCCTCCGAGTGGGCTGCGGCGGCGATGTGGACAACTTCCACGCCGGCGGCATGAGCACCGCCGTGGACGTGGAGACCGGCAAGCTGCTGGGCCCCTGCGTGAACAAGGTGGGAGACCTCTTTGACAGGCATCCCCAGACCGGCGTGGTCTTCACCGGGCGGCAGCTGCCCAACTGGGACATCGTGCGGAAGATCTGCCTGGAGGGCGCCCTGGTGAATCAGAAGATCCATGTGGTGGGCTGGGATGTGGCCATCACCCAGGACGGGGCCGTCTTCGTAGAGGGCAACCGCCGGCCCGCCTTTGACCTCCCCCAGATGACTCTGCACCGGGGCTGCCGGGACATCATCCGCCGGGCGGAGGCCTTTATCGCGGCGGCAGGGGAAGGCACAAATTGAGCCGCAGAGAGCGGGGGACAGCGGCCCTGGCATTTCTTGCGGTGCTGCTGGCCTATGTCCTGATGCAGCTTGTGGGGATCACCTGTCCCATCAAGTTCGTCACCGGGATCTCCTGCGCTGGCTGCGGCATCACCCGGGCCTGGCTCTCCCTGCTGCGGGGGGATCTTGCCGCAGCCATGCAATACCACCCCCTCTTCTGGCTGCCGGTGCCGGCGGCGGTGCTCTACTGCCTCCGCCAGCGGCTGCCGAAAAAAGTGACACAGATCTCCCTCTGGACCATCCTTGCCCTGGGTCTGGGGGTCTATCTCCTTCGGATGCTGGATCCCAGCGACACCGTCGTGGTCTTTCACCCGGAGGAGGGGCTGGTGCCCCGGGTGCTGAACTGGCTCTTCAGCCACCGGTAGCAGCAGACCAAATTCAGCAAACCTAGCAAACGGAGGAGCAATATGCGTTCATTCAGCGACATGTTCGCCGCAAAAATGGAGGAGCTTCTGGAGCGGTATCCAGAGAACACACTCATCGTATTCAAGGGCTTTGCCATGCCCCAGGTCCAGCAGGTGCTGGCCCATACCCGCTGCATCCTGCAGGAGGGAGAGCAGGTACAGGACGGCTATTTGCAGCTGTCTCGTATTGAGGACAGCTTCTTTGACATGGTCTCCGCCATCGGCAAGGGCGAGGCATCCAAACTGGCCATCTTCGAGCACCTGCAGGCCCTGTCCGAGATCCTGCCCAAGGTGAAGACGGAGAAGATCGTGGTGGTGGAGAACAATCTCCTGTCCCCGTGGGCGCCCAGCTACCTGCCCTATGGGGATGTGCTCTCTTTCTTCGACTACCTCCAGTCCAACAGCGAGCCCCCCAACGACACCTTGAAGGCCATCTCCGATTTCTACACCGCCGTGAAGCTGCTGCCGGGAGAAGGGGCGCTGCTGCTGCCCAACGTCCCGGACGATGAGCGCATCGAAGTGGTGCCCTTCTGGGCGGGGGAGATCGCCCTGGAGGAGCCGGACCTGGACACAGACCTGCCCCAGATCGAGGCGGGCAGCCTGGAGGACTGGACATACAGTTTGCAGCTCACCCGAGGGGTGGCGTCTCCGGCGTTGCTGCTGGTGTCCGGCGGCAACCTGGGGTCCCGGCAGCAGGCCATGGTGCTGGCGGCGGAGGCCTTTGGCGTCACCCTCTATGCAGACGAGCTGGAGCTGTACCGGTTGAAGCCGGTATACGACGAGTCTCAGTTTTTGGGCGTCCTTCGGAAGTACTGGGGAGACCAGGCGAACTTCCGGCAGCTGCTCTTCTACCGGGATCCGGACCACTCCCAGGATACGGAGTGCCTGTCCCAGGGGCAGGTGATCGCGGAGATCGTAGACCAGTGCGAGGCGGCAAAGGACGGAGAGGCCTTCAGCAACATCTTCATCACCGCCCCTACCGGTTCCGGCAAGTCCATCCTGTTCCAGATCCCCGCCATCTATCTGGCGGAAAAGTACGGCATGGTGACCATCGTGGTCTCCCCGCTGATCGCCCTGATGAACGACCAGGTGGACCAGCTCCAGCGGGAGCACGGCGTCACCATGGCGGCCTGCATCAACTCCTCCATGAGCATCGAGGAGCGGCAGCAGACCATCTCCAAGGTCCA
>CANQII010000208.1 GCA_947623875.1 uncultured Oscillospiraceae bacterium
GCAATCGGCCTCTTTGTCACGCTCAAGAAGCGCAAGAACTGAGCAACATCGTAAAGAACGAAGAGAACCCGGCGGAGCGATCCGCCGGGTTCTCTTCGTCCCAGGAGCTGTATGCTGAAAGGGGAGAGATGGTTTTGGAAGGCCCGAAAGAACCAATCCGGCCGCAGAATGCGCATCCTGGAGTCCTTTTCCTATGCTGTACGGCTCTTTCCATACGACTGGAAGCAATTGTAGGACAAATGCGGGAAGTTATCTGCTCTGCCATTTCGCCACACAGCAGCTTGACGCTGTCTCTGAGTTTGGCATATTTGGATTTTCTTTGGCAAAGTTTTAGTCATTTTGTAAGAAGAAAATGCCAAATTGGGGTTGCACTTTTGGAATGCTGCGCTATAATAATGGGGTACATACGATTTTGCATGTGTGGGGGAGGGATACCATGAAGACGAAGGCAGAATTGCTCCCGGAGTGCCCGGTGGCCCAGACGGTGCAGCTCATCGGCAACAAGTGGAAGCTGCTCATCATTCGCAATCTCCTGGAGCGGCCCTGGCGGTTCAACGAGCTGCAGCGGAGCCTGGATGGCATCAGCCAGAAGGTCCTCACAGACAGCCTCCGCTCCCTGGCGGCAGACGGCTTGGTCTCCCGTACGGTGTATCCCGAGGTGCCCCCGCGGGTGGAGTACGCCCTCACCGATCTGGGGCGCAGCCTGAAGCCCGTCCTGGACGCCATGAGGGCCTGGGGCGAGCAGTATCGGGTCTCCCATGCAGAAGCTGCAGCGGAGGCAGAAGGATAGGGCACTGCTTTCTGAGCAAAGAAAAACCCGGCATGCCTCAGAGAGGCACACCGGGAAGCGCAGCGGGTGGGATTCGAACCCACGGACCCTTGCGGGTCACCTGATTTCGAGTCAGGCCCGTTATGACCACTTCGATACCGCTGCAAGCGGCTGGACGCAGCCAGCCCGATAAAGATACCCGATTTGCAGGCAATTGTCAAGCACAGATTTCCGGGGAAATCAGGTGGCACTGCCGGGTTGTGTTTGGCTATGTTTGGCTCTGTTCAGCTGAGAAACGCCTTTACCTCGTCCGCCCGCTCTCTGGCGTGGTGCAGGCCGGTCTCCCAGAGCGCCTGGATCTTCTGTACATCGGTCTCCACCCGGGAGAAGCCCTGGGTGCTGTCCGGGGAGAAGAGCAGCACGTCCCCTTGTTTCTCCGCCTGGAAGATCTCCTCCCGGCAGCGGTTGTAGGTGTCGGCGCGGCGCTCCATCACGTCCACGAACTTGGGGTACTTCCGGTAGATGGTGCGGATCATGGGCAGGAGACTGCTGGGTTTGCGGATGTAGCTCCGCTCCCGGGTGAGCACGATCACGAGACGGTCGCAGCCCTTGGATAGGGCCCGCTTCCAGGGAATGCTGTCCGCCGCGCCGCCATCCAGGCAGTTGATGCCGTGGTAGGGGATGATGGGGAAGAGCACCGGCATGGCGCAGGTGGCCCGCATCAAGGTAAAAGCGGGATCCCGCTCATTCACCGGGAAGAAGACCTCTTCCCCGGTCTCCACGTTGGTGACGCCGGCCTCGGCCTCGCCGGGCCAGCGGTCCAGGGCATCGAAGTCATAGGGAATCCGCCGGGCGGGGATCTCGGTGAAGGAGAAGTCCAGCCCGAAGTAGCTGCGGTTGCGGGGATCCAGCAGATTGTTGATCCCCATGTAGCGCTTGTCGTTGGCGTATGTGGTGAGAATCTGCAGGTTGCGCCCGTATTGGCCGGAGAGATAGCTCACCCCGTAGGCGATGCCGGCGGATACGCCTACCACGTAATCAAAATCGATGCCTGCCTCCAGAAAGCCGTCCGTGACGCCGCTGGAGTAGATGGTGCGCAGCGCACCGCCCTCTAATACAAGACCTGTTTTCATTGGGACCTCCTCTGGCCCGTTCTGCGGGCCGCTGGTCCCCAATTATAGCTGTTCAGCAAGAAAATGCAAGGCCTGCACCAGCGGATTGCAGCTTAAGTTGGAACCGGTTTTCCTTGGAAAAGTCCGGATAGCAGCGAAAAAGTGGCGGATTTCGCCCTTTTTCCCACTGGAAAACTATGAAAAATGCGAAGGACTGGAAATTGTGTTGTGCAAAGTGCACAGGATTCACAATCCCCCAAAATGGGGCGTTTGTCTTTCTTGACTTTCCTTTGTCCTGGCGTTATAATGATGGATGAAACATCCAGTCCCCGGAGAGGGGACCAGATAAGGAGGTACATATGAGCACATCCGAGTTCCTCACCGAAGCCCTGGATCGGTTCAGCAAAGGGACAAGCACCGATGCTTATAAAGTCATGGGGTGCCACAGGGAGGTACGAGACGACCAGGACGGCTGGGTCTTCCGTGTCTGGGCTCCTCACGCCCGCAGCGTGCGCGTGGTGGGCAACTTCAACAAGTGGGATCGGGAAGCCCCGCCCATGGAGAACATCGGCAACGGCGTCTGGGAGGGATTTGTCCCAGGCCTCGCGGTGTACGAGGACTACAAGTACTACATTGAGCGTCCGGACGGCACCTTCACCTTCCGGGGAGACCCCTATGCCTTCCACTGGGGCACCCGGCCCTCCACCTCCAGCAAGGTCTACGACCTGGAGGGATTCCAGTGGACGGACGCCCGGTACTGCAGCAACAAGGCGCGGCGCTCCGCCATGCTGAGCCCCATGAACATCTACGAGATGCACCTGGGCTCCTGGAAGATGCACGATGATGGCAACCCCTACACCTATGAGGAGACCGCCCGTGACTTGGCAGAGTATCTCAACCAGATGGGCTACACCCATGTGGAGCTGCTGCCGGTGAGCGAGTTCCCCTATGACCCCTCCTGGGGCTATCAGGTCACCGGCTACTACGCCCCCACCTCCCGGTACGGCGCTCCCAAGGACTTCATGAAGTTTGTGGACATCCTCCACAACGCCGGCATCGGCGTCATCATCGACTGGGTGCCCGCCCACTTCCCGAGAGATGAGCAGGGCCTCTTCGAGTACGACGGAGACTGCTGCTATGAGCCGCAGGATCCCGTGATGCGGGAGCATCCGGACTGGGGCACCCGGGTCTTTGACTACGCCCGGTATGAGGTCCGCTCCTTCCTGATCTCCAACGCGGTCTACTGGCTGGACATGTACCATGTGGACGGCATCCGGGTGGACGCTGTGGCCTCCATGCTGTACCTGGACTACGGCCGGAGAGACCGGGAGTGGCATCCCAACAAGGACGGCGGCAACATCAACCTGGACGCCGTGCAGTTCCTCCGGGACGTGAACCGGGAGGCCCTCACCTTCAATCCCAGCGCGGTGATGATCGCCGAGGAGTCCACCGCATTCCCCATGGTGACCAAGCCCGGCTACGACGGCGGCCTTGGCTTCAACTTCAAGTGGAACATGGGCTGGATGCACGACATGATCGACTACACCTCTACGGATCCCCTCTTCCGAAAGTATAAGCACAACGACATCACCTTCTCCCTGACCTATGCCTTCTCGGAGAACTATATCCTGCCGCTGTCTCACGATGAGGTGGTCCACGGCAAGTGCTCCCTCATCAACAAGATGCCGGGGGACTACGATGCCAAGTTCCAGGGCCTGCGGGCCTTCTACGGCTACATGATGACCCACCCCGGCAAGAAGCTGCTCTTCATGGGCGGCGAGATCGGCCAGTTCATCGAGTGGGACGAGAAGCGGCCGCTGGACTGGTTCCTCCTGGGTTACGACAGGCACCGTCAGCTGCAGGACTATGTCCGGGACCTGAACCACTACTACCTGGATCACCCCGCCCTCTGGCAGAACGACACAGACTGGAAGGGATTCCAGTGGATCGCCTGCGACGATGCGGATCAGAGCATCATCTCCTTCCGCCGCATCGACGCCAAGGGCAAAGAGGTGATCGTGATCTGCAACTTCTGCCCGGTAGAGCGGAAGAACTACCGCATCGGCCTGCCGAAACAGGGCACCTATGTGCCGGTTTTGAACAGCGATGACGTGAAATACGGCGGCACCGGCACCGAGATCGGTCCGGTGAAGGCGGAGAAGGAGCCCATGCACAGTCTGGACTACTCCGGCGTCTTTACCATCCCGCCCATGTCCACTGTTTTCTACGAGCGCAAGCTCGTTCGGAAAACCGCATCCGATGCCGACAATGCTGAGGAGCCGGCACCGAAGGCGGAAGCGAAACCCGCAAAAACCAGCAAGACCACCAAATCCGCAGCGACCAAGAAGACCTCTAGCAAGACCACCAGCAAAAAACCCGCGAAAGCGGAAACCAAGTAACACAAGGGGGACGTCAATCGTGATTGAGCGTAAGAAAGAATGCATCGCCATGCTTCTGGCCGGCGGCCAGGGCAGCAGACTGTATGTCCTGACGGAGGATACCGCCAAGCCTGCAGTTCCCTTCGGAGGAAAGTACCGCATCATCGACTTTTCTCTGTCTAACTGCGTCAACTCCGGCATCGATACCGTGGGTATTCTCACCCAGTATCAGCCCCTGGAGCTGAACGACTACATCGGCAACGGCCAGCCCTGGGACCTGAACCGCAACTTCGGCGGCGCCCATGTGCTCCCGCCCTACACCCGCGCCAAGCACAGCGACTGGTATAAGGGCACCGCCAGCGCCATCTATCAGAACATCGCCTTCGTGGACCGGTACAACCCCAAGTACGTGGTGATGCTGTCCGGCGACCACATCTATAAGATGGACTACCACAAGATGCTGGAGTTCCACAAGGCCAAGGGCTCTGAGTGCACCATCGCCGTCATCGACGTCAGCCCGGCTGAGGCCACCCGTATGGGCATCATGTCCACCGATGAGAACATGGCCATCACGGACTTCGAGGAGAAGCCCAAGCAGCCCAAGAGCTGCCACGCCTCCATGGGCGTGTACGTCTTCACCTGGGACGTTCTGAAGCAGTACCTCATCGCCGACGAGGCGGATCCGGACTCCGAGAACGACTTCGGCAAGAACATCATCCCCAGCTTCCTGAAGGACGGCCGGGCCATGTACGCCTATCCGTTCGAGGGCTACTGGAAGGACGTAGGAACCCTGCCCAGCCTCTGGGAGGCCAACATGGACCTTCTGGATCCCACCGATCCGCTGAAGATCCACGACACCAGCTGGAAGATCTACGCCCGGAACTATGCCAGCCCCTCCACCCGCATCGATCCCGCCGCCAAGGTGGCCAACTCCCTCATCGCAGAGGGCTGCGTGATCCGCGGCAAGGTGACCCACTCTGTGATCTACACCGGGTGCATCATCGAGGAGGGCGCCTCTGTCACCGGCGCTGTGATCATGCCCAACACCATCGTGAAGAAGGGCGCAGACGTGAACTACGCCATCGTGGGCGAGCGCTGCACCATTGAAGAGAATGCCGTCATCGGCGAGAAGCCGGACGGCGGCGATCCCTTCACCCACAACGGAATCGCTGTGGTGGGCCACAGAAAGACCATTGCCTCCGGCACGGTCATCAAGCCCAATGAAATTGTCTGAGGAGGGCCGCTGCTATGAACATGACTGGTATCATCTTTTCCGAGACCTACGGTGAGGATCTGGACGTCTTTACCCATGACCGTAACCTGGCTGCCATCCCCTTCGGCGGACGGTATCGCCTGGTAGACTTCGTGCTGTCCAACATGGTCAACTCCGGCATCAACAACGTCGGCGTGCTGGCCAAGCAGCACTATCACTCCCTGATGGACCACCTGGCCAACAACCAGGAGTGGGACCTGAACCGCAAGAACGGCGGCCTGCTGCTGCTGCC
>CANQII010000209.1 GCA_947623875.1 uncultured Oscillospiraceae bacterium
GCTGCGGAGACGCCGCCGCCGATGATAAACATCTCGGGGTTCAGCACGCAGGCCAGAATGGCGCAGGCCTCGCCCAAGGCCTTGCCGGCATTCTCCACAGCCTCTCTGGCGTGAGGATCCCCGGCATACATGGCCTCAAACACTTCCTTGGCCCCCATGTCCTGCATCTCGCTGAAGGGGTGATACTGTTTGGCGGCGCGGATGATGCCGCTGGCGGAGGCGGTAACCTCCAGGCAGCCGTACTTGCCGCAGTTGCACTGCCAGTCCGGGTGATAGTGCAGTGGGATGTGGCCGATCTCTCCGCCGCCGCCCAGAGCGCCGGCGAGAATCTTGCCGTCTACGATGATGCCGCCGCCCACGCCGGTGCCCACCGTGAGCATGACCAGGTTCCGGCACCCTTTGCCGGCGCCCATCCACATCTCGCCCATGGCGGCCATGTTGGCGTCGTTGGCCACCTTAATATTCATGTGAGCCCGCTTGGTGAGCTCTTCCGCTACCATGACCCTGCCCCAGCCCAGGTTGGAGCAGCTGCGGACCATGGCCTCGTCGATCACCGGTCCGGGAACACCCACGCCGGCGCCCATGCAGCGGATGCCGGGATAGTGGACGATGACCTGGTCCATGTGGGATACAATGACGTCAAACATGGCGGTGGGATCTTTGGGGGAGGCAAATTCCCGCTTCTCCAGCAGGTTCCCCTCGCTGTCCACCAGACCCAGCTTTACCGTGGTGCCGCCTACATCGACGCCAAAGCATACCTCGCTCATAGGAAAACACTCCTTATAGTGTACCTTATAATGTATGGTTCAATCGGAGCGGGTATCGGCCCCCAGGCCGATACCCTAAGAGACCGGGCGGCCAAACTGGCCGTCCGGTCCCGGAATGGTATTACTTCACATGCCAAATGTTCTTGGCATACTCCAGTACGGCCCGGTCTGCAGAGAAGAAGCCGGCCTTGGCAGTGTTCACCAGGGACATGTTGGTGAAGCGCCGCTTATCCTGATAGATCGCGCTCACGTCACGCTGGGCGCGGACATAGTCGTGGAAGTCCGCCAGACACATATACGGGTCTGCGGTGCCCTTGCTGTTGGTGGTGAGGGAGCGGACGATATCGTCGAAGTGCATGCCGGCGATGCCGCCCATCAAGAGATCCATCACGGCCTTGAGCTCCGGATCGCCCCGGACAAAGTCCAGCGGATGGTAGCCCCGGCGCCAGAGGTCGTTCACTTCATCGGTGTGCATGCCGAAGAGGACGATGTTGTCGTCGCCCACCTGCTCGCGGATCTCCACGTTGGCGCCGTCCAGGGTGCCCAGGGTCACGGCGCCGTTGATCATGAGCTTCATGTTGCCAGTGCCGGAGGCCTCTTTGCCGGCCACAGAGATCTGCTCGGAGATCTCGGCGGCGGGGATGATGATCTCTGCCAGGGAGACGTTGTAGTCCTCCAGGAAGACCACTTTCAGCTTATCGCGGACTGCGGGGTCGGAGTTCACCAGCTTGCCCACAGAGCAGATGAGCTGGATGATCTGCTTGGCCATGATGTAGCCGGCAGACGCCTTGGCCGCGAAGATGAAGGTCCGGGGCTGGAAGTTGCCGTTGGGGTTGTTCTTGATCTCCAGGTACATGTGCAGAATCTGCAGCACGTTGAGCAGCTGCCGCTTGTACTCGTGGAGGCGCTTGATCTGTACATCGAAGAGGGAGGACGGATCCACATAGATGCCGTTCTTCTTCATAATGAGGTTGGACAGGCGCACCTTGTTGGCGTGTTTGATCACCTGGAGACGCTCCAGCACCACGGGATCATCGTAGTACTTCATGAGCTTCTCCAGCTCGGTGCTGTCTGTGGTGTAGCCGGTACCGATGAGCTCGTTCAGCATGCCGGTGAGCTCCGGGTTGGACTGGCACAGCCAGCGGCGGTATGCGATGCCGTTGGTGACGTTCAGGAACTTATCCTGGTCCATCACATAGTAGTCGTGGAAGATGCTGTCCTTCAGGATCTCGGTGTGCAGCTTGGACACGCCGTTTACATGGTGGCAGCAGCAGAGGCAGAGGTTGGCCATGCGGACTTCGCCGTTTGCGATGACGGCCATGTAGTTGATCTTGCCCTCGTCATGGCCGTAGAAGGCATAGAGGTCGATGAGAAGCCGGCGGTTGATCTCCTGCACGATCTGGTAGATCCGGGGTAGCTGCTCGGCAAACAGGCTCTCGCTCCAGCGCTCCAAAGCCTCGCTCATGACGGTGTGGTTGGTGTAGGACAGGGTGCGGCAGGTGATGTCCCATGCCTTCTCCCAGGAGTAGTCGTGCTCGTCTACCAGAAGGCGCATCAGCTCTGGCACGCAGAGGGCCGGGTGGGTGTCGTTGATGTGGATGGACACCTTGTCCGGCAGGTTATCCAGGGACTTGTACTCCCGGAGGTGCTTTTTCAGAATGGTCTGCACGGAGGCGGAGACCAAGAGGTATTGCTGGCGCAGGCGCAGCCGCTTGCCGGCGATGTGGTCGTCTGCGGGATACAGGACCTTGGAGATCACCTCAGCCATGGTGTCGCCCTCCAGCGCCTTGGCGTAGTCGCCACGGGAGAAGGCGGACATATCGAAGCTGTTGGGGGACTTGGCGCTCCAGAGCACCAGCGGGTTCACCGCGTCGGTGTTGTAGCCGGTGATATACATGTCGTTGGGCACTGCCATGACGGACTGATAGTTCAGGTGGGCCACCCGGAACTTGCCGTTGTCGTCCCAGGAGTGGATGTTGCCGCCGAACTTTACCTCAACGGCCTCGCTCTCGTGGGGCACCAGCCAAACGTGGCCGTTGTTCATCCAGTCATCGGGGAACTCCATCTGCCAGCCGTCCACGATCTTCTGCTTGAAGATGCCGAACTCATAGCGGATGGAATAGCCGGTGAGGGGGATGCCCAGGGTGGTGGCGGAGTCCATGTAGCAGGAGGCCAGACGGCCGAGACCGCCGTTGCCGAGACCGGCATCGGGCTCCAGCTCATAGAGGTCGTGAATGTCTACGCCGCAGTCTGCAAGGGCCTTGGTGAAGTCTGCCTCCAGGCCTAGGTTATATAGGTTGTTCCGAAGGCTGGTGCCTACCAGGAACTCCATCGACATATAGTATACTTTCTTGGCATTCTCCTCGTCCTGCTTCCGATAGAAAGCGGCGCTCTTCTCGGCCAAGATCCGGTTCACGTTATAGCACAGCGCACGGTAGATCTGCTGGGGGGAGGCGTCCTCCCGGGTGCAGCCGTACCGAATCAGCAGCGTGCTGTCCAGGCGATCAATAATCTGGTTCTGATCCATGAAAAAGAAACTCCTTACCGCCGGGATGCCGGCAATGAATCATAGGAATGGTCGGCCACCGGCGGCGGTCCGCGCAGTAGCCCCTGCATCTGACGACAGCGGCGTCAGATGCAGGGGGCATTATACCACAGGAACGGTAAAATGCAAGAACTTTTCTGCCGTTTTCCCGTTTTCAACGGAATTTTCGGCCACTTTTCTTCAGAGAGAGCGATAGAGCTCCCAGTATTCCTGGACCGAATGGTTCCAGGAGCAGTCGTAGGTCATGAGGTTCTTCTGGAGAACGGCCCACTGCTCCTTGTCCCGGTAGGTCTTGCAGGCTCTCCGGATGGCGTCCAGCATGTCGTGGGCGTTGTAGGTCTTGAAGGTGAAGCCTCTGCCCTCGCCGGTCTCGGGGTCGAAAGCGGGGACGGTGTCATAGAGGCCGCCGGTCTCCCGGACCACAGAGGCGGTGCCGTAGCGCATGGCGATGAGCTGGGTGAGGCCGCAGGGCTCCTGTTTGGAGGGCATCAGCACGATATCGCCGCCGGCATAAGCCTGGTGGGCCAGGGTGTTGTCGAAGACGATGTTGGCGGACATCTTGGCGGGATAGGCGTAGGCATAGCCCCGGAACATGTCCTCGTACTGGGCCTCGCCGGTGCCGATGACCACCATCTGGAGGTCATCGGAGATGATGTCGTCCATCACAGCCTGGATGAGGTCCACGCCCTTGTGGCCGGCGAGACGGGTGATCATGATGATGAGAGGCACATCGTCCCGGACGGCAAGGCCCAGGCGCTCCTGGAGGAAGCGCTTGTCCTCGGCCTTCTTCTCGATGGTGTCGAGATCGAAGTTGGCGTAGATCAGGGGGTCTGTGGCGGAGTTCCAGACATCGGTGTCGATGCCGTTCACCACGCCGGTGAGCTTGTATGCGTGATCCCGCAGCACCACGTCCAAACCGTGGGCGAAGTACGGGTTCTGGATCTCATAGGCATAGGTGCGGGACACGGTGGAGACCTTGTCTGCGGCCAGGATGGCGGCTTTCATGAAGTTCACGGCGTCGCCCATGGCCACCACGTTTCTCCACTCCTCGCCCAGGCCCATCACATCGCCCAGGAAGTCGTGGCCGGCCCAGCCCTGATACTCGATGTTGTGGATGGTGTACACGGTGCGGATGCCGCTGTACGCCTCGCCGCCCTGATAGAAAGCCTGGAGGAATACCGGCACCAGAGCGGTCTGCCAGTCGTTGCAGTGGATCACATCGGGGTACCAGTCCAGGTGCATCAGGGACTCCAGGATGGCCTTGGAGAAGAAAGCGAAGCGCTCGCCGTCGTCCAGGTGGCCGTAGATGGAGCCGTCCCGGTAAAAGTAGTACTCGTTGTCCACGAAGTAGAACTGCAGGCTGCCATCCATGCCCACGAGGCGGTGGAGCCCCACGTAGCAGTTGCGCCAGCCCAGAGGCACAGTGAACTCAGAGACCAGCTCCGTCTGGTAGCGGGTGCTGTCCTTCAGGGATTTGTAGAAAGGCAGGAAGACATACACTTCAGCGCCGGGAGCCTGCGCCAGGGCTTTGGGCAGCGCTGCCGCCACATCGCCCAGACCGCCGGTTTTCACATAGGGCGCACACTCGCTGGAGGCGAAGAGGATCTTCATACAACTGCTCCTTTCCGGATGATCACCGGGTTGGTGGCCAGGCCCTTCAGCTGGGCGCCGGCGGTGATGTTGGCCCACTTATCCACGATGACGTTCTCCAGCTGAGCGCCCTCGCCAACGGTGCTACCCTGCATGATGATGCAGTTCTTCACCACGGCACCCTTGCAGACCCGCACGCCGCGGGAGAACACGCAGTTGTCCACGGTGCCCTCCAGCACGCAGCCGTCTGCCACCACACAGGAGGAGACGTTGCACTCCGGGCCGTAGTAGGTGGGGATCTCATCGGTGACGCGGGTGAAGACGGGACGGTCGCCGCGGAACAGCGGTGCGCCCACGGACTCGTCGATGATGGCCATGGAGCTGCGGAAGTAGGAGTCCACGTCCCGGATGCGCAGGCACACGCCCTCAAAGGGGAACATGTTCAGGGTGAGCTTGCCCCGGTTGAAGTGGTGCTGGATGAAGTCCCGCTCCAGGTGATAGATGCCCTTGGCGGTGAGCTCCTGGATGGCGCTGGTGAGCAGCTGCTTTGCGATGATGAGGCAGCCCATGCCCACGTAATCGCCGGGACGGGCGGTGGTGTTCAGGGCATAGGAGACCACTCTGCCGCTGCGGTCTGCCTGCAGCACGGAGGGATACACCTTGGTGGAGCCGTCCGGCTCGTGGGTGGCGGCGATGGTGACATCGGCGCCGCTGTCGATGTGGGCCTGGAGCATGGGACGATAGTCCATGTTATAGACCACATAGGCGTCCGCCAGCAGCACGTACTGGCTGTTGGACTGCTCCAGATAGTTCAGGGCGTTGCGCAGCTCGTCCAGCTTGCCCCGGTTGTTGTGG
>CANQII010000210.1 GCA_947623875.1 uncultured Oscillospiraceae bacterium
GCTGAGGTCTACGTCCATGTTGTCCTCCATCTTCTGATAGGTCCGAGCGTTGGCGGTTACCTTCAGCACGGGGACGATGGCGTTGCCGGTGGGAGTGCCCCGGCCGGTGGTGAAGATCACGGCGTTGCAGCCGCCTGCCACCATGGATGTGACGGAGGAGATGTCGTAGCCGGCGGTGTCCATCAGGATGGCGCCGGTCTTGGTGGGCCGCTCCGCCTGTCCCAGTACCTCTACCACGGGGCGGGTGCCGCCCTTGCGGATGCAGCCCAGGCTCTTCTCGTCCAGGGTGGAGAGGCCGCCTGCCTTGTTGCCGGGGGTGGGCTGGCCCGCTCTGCAGTCCTGCCCGTTGGCCATCAGGTGGGCCTCATAGTCCTTGCACACCTGGATGATCTGGTCGTGAATCTCGGGAGTGGCGGCCCGCTTGGCCAGCACATGCTCGCCGCCGATCCACTCGATGGACTCGGACATGATGGTGGAAGCGCCTATGTCTACCAGCAGATCGCTGAGCTCGCCCACCGCCGGGTTGGAGGCGATGCCGGAAGTGGCATCAGAGCCGCCGCACTCGATGCCCAGCAGCAGCTCGGAGATGTCGCAGAGCTCTTTCTGCTGCATGGCGGCCTCGGCAGCCATGTCCCGGGCAGCCCGAACGGCCTTCTCGATGGTCTTCAAGGTGCCGCCCTCGTCCTGGATGCCGAAGGAGACCACAGGCTTGGATGTCATGGCCTGGATCTTCTTCTTGAGCTCGGTGTGGGGGACGGTCTCGCAGCCCAGACCGATGATCACCACGCCGTACACATTGGGATTGCAGGCGAAGCCGGTGAGCACCTTCTGGCTCATGGCGGTGTTGGCGGCCACATCGGAGCAGCCGGTGTTGAACACGATGTTCACGGCGCCCCGGACCTGGCTGGCCACGATCCGGCAGCTCTCACTGCCGCAGGCGCAGGTGGGAAGAATCAGAACGTGATTGCGGATGCCTGCACGGCCTTCCTTGCGCTTATAGCCCCAGAATTGCATGCTCATGTCCTCCTTCAGGATTTGTGGGACAGCATCTCGCTGTCGTAGTCGCGGGGAACGCTGAAGAGATTGTTGTGGGAGACCCAGCAGCCGGCCGGGATCACCTGAGAGGTCTTGCCCAGGCTCTCGCCGTACTTGATGACCTCGCCGCCTTCCGGGATCTCCGTGAGGGCGATCTTGTGGCAGTACGGGATGTCCTCTTTGGCGGTGATGGTGCAGATCTCGTCGCCCTTGCGGTATACCACATCGGTGCCGGCGGGCACCTCGGTGACGCAGGTCACTACGTTGTCCTTGGGATCCATCATGAGTGCGTTGATTTCCATGCCTGAAATCCTTCCTTTCTCGGTGTTCTTGGGTGGGTTTGGTACTGGTTTCAGGGGATTTCCCCCTTGCTGACCGTAGTGTAGCACCGGCAGGAGGATAAGTCCAATTTATATACTTGATATTTGTATTAGCTTGGCTTATACTATAGACGGCAGGCGACAGCCCATCATTTTCCAAGAAGGAGGCCCTATTCATGCAGCAGGAATGGCGGTATGTCTATCAGGTGTATCTGGACGGCAGCATCTCCAAGGCCGCAGAGCACCTCTATATCACCCAGCCCGCCCTCACGCTGGCGATTCAGAAAATCGAGAGCAGCATCGGCATGGCTATACTGGACCGCAGCACCCGTCCCATCTCCCTCACCCCGGCGGGGGAGGTGTATGTGGAGACAGCGAAGGAGGCCCTGTACCTGGAGCAGGATCTGGAGAAGCAGCTGGAGGATCTCCGCACCCTGAACAGCGGCACCCTCTGTATCGGTGGCTCCCACTACCTGAACAGCTACATCCTGCCGGATGTTCTCACCGGCTTTACCCGCAAGTACCCGGGGATTCAGATCCAACTGGTGGAGAACAGCTCCGCCGCCCTGGCGGACATGCTCTCTGAGCGGCAGCTGGACCTCACCTTCAACTGCAATCCCAAGTTTCTCATGAACTTCAAGCGGCACCCGGCCTTTCTGGACCATGTCATCCTGGCGGTGCCGGCGGAGGACCCCATCAATGAGCGCCTCCGGCAGTATGTCCTCACAGGCGAAGACATCGCCGGGCTGAAGCACCTGCACCAGGATACCCCTGGGGTGAGCCTGCGGGCGTTCCAGGACCAGAAGTTTCTGCTGCTCTCGCCAGGCAACAACCTCTACGAGCGCAGCATGGAGATGTTTCAAGAGGCGGGATTCGAGCCCAAGGTCCTCATGAAGATCTCCCAGCTGGTAACGGCATACCACCTGGCCCAGCATTCCCTGGCGGCCACCTTTGTCTGCGACAGGCTCATCTCCCCGGAGGACACCAGCCTCTGCTTCTACAAGATCGACTCCGCCCTCACCGAGCGGCTCTTCTACATCCTCCTGCCCCAGCGGAAGTACACTCCTTTCCCGGTGCGGGCCTTCATCCAGTACTTTGCGGAGACATCTATCGGCAAGAGCGTCTCCCAGCCCATTCACTGAGAAAGCGAGCAGACGGGCAGAGCCGTGCGCGGCGGCGCACGGCTCTGCCCGTCTGCTGTCTTTTTGGTGCAGCGGGGAGCTGGAACAGGGAACTTCTGTGGGAGAAGGGGGGCGGAAAAAGTCTGTGGTCCTGGCTGTGGGGATCAACCCCAAACAGCCTTGGCTATCTGCACAAATCAGACCCTCGAAATCTGTCTATTTTGCCAGGTTGACGTCTGTCTACCTCTCTGCTATACTCTGCAGTGAAAGGTATACGTCTGTATACCGAACTTTTCCCGCTGGAAGGAGGCACTGCTATGAAAACCGAGCTCTCAGACGGCGAGTGGACCCTGATGAAAGAACTCTGGGACCGCGCACCCCTCACCATCATGCAGCTCACAGCAGCCCTGAAAGAGACCACCGGCTGGTCCAAAAACGTGGTGATTACCATGCTGGACCGGCTGGAGAAGAAAGGGGCCGTAGAGGCGGGCAGCAACGGAAAGGCCCGGCTCTATTATCCCCTCCTGGACCGCCAGGACGCCGCCCGCCGGGAGACAGACCGGTTCCTGGACCGGGTGTTCAGCGGCCGGGTGGGCGTGATGCTGAACACCATGCTGGACAGCCGCTCCCTCAGCCAGGAGGAGTTTGACGAGCTCTCCAGCATCCTGGAGAAGGCCCGGCAGGAGCGCAAAAACTCCTGAACAAACGAGGTTAAGGAGGTGTCCTTATGCTGGAACACATCATCACCGCATCCGTTCTCATCCTTGCTCTGCTGGTAGTGCGGAAACTCTTCTGGAACACCCTGTCCCGCCGGGTGCAGTATGCCCTCTGGGGGCTGGTGCTGCTGCGGCTGCTGATCCCCTGGAATCTCCCCGCCGCCAGGTTCTCTGTTCTCAACGCCGCAGCCTCGGTGCAGCAGGCGGTGGAGCAGCAGTTCAGTGCCCAGGTGATCGTCCAGACCAATATCCCGGGAGGGACCATCTTGGAGCCCCCTGCTGTCCAGCCCACCCCCGGTACAACAGGCTCCAACCCGGCGGGCTCTGAGACGGCACCGGCTGTCCCATCGGGCACAGCCACAGCCCCTGCCCCCACCCTGTCCCTCACCGATGTGCTCCGGGGTGTCTGGACCGCCGGCATGGCCGCGCTGGCTCTCTTCTTTCTGCTCACCAACCTCCGCTTTGCCCTCCGGGTCCGGCGCTGCCGCAAACTGTACCGGGAGAAGCAGCCCGGACACCCGGCAGTGTACCTGGTGCCGGAGGAGACAGTTCCCTCCCCCTGTCTCTTCGGCGGGGTGATCTACATCACACCCACCGCCGTGGCAGACCCGGAGCGGCTCCGCATGGTCCTGCTCCACGAGGAGACCCACGCCCGCCACTGGGATCCCCTGTGGTCTCTCCTCCGCTGTCTCTGCCTCACCATCTGGTGGTTCAACCCCCTGGTGTGGGCGGCGGCTGTCTGCTCCCGGACGGACTGCGAGTTGGCCTGCGATGAGTCCGTGCTGAAGCACATCGGCAGCGAGGACAGTTATCGGTATGGGGAGACGCTGCTGTCTCTCGTCCATGTGAAAGGGGCCCGCAATCCCCTCTGTGTGGCCACCACCATGAGTTCCGGCGCGAGGCAGCTGAAAGAGCGGATTCAGCGCATCGTCCGGCCCCGGCAACTGGCAATTGCCACCCTGGCGGTGCTTTTGCTGGCGGTTACCGTGTGTGCCTGCACCTTCACCGGGGGCACTGCGGACCCCACGGGGAACCCCACCGAGGAGCCGCCCGCCGCAGACAACACAGCTGCTCCATCTCCAGAGCAGACCAGCTCCCCCAGCGATGCCGGTACCAGCTCTCCTGATGATGCGGAACCAAGCACCCTCTCCCTGGAGGAGATCCAGTGGTTCAACGAGGTCTTCTTCAACGGGGAGGGCGGTACCAACATCCACAACCAGTTTGCCAACCCCACCAACCTTTACGGCAGACCCCAGGATATCAACCTCTACGACCTCCTCTTCGTCCACGGATACGGGGACGTCTCCGCAGAGGAGTATCAGGCAGCCTTCGGGGCGGAGGCGCCCTCGGACCCGGTCTTTGGCTGCTGGAAGATTACCACCCAGCGGATCAACACCATTCTGCAGGAGAACATGGGACTCACCCTGGAGGAGACCTCCCAAAATGGTTTGGACAGCTTCGCCTATGCCGAGGCATATGATGCGTATTACTGGTCTGCCGGCGGCACCAACTGGACCGAGATCACCGTCCAGTCCGGCACCCGGACCGGAGATCGGGTGACCCTGTACCACTACAGCACCTTCGGCGATCCCTCCTGGTATGCCGTCACCCTGGAGGGTCAGGAAGACGGCAGCTGGCACTTCCTCTCCAATGCGGCTTGCGATGAACCTGCCCTTGCCTCGCCATTGCCGGAACAAGAGCCCCAGGAACCTGCGGTAACCGCCCAGGCGTCTCTGCAGATGGTGGTGGAGACCTTCGATGAGGGCGCCGCCGCCACGAAGCTGATCCTCACCCTGGAGGCGCCTGTCTCCCGGGATACCATCCGGGCGGAGGATTTCCTGGTGGAGGAGACCAAACTGGCCTACGATCCCGCAGTGATGCACGGGGATCCGGTGGTGACACCCAAGACCAGCCCCGCACCGTTACAAACGCCTATTCCAGCGACGAATGGGGCAATCCGGCGGCGGTAGATACCCAGTACATCACCCTGGAACTGTCCTATGGGAAGAGCATCTATGAGGGCAACGGCTTCCTCTTCTACTACAATCCCCACGACGGCGGCCACAACGTCCTCTCCGATCCCCACACCATGACCGTCTCCCTGGCGGAGGGCAGCACCTTGGCCATGCAGGACGGCGGGGCGGTGGAGGGCATCCAGGCAGAGCCCGCAGACCTGAAGAACGCCTGGATTCCCGCTCTGGCTGGGATAGACCGGAGCGGCACTTATACCGCAGCCAACGGGGAAGTACTCACCTTCGCCTCCTATGCCCCGGCCAATGCCGCAGACGTCGCCAAACATCCCCTCGTGATCTGGCTGGCAGACAGTTCGGAGCGGGGTACCGATCCCACAAACATCCTCCTGGCCAACCGGGTGCCGGCCCTCTGCGGAGAGAGTTTCCAGACCACCATGGGCGGCGCCTATGTGCTGATCCCCCAGACCAGCCTCTACTGGACCTCCGTCTCGGAGACGGACTATGAGTCCCCCAATCCCGGGGTGCGGACCTGGCACACAGACGGCCTCATGGAGCTGATCCAGGCGTATTGCAGCG
>CANQII010000211.1 GCA_947623875.1 uncultured Oscillospiraceae bacterium
CCCTTAGCATATCCTTCAGCATACGCCCTGCGTGCGCCCTCGGCAAACCACTCCATTAATTCCTCTGTCATGGGAGTCCCCCTCTCCTCTGCACATGTCTATGCTCCACGGCAACTCCAGCCGCCAGCTAAGGCAGTCCGTTCCGCAGTCCGCAGATCATTTTCAAAGCTTATTATAAATCGAATTTCGTAAGAAATCAAGTGTCGTTTGTAGATCTACAACCTGATGCGCTGCACAGCAAGTGCTTTCCTTTTGCCGAAGTCAGTCGCATAGTGTTGTTTGCAATTTGAAATACATTGTATTGCATTTGTTATACATTCTTAATACAGCTAACCCAGAACCACTCTGCCTTGGTCCACACACAGGCACATAACGGCAGCGGGCCGGCACGCATGTGCCGGCCCGCTGCCGTTATGGAGGCTCTGTGCCCGAGTGGCACAAAAGGGGGACGCATAGAGGGGCTACTGCTGTTCCTTCAGAAGTCCGGATGCCTTCCGCCACCGCCCAGAGAGCAGCCGTGCAGAGAAGAACACAGACCGGACCACCCAGTCCGAGCACATCCCGATCCAGTACCCGAAGGCGCCGAGCTGGGGCAATCCGGGAATCAGATCGGTGGTGAGGAGGAACGCCAAACCCACCCGGGTTACAAACATGGAGGTCACAGCCACCCACATGACGTACTTCACATCGCTGGTGGCCTTCAGAATCCCTGGGATGGTAAAGGAGAGCGGGTAGGTGATGAACTGGAAGGAGAGGCAGAACCGGAGACAGTGCCGGGCGATCTCTTTCGCCTCTTCTGTGTAGCCGTACATGCCGGTGATGGCGGGCATGGTGAGCAGGATGAGCCCCACACAGATCCCGTTGGCGATGTAGGACAGGATCATCATCCGCTTCATGTAGTACCGGACCTGGTCCGGGTCCCCGGCGCCTACACTCTGGCCGATCACGGTGAGGCAGGAGGTGCCGATGCCGCTGCCCACCACTGAGGCGAAGTTGTTCACCTGGTTGGCGATGGTGTTGCCGTTGGCCTGGATGTTGATGTGGACCAGGTCCCCGGTCTCGTTGATCCAGGGCAGGCTCTGCGCCCCGGTGGCGTACACCCCTACGTTCACGAAAGTGTTTGTGAGGAGCTTGCCCAGCTGAAAGAGGCTGCTCTCCACGCCGCTGGGGATGGCCAGCTTCAGGATGGCGTGGAGCATCTGGGGGTCAAAAGAGAACCTCTCGAAGAGCCGGACTGAGACGGTGTTGTGCTTGCTCTGCAGGAGATAGAGGAGATACACCGCCGGGATGATCCGGCAGAACAAAGTGGCTAGGGCGGCACCCAGAACGCCCAGTTTCAAGACGAAGAGGAAGAACGCGTCCAGCACGATGTTCAGGGTACAGCTCATGGCAGCGCTGGTCATGGAAGAGACGCTCTTCCGCTGGGCCCGGAGCAGGGCCGCTGCTGCGTTGAACACCCCGATGAAGGGGAAGGACGCCGCCGTAACGTAAAAATAGGTCCGCTGGTACGCAAAGGTGGAGTCCGCCACATTGCCGTAGAAGAGGCGGAGGATGGGCTGGTTCAGGATGAGGCACACCCCGCAGATGCCCAGGGACAGGAAGGTCACCAGCATCAGCAGCTGCTTTGCCACCTTGTTGGCCTTATCATTGTCGCCGGCGCCCAGCATCTGGGACGTCACGATGGCGCCGCCGGTGGCAAAGGCGGAGAACAGCTGGATGATAAAGCGGTTGATGTAGTCCACGTTGCCGATGGCGTTGCTGGCATTGCTCCGCACCGCCTCAGTCCCCGGCATGTTGGACACCAGGAGAGAGTCCACAAACCCCAGGGACGTGGAGAAAATCTGTTCGATCACAAGGGGAAGGATGAGCCAAAGCAGCTGCTTCCCGGTGAAGAGGGTGTACTGCTTTTGGGCAAGCGTCCCCGTTTGCTTATTCATAGGGGAATGTCATCTCCCAGTTTGCTCGGATCTGGTCCATCAGCTGGATGGTGGCGATGCTGTCCTCCGGCGGGAAGACAGTGCTGCTGGTTTTGCCCTCTCGTACACAGCGGGATACTTCACGGATCTCATACTCGAATCCGTTGATCTCCGGCGGGCAATGCACCGCCTGCTCACTGCCGTCTGCGTAGTGGACGGTCATGGAATAGGCGCCCTGGAAGTCCGGGAGTTCGATGGAGGCTTTGTCGCAGTAGAGGACTGCATTCCGCTGGGTCTGGATGCCGATGGCCTGCATGGAGTGGGCCATCACATCCCCGGGATAGCGGAGCTGCAGGACGCTGAACATGTCCGTCCCGTACTCGTTCCGCTGCATCTCGGTGGTAAAGCTCTCCGGGTTTTGGCCGGTGAGCATGCGGAGAAAGCCCAGGTTGTATATCCCGATATCCAAGAGAGCGCCGCCGCCCAGCTCCGGCAGGAATTTGCGCTCTCTGCGGGCGCCGCTCGCCACAAAGCCGTATTCGCAGCGGATATACCGGAGCTTGCCGAACTCCCCGTCTGCCAGGCGCTGCAACAGTTGCTGATACAGCGGGAGAAAGCGGATCCAGAAGGCCTCCATCACAAAGAGCCCCTTCTCCGCCGCAGTGCGGTACAGGATCTCCGCATCGTTCGCGCAGGTGGTGAACGGCTTCTCACAGAGCACATGCTTGCCCGCCTCCAGGCACATCATGGTGTTCTCAAAGTGCAGGTTGTTGGGCGTGGCGATATACACCGCATCCACGTCCGGGTCCTGGAGCAGAGCCTCAGAGGAACCATATGCCCGGGCAACCCCGTATTGGCTGGCAAAGGCCTCCGCCTTGGCCTGGTCTCGGGACCCCACTGCGATCAGTTTCTCCCCCTCCGCCGCCATGGCAGAGACGGTTTTGGCGAACTTGGATGCAATCGTACCGGTGGCAAGGATACCCCAATGCATGGTCTCGCCTCCCTCTCAAATTTCCCGCGTATGGTACAGCAGTTTTTCTTGCAATTCCAGCGATAATCAATTATAATGCGGGCGAAATACCGATTTACCAACACCCACGGGAGGTGCAGACATGGGAGAGAGAAGCCATGCCAACAGCAGGGTCCGAAAGGACGGCATCTTTGCCAACACAGCGGTGCGAGATGCGGGGTTTGTGATGCCCCATCCCCACTGCCATGAGTTTTTTGAGATCTTCTATGTGGAGAGCGGCAGCTGCCGCTTTTTCATCGAAAACAACGTCTTTGATATCCGGGAAGGGGACTTTGTACTGATTCCCCCGGACGTCTTCCATTTCACACGCTATAACGACCCCTGCAGGCGGGATACCCTGTACTTTCAGCGCAAGGACCTCACCCAGCCGGTGGTGGACCTGCTCCCCGGCCAGGAGGACTTCTTCGCCGCCACCCGAATCTTCCAGGCGCCGGAGGCCTTCCGGCCCCGGATGATAGACCATCTCCAGAAGATGGTGGCCGAGCGCCGCATCCAGGACAGCCGGTCCGGACCCATGCTCCACACCCTCCTCCAGGAGCTTTTCCTGCTCAGCAGCCGGGAGTGCTTCTTCCCCGGAGACATCCCCACAGAGATCCACACCACAGACCGGCAGATCGTCCAGGCAGCCCAGTACATCACCGAGCACTATATGGACCCCATCACCGCCGGGGACATCGCCTCGGCTGCGGGATACTCCCCCAACTACCTCAGCCGAAAATTTCGAAGTTCCGCCGGCATCGGCATCCACGAGTACCTGATGTTCACCCGGCTGCAGCACGCCGCCCACGAACTGGTGTCCACCAAAGACTCCGTTACAGACATCGCCCTGCGGTGCGGGTTTTCAGACTCCAACTACTTCAAGGATGCCTTCAAAAAGCGGTATGGCGTGACCCCCAGAGCATACCGGAAGCAGGGATAGACAGGATCTCTGCAAGTCCCCACACCAAGAAGAAAGATGGGATCTCCTATGGCAGATCAGAACGCCATTCACGCCTATGCCGCGAAGTGGTATTACAAGTTTTTGAACTTCCACACGCCCCACCAGGAACTTCTGGACGGCACCATGCTGGACGAGGGACTGGCCCTGGGATTTAAGTTGGACTGCGGCCATGCATTTTGTGAGCAATATCCCCAGGCTTTCTTCGATTTTGAGGCGCTGAAGGCCGTCATCAACAGCATCACAGACATCCCTCTGCTGGGTTCTGCAATTGTCTCCCAGTACCGCTACCTCACCCACTGTGGCATTTCAGAGAACATTTTGGACCCAGACAACCGGGTTTGGTTTATTATCGCCCTGGAACAACTGGCCTGTCTCACTGGCCCAAATCCCCGAAAAGCGCAGGATCCCTATCACTTCCACGGCACGCTGAAACGGATCCGAATCATATCGGAGAACGTCTGCTACGGGCCGGCGCCCCAGCCCGGTGAGGAGGTGGAGCAGCGGCTCACCCTCACAGATGTCGGCGGCGTATTCTTCACCAGCTACACATGGCAGGCAGATGGAGATCGCGAGAAAGCCCGAGAAAAGCGTTTCAAGATTGCTCCGTCAGCGGCGAAAACCGTGTTGGACGCCTTCACCAAAGTCTTTCAGCGGGGGTACAGTGAGATCCCGCCCACCGATGTAGGCGGATGGAATCTGGAATTGAAGAACGCTGCAGGGGAGACATACCGCTTTACCGGCTCCCTCACCGCAAATGATTTCAACAAGTGCCGTCTCTCGGACCTCATGCGGGAGGCGGTTGGCGTGGAAGAACTCTTCGTGATGGACGGCGGCACCGAATCAGGAAGACACTGAACCTTGCCGGAATTGCACAGCACCCGCAGGCCATTGGCCTGCGGGTGCTGTTTGTCTCGTGTTGTGGGAAATGCAGTGTGGTCTGAATCAGCCTGCAGCCTGCATGGCCTGCTCCAGGGCGATGTGCCGCTGCACTCTTGATGTAACTTGGTACAGCCCGTCTGGCTTCTGCTTTACCTGTACTGCTGATAGGGATTTTCGGCTCTGCATGCCTCTTTACAACCTGCCTGAACGTCGCAATATGTATGGAACGAAACAGCTAGGAGAAAAGCTGGGAGTCTGCCGTCAGCGCGGGATATCGGGATAAAGCCAATTGCTCGTCTGCGCACTGTAGTTGAAGTTAAGGTGGTAGTGCGCATTGTTCAAATGGCCGGTATTAAGGAATGTTACCGCCGCATTGATGCTCTTGTCATAGGTAATGCCATACGTCTTATTCAGAACATCCGCGACTATTTGTGTGTAGTACGCCTCCTCGGAAGCATATTTCATGATGTCTTCATCGGAAAGATCCCGAAGATCCTCTCGGTTGATAAGTGGGTGGGCCAACAGTTCGTATTCAAAAGACGGGGAATCATACAGGCCAATGTTCGGGTATGCCTGCACAAGTTCCATGATATCCATGATGGCCCCGTCTAATCCGCACAAATCCGCGAGGATTAACACATTTTCGTTTAACCAATGCTCCCGTATTTCTCGAGAAACGTTGTTCTTACCGCCAGCGCTATGCACTGAGTAACCGTGCGGTTGAAAATGATCTTTGATAATATCAAATCCGGAAGCGGCATCCTCACACACCAGGACATCGTAGTTTCCTTTTTTGAACTAACCGCTTCGCGGGGTGGGCATAGCTTCCAGCTTGGGCAATTCTAATCGCGGGGCCTTGCGTGATCACTCATAATATGGTAGAATGGGCAGTGCAATTAAGTGTTAAGCACGAATACGCCTAATTTGGCCCCGCTTGGT
>CANQII010000212.1 GCA_947623875.1 uncultured Oscillospiraceae bacterium
TTCCGTTGCTGCCCGCCTCTACGGCCCCTTTCTTCTCCAGCCGGTCCAGCATGGTGATCACCACGTTTTTGGACCAGCCGGTGGTCTCCTTCAGGGCGGCGGTGAGCTGCATGATGGTGAGGGGCGCCTGGTCCCAGAGGACTTTCATCAGGGTCCACTCGCCGTCTGAGAGTTCGGTTTTCATTTTCGTGCCTCCTTTGTTGAATGGTACACGTTTGTTTACCATCTGCTCCGGAGTATAGCAGAAAGGTAGACAGACGTCAACCTAGCGAATTGGACAAAATCTGCGGGCCGAATTTGTGCAAAGAAACAAGTGCAGGCCTGCTGCAGAAGAAAAAGCGGAGCCGGGCCCTGCCGGGTCCGGCTCCGCGGAAAGATAATTGGATTGTCTTGGGAGGACTCAGTTCAAACTGGCGGCGATCTGCTCTACTCCCGGTGCGATCCACGGGCAGTCCATGATGTCTGCCACCTCTTCGCCGGCTGCCGGCTCCAGATCCTGGCCCAGAAGGCCGTTGCCGGAGATCTCCCCGTGTTTGCCGGCCCACACATAGCGCTGTTTCGCGGCATCGAACCAGATCTCAACCCACCCGTAGTCCTCCGGGGTGCCGCCGGCGAGGATGTGGGAGAACACCTGGCCGCTGGCGTTGTATGCGGTGTAGAGATATGGGGTGTGCTCATCCACCAGATCCGTGATGTCTGTCCGCTGGCCGTCCATCTCAAAGTACAGGCGGCCGTCTT
This sequence comes from uncultured Oscillospiraceae bacterium, assembly GCA_947623875.1. GTDB lineage: Bacteria > Bacillota > Clostridia > Oscillospirales > Oscillospiraceae > Enterenecus. The sequence continues at coordinate 739 of CANQII010000212.1, forward strand.
TTACCGCCACAGGGCCCTTGGCAGAGAGGTCTATGGAGAAGTGTTGCTCGTTGGATTCGATCTCAAACCCGCCCAGGGAGAAGTAGCGGTTGAGAACGCCGGCGGCTCCCATCAGGAGGGCGGCTGCCGCGATGACGGCCGCCGCTGTGACCCACAGAGGGCGCCGCTTCTTGTACTGTGCCGCTGCCGGGGGTGCGGCGCTGAGCACCAGCTCCGGGTCCAGGTACGCCATGGCGTCCAGGAGAACTGCACTCTGTCTGCTCACAGGACAAAACCTTCTTTCTCAAGGTGTTTTTTCAGTTTGTTCCGGGTCCGCCGGAGCAGGGAGGAGGCGGTGCCCTCGGACATGCCGCCCAAAGCGCCGGCCTCCTTCACGGAACAGAGGTACCAATACCGTCGGAGGAAGAGCAGACGTTCCTTTTCCGGAAGGCTCCGGAGAAAGCGGCTGATGCTCTCTGCCAGGAGGCGGCTGTCTACCGCCTCCTCCACGGAGCCCGGGGCGGGCACCGCCTCCTCCAACTCCTCCAGGACCAGGGGAATCTCCCCGCCGCCTCGCTTCAGCGCGGTGTTTGCCCGCATCCGGTCTATAGCCAGATTCCGGGTGAGGGCGGCCAGAAAGCCGGGGAGAGACTTGGGGTGTTGGGGCGGGATGCTGTTCCAGGCCCGGAACAGAGTGTCGTTGACGCACTCCTCCCCGTCCTCCGGCGTGGGCAGGATGCGGTTTGCCACAGAGGCGCAGAGAGGGCCATATCGGCTGCGGCACGCCTCTACGGCTCTCTGGTCTCTCTGAAAGAATAGGGCGATGATCTCGCTGTCCTCCACGGCGGTGCTCCCTCCTTCGGTGTGCTGAAGTGGCCTTCTACCCTATAGACGGAAACGGGAGGGCGTTCGTGCCGGCCTTCCGGCAGAAAATTTGAAAAAATCTTCCGGACCCCCGCTACTTTTCCCGCTATTCTGCGTCTATAGCAGTGAAGGCACAATCCTGGGTCTGAATGGCGGCGGCTGGCACACGGAAATCGCCCCTGTTTGTTCTGAAAATCGGGAAAATTTACAAGTCCTCTGTGGATTTTTCCCATGCAGTATGGTATAAACAGGAGGTGAGGGCCGTGTCTGCTGTTTCGCCATGCCGACACCGGATTTCTGCCCCACCTGTCCCTTTTTCGACCCTATCCCAGCGGATATATTGATAAGGAGGAAGCGAACATGAAAAGAAAGCTGCTCGCACTGATCCTGGCCCTGGCTATGGCCTGCACCCTGGCCACGTCCGGCTTTGCCACCACGGCCGCCGAGGAACCTGCAGACCCTGCTACCGCCAGCGCGGACGCAGACAGCACGGATGCCCGCCTGGCCAAGGTGACCGAGCTCGTAAAGAAGACCCTGGATCTGGACACAGACGCCTACACCTCGTTCTACGGCGATGTGGAGGAAAACCCCCTGGCCCAGGTCTGGTACCTCTCCTGGTCCAATGAAGACGGAGAGAGCCTGAGCATTGAGGCCATGGAGGACGGCAAGATCACCTCGTACTACTACTACTCCCCCTCGGAGGAGGGCACTGTCTCCTCCAGCGACCTGCCTCACTTCCCTGCAGGGGACCCCGCTGCAGCCCAGAAGGCCGCTGAGGCCTTTATCGCCAAGGTTCTGGAGAAGAACGAGACCGCCGACTTTGACGAGGACTACAACACCAGCCGGCTCAACGCCACCGAGTACCGCTTCGGCGGCGACATCCTGGTAAACGGCGTGCCGGCGGATTTGGGCTTCAACATCCGGGTGCGTTGCACGGACAACAAGGTGATGAGCTTCAACCGGGACGACAACGCCCCCATGCTGCTGGAGGATTATCCCGATGCCAAGGCCGCTGTGGACGCCGCCAAGGCCGCCCAGAGCCTCCGCACCACCCTGGAGATGAAGCTGGAGTACGTGCTCCCGGAAGTGGATGCCACCCAGGCGGTGCTCCGCTATCTCCCTGTATACGGCGATGACTACTATGTGGACGCCAAGACCGGGGAGCTTGTGAACCTCACCGAGCTCTATGAGAAGGCCGGAGAGGGCATCTTTTCCACGATGAACGGCGGCGCTGCCAACGACTCCGCCGAGGCCCCCGAGGCCTCTCCGGAGGAGGACAAGAGCCTGTCTCAGGCGGAGCTGGAGGGCATCGCCAAGCTGGAAGGCGTCCTGACAAAGGAAGAGCTGGACGCCGCCATTCGGAAGATCACCGCTCTGGGCCTGGGGGATTACACCCTGGGCAGCGCCAGCTACTCCGTGGAGCGGGACACCGAGGAGGGTGAGACCCCTGATGTGACCGCATACGTGCGCTACGGCAAACAGGTAGATCAGTACACCCTCACCCGCGCCGTGACCGTGGACGCCAGAACCGGCAAGCTGCTGCGGGTCTCCTCTTACGGCAATCTGCCCAAGGACACCGAGCGCCCCATCACCTTTGCTGAAGCCCAGGCCAAGGCGGAGGCCTTCCTGAAGGAGCAGAATCCCGAGGCATACGCCCGCGCCGCGCTGTACGACAGCACCGAGATGAACCCGGAGAACACCTGGGAGTGGACCCACTACTTCAACTTCTGTGAGAAGCAGAACGGCTACTTCTATGCCGGCAACGCCCTCACCGTGTCTGTGGACGCCACAGACGGCTCCATTGCAGAGTATTATCCGAACTTCAACCTGGATATCACCTTCGACAGCACAGAGGGCATCATCACCGAGGACAAGGCCATCGATGCCTGGCTGGCTACCTATGACACCACCCTCCACTATGTGTACATCCCCGCCGCCATCGACTTCTCCAAGCCGCCCTATGACGCCCTGGAGGGCATGGGCGTCTCCTATCTGGTAAAGCCGGCGCTGGGGTACTCCCTCACCCAGGAGACCAGTGTGCAGGGCATTGATGCCAAGACCGGCGAGCCCGTGCGCTACAACCGCCCCAACGATGATGCCATCGGCCCCTATACCGATGTGAGCGCCCACTGGGCCAAGGCCCAGATCGAGAAGCTGGCCTCCTTCGACATCGGCTTCCAGGGAGACAAGTTCCAGCCGGACAAGACCCTCACCCAGGTGGATCTGCTGGTGCTGGCCCTGTCTGTCCAGGGATACAACTTCGACCTCACCGAGGACGGCACTTTGGACAACCTCTACGCCACCGCATACCGGTATGGCCTGCTCACGAAAGAGGAGCGGGACGAGGACGCCAAGGTGACCCGGATCCAGGTGGTAAAGATGATTCTGGACTCCATCGGCATGGGCTCCATCGCCAAGCTGGAAGGCATCTACAAGACCGGTTTTGCCGATGAGGCGGACATCCCCGCAGGCCTGGTGGGCTACGCCGCCCTGGCCAAGGGTCTCGGCATCGTGGCCGGCGCCGGCAGCAACAAGTTCCTGCCCAACGACGGCTGCACCAGAGCCGAGGCGGCAGTGATGCTGTATAACCTGCTGAGCAAGTGAGCCAGCGCACACAACGAAATAGAACCCCATGAGACGGCGGGGCAGTGAGGAATCACTGCCCCGCCGTTTGCCGTGTCTGGGGATGGTTATTCTGCTTTGCCTGATGCGTTTGTGGTGTCCAGGGCGTGCTCCGCGGCTTCGATGTCCTGGAGAATGTCATAGCGGCGGGTCTCCCTGGGGTACTTGCGGGGGAGGGTGCGGATGGCCTGGACAAAGGCCTCGCTTTGGGTCCGCCTCGCCACCTCAGGGAACACCTCGCTTACCCACACGTATTCCTCACCGGTGCAGCCATGGTGGAGATAGGCTGCGTCCTCGATATGGTCGCAGAGCAGATCTGCCATTTTCCTGTTGCACCGCAGAATGGCGGCCTCATCCTTGGGGGAGATCCCGGACCGCTCTGCAACGAGGCCATGGAGATCGTCCTGAAACCGATACCAGCCTGGGTTCTCTGTCATGTCCTGGAGAATGCCCTCCGCCTGGGACACGGCGTCTTCCAAGCGGTATGTCTGAGACTCCTCCGGGTACTTGTTCAGCAGTGCACGGGTGGCCTGGACAAAGGCCGGACTGCGGGAGCGCAGGGTGACGTCATCGAAGATCTCGCTGAGCCAGAAGAACTCCTCTGCGGTGCAGTCCTCCCGGAGAAAGGCCACCGCCTCGTCCATGTGGGCGCAGAGCAGGTCCGTCTCCTTTTCCCAGCACTGTTCCAGTGTCCAGTATTCTTCTGCGTCTATCTCGGCACGCTCTGCCAGAAGTGCCCGCAGGTTCTCTCGAAACATGAGCGATCCGCTCCTCTCTGGGTGTCTGCTGGGATCAGTGTACGACAAATTGGCGCTGCTGTCCAGAGACTGATGGAAAGTGCAGGGGAAAGGCCGGGAATGCGGGGGCTGAAACGCCTAGACTCCATGGTGTGTGTCTCGATGCAGATAAACGGCGAAAACCCTGATGCCACAAGGGTTTTCGCCGTTTTGCTTTAAAACGTACAGCACGAGGCTGTCCCATAGTTCAGGGATGTTCAGAGCACTCAGGGCCTGCGGAACCTTCGGATCCCAAAGAACGCCGCCAGCCCGGCTAAGGCGATGAGAAGCAGGCCCGCTAAGACGGAATCCCGCAGCATTGCTATGCCAATAACCAGGATCAGCCCAATGCAGGCCGCCAGGATGGCGATCACAAGGGCCATCACAGGATATCGGATATATTTTGGCACCTGCTTGGACTTGCTCACTTCCATGCCGCCCTCCAGAAAGAGGTCCAGAAGGAGTTCGAGTACGGTATCCATACAGCATCTGCCCCCATACACACGGGATCCTCCGGACGATCCTGGCCAGGGATACGGCACCGGCGGAACAGCCCGGAGATCATGGTATATTTTAGCACCAAAACCTCCGAGCTGCAACAGCCCATTCTACCAGGTGGCAGATCCGTGAATGCGGGGGCTGAAATGGCATCTACTTAGACTAGAGAAGAATTTCTTAAAATCTGAGAAAAATTTCTCATTTTCTCTTGACAGCCCCGCT
>CANQII010000213.1 GCA_947623875.1 uncultured Oscillospiraceae bacterium
TAGATGGTTTGCCATTGACTTGAGTCTGGTACAAGTAGGCTGGAGAGAAGTTTACATGGATAGATGGGGACACCGGCCTGACGGGCCGGTGTCCTTTATGGCTGATGAACTGGTAAAATATAGAAATCTGCTATACAGATAAGCTAAAACTAAGGCTTGAATACAATTTGCAATCGCGGATTGGACGGCCCAGGGGTTTAAAGTGCTCTCTTGGGTGGACTGTGGGCTGACGCTGTATTGGATCCGGAAAACAGCCCGAGGGACAGTGAGTGTTTCTGAAAGCCTGGGAGAGCCTGGTTAGACAGGAGAATGGCCTGAAATGGCTGGGTATCGGGCTTGAAATCGCTGGTTTTGGCTTGGTTCAGAGGTTCGCACCTTCACAACAGGTTCTACAGAAGGCGCATCCTGCCGAATCAGAGCGAAATTGAGGTTGCTTGTCTGCTCTTGGTGCGGTCCTGCCTAGACAGACAAGTATTTTTCCTTTACAGTCTATTTCATTCCCCTCTTGACGGCTCTCCTCATCTCCGGTACAATAACAGACAGATTCATCCAGAAGGAATGGAGTGGAACACAGATGAAAAAAGGTACGATACTGGCCGCCTGTGCCGGGGCAGCGGCGCTGTCTCTGGCGGGACTGGCCATCACCGGCAGAAAGATTGGCTGGGGCCCCTTTGCCAGCCTCTACGATTGGGACCGGGAGGTGAACGCTATCGCCAAGAAGTATCCAGCAGACCAGCGGCAGCATGAGGTTGTCTTCTACGGGGCCTCCAATTTCCGGCTTTGGACGGGGATGGAGGAGGACCTCTCCGCATACAAGGTGCAGAACCACGGCTTCGGCGGCAGCACAGACAAGCTGCTGGTACGGTACGCCCCGGTGCTGCTGTATCCGTACCAACCGGACATCGTGTTCTTCCAGACCGGCTCCAATGACTATGTTGCCATGAAGGGCAGCGATGCAGACAAGGTATCCGGCTGTATGGCATATAAGCGCCAAATGTTCGATACCTTTCACGAGAAATTGCCGGAGGCCAAGTTCGTGGTGATGAGCGGCCTGCTGCTCCCCGGGAGAGCCCAGTACGCCTCCCTCACCCAGAAGATCAACACGGAACTGGCGGCCCTCTGTGCCGAGCGGGACTACATGTCCTTCCTGGATGCTACCTGCCTCACCTACGATGTGGGCTCCTATCACACGGTGCTCTTCCAGGAGGATGGAATTCACCTGAACCACGAGGGACAGCTGCTCTGGATGGATGACTTCATCCTTCCGGAACTGGAGCGGCTGATCACAGAATACAGTTTGGAACACCTCCGGAAGGCATAATGCTGGTTCCCTTGCTCGGAAAATCCCCCATTTCGGCGGAGAAACACCGTGGGAAAAGCTGGACTTTTGGCGAGATCGGGACTATACTGGCGCTAGCAAGTCTGCCGGGGCAGCCCGGATACAACGTTTGCATGAAAGGTCTGAACACAACATGTCTGTGAACAGCACGATGGTCCGGGCCATGTTCAGCAAGGGAGACAAGAAGCGGGACGCCGGTCTTGTCACCCCGGAGAACGTGGTACGGGCGGATAACATTCCCTATGGCACGAAAGACGAGAAGTATCAGCTGCTGGACCTGTATCGCCCAAAAGAGGCAGGAGACGATGTCCTGCCGGTGATCGTAAGCGTCCACGGCGGCGCCTGGGTGTACGGGGATAAGGACGTCTATCAGTTCTACTGCATGAACCTGGCCCAGCGGGGATTTGCGGTGGTGAACTTCAGCTACCGCCTGGCCCCGGAGAGCAAGCACCCCGCCCAACTGGAGGATGTAAACAGCGTATTCCATTGGGTGCTGGACCACGCTGAGGAGTATCACCTGGATTCCAACCATGTGTTCGCTGTGGGAGACTCCGCCGGCGGCCACCTTCTCAGCCTGTATTGCTGCCTCTGCACCAATCCGGACCTGCAGAAACTGTATGCCATCGCCCCGCCCAAGGACTTCGTCCCCACCGCCGTGGGGCTGAACTGCGGCTGCTATCGCTTTACCGGAGAGCTTGTTGGAACCACCAAGGCGATGATGGCGGACTTTTTGCCGGAGAAGGGCACGCCGGAGGAGCTGGTGTCCATCAACGTGGTGCAGTGGGTGAACAGCAAGTTCCCGCCGGCCTTTGTGATGAGCGCCGTAGAGGATTTCCTGCTGCCGGAGGCAAGAGAGTTCCCCAAGGTGCTCTCTGCCAACGGGGTCCGCTGGAAGCGCTGCATCTACGGCAACGATACCCTGAAGCTGGGCCACGTCTTCCACTGCAATATCCGCACCAAGGCGGCGGAGAAGTGCAACGATGACGAGTGCGCCTTCTTCCGGGAGTACCTCTGATTGAGGTTCTAACTGCAGAAATAAGTCCAGGCCGTGCGCGATGGCGCACGGCCTGGATTGCATCTGGGACAACGATTGCTGTCCCTATGGCAAAGGAGCGGCATCAAGGAGGGTATTCAAGCTGCGGCTCCAGTACCGGTGACGGGGTGTCTCTCAGGCTGAGAGACCGTTGGCCTCCAGCCAGGTGGCGATGTCCTCCGGCAGGCTGCTGCCGCCGGAGTAGTGGACAGACAGCGGTTCGCCCATGTTGGCGTTTGGTGCCAACTTGGCGATGGCGGTGAGGCTCTGGCCGAACCGGCCGCCGCCGTGGGAGCAGAAGGGGATGATGGTCTTGCCAGCACAATCATACTGCTCCAGGAAGGAGGCAATGGGCATGGGTATGGACGCCCACCAGTTGGGATAGCCCAGGAGAATGGTGCTGTACTGGTCGAAGTTGTCCACCCGGTTGGCAATCTCCGGTCTGGCCTGCCGGTTCTGATCCCGCTGGGCCTCATCCAGTACGGTGTTGTAGTCTGAGGAGTACGGGTTCACCAGCTGAATCTCGAAGAAGTCTGCCCCGGTCTGAGACTGGATTTCCTGGGCGATTCCCCGGGTGTTGCCACCCCAGGAGAAGAAGGCGATGAGTACCTTGCCGCCGCTGGATGTCTCCCGGTCTGCCTCTGCGGATGTGATGCTGCCGCTGCCGGCACCGGCATTTCGCACCAGCCGGATGCCCAGATTGAAGCTGCCCTGATCCTCGGGAAGAGCCGCCCGGTATGCCGAGCGCATGTTCTTGGCGAAGTCGTTCCAGCCGCCGCCCCGGTACACCCGTCTGGTACCGGTCTCCGGGCCGGCGGGATCGACGGTATTGTTGAGATCATAGCTGCCATAGTAGTCCCAGACCCACTCGCTCACGTTGCCGTGCATGTTGTATAGGCCCCACCCGTTGGGGGAGAAGCTGTCTACCGATACGGTAGTCTGCCGGTATTGGCCGGGCTTCGTTGTGAGGTTTCCTTGGGAGAAATAGTTGTTCTCAATCTCGTAGGGATAGTGTCCGTAGTAGTTGGACTCCTCTGGGCTGATGGAGGTCTCTGTGTTAAAGGGTGTCTCCGTCCCCGCCCTACAGGCATACTCCCACTCCGCCTCGGTGGGGAGCCGGTATCCGTTGGCAGACCTGTCCCAGGTAACGGATTCTCCGTCTATGGTGTACACTGGGGTGAGGTCCCGCTGTGTGCTGAGGGTGTTGCAGTAGGCGATGGCATCCAGCCAGGACATGTTCTCTGCCGGCAGGTCTTCCCCTTGGAAGGAGGAGGGATTGGTGCCTGTAACCGCCTGATATTCGTTCTGTCGGACCTCGTAGGGGCTGATGTAGAAGTCTGAGACGGAGACAGTGTGCTGGGTCTCATCGTTGGAGCGCCAGGGTTCGTCCTCCGGGCTGCCCATGGTGAAGCTGCCGCCGTGGATCAGAAGAAAGCCATCCTCTGCGGGAGCGGAGGAGCTGATTGGGTTTGCTGAAGGTGCTGCTGTTGCTGGAGCGGGGGTTGCCTCAGGGGTCTCCGTCTGCCAGGGATTGCTCCGGGCAGGCTGGTGGAGGCAAATTGCGGTGAGCACACAGGCCAGGATGGGGACAGCAAAGGCGATGACTTTCCAAAGACGACCGTCTGTGCTTCCTTGCGCGGTCTCTTTCTGGGTGTTTCGGAGCAGTGTGCTGCAATAGTGGCCAATTGCGGCAAAGAGGACGATCATGGAGACGGTCTCCGCGAGATAGAGCACCGCCGGTTTCGTCTCATCGAATAGGATGAAGTGGGTCCGGAGGAAGAGATAGTCCGGGATGTGCTGGGCGAAGAAGGCGTAGAGACCGTATGCGGAGAGCAGAAGGACCAGGATACGGAGGATCTTCGTTCGGGTGTCGCTCTTCTCTGGCAGATGGAACAGCTTCCGTGCCAGACCGAAGAACAACTCCATATGCAGTCCCAGGTGGGCAGACAGCAGGATCAGCCCCCAGTGGGAGGCAAAGAGGTGCAATTGACGGGCCAGCAGTATGCCGCCCCGGACGGGGAGAAAGCGGAACACAAAGCCGCTCATCAGGATCCCGCTGATACAGAGGGCCAGCATATCTGCCAGAAGAAGCAAGTCCAGGGCGGTGCTGAATGCTCTGGATGGGGTGAATTTGCCCTTCCAGAAGGTCTTCCACCAGCTGAGGTTCAGGAGATGATGGGCGATAAACAGCACCATCATGGCGGTGCCCAGCCACTCGTGGAGTTCCTGGCCGAAGAGAACTTCGGCCATCAGAAAGGGCAGAAGCAGGACCATGCCTGCGTCTACCGCCCGTTTTGCCATATGTTTTGGCTGCATATGGGATGCTCCCTTCTGCCGCATGGAGGAATCTTGCACTTCCCGTCTTGCGGCATGCGGGAGGCTATTTTAGATTACCGTAAGGCTGCGCCATTTGCCGCCCTTATACCGGATGAGGTCCAGCACAGCCTTCACCGTCCAGTCTATCGCCATGGCGAGGGCGATGCCGATCACACCCAAACCGCAGCCCAGGGCCAGCCAGAAGGACAGTGCAGTCCGCAGCACCACCGTGCAGAAAAGAGCAGACCACATGGCGAACTTCACATCTCCCGCGGCACGGAGGCCTGCAGCCAACGGCAGAGAGAAGGGCTGGACAACGCCGGCAAAGACGTTGTGGATCAGGACGATGAGAAACACCAGGCGTTTCGTCTCGTACGAGACGTTGTAGAGCGGCAGGATCAGTGGCAGCGCCAGCAGAACAGCGGTGTTCCACAGGACTGCCAGCAAGATGGTGAGCCGGGTGAGCTTGCGCATGTAGTAGTCCGCAGCATCGGGATCGCTGGCGCCCATGCACTGGCCCACCACCGTGATGTACACCGGGGAGATGGCCGTGCTCACGAGCGCGGCAAAGCTCCAGATGGTCTGCCCGATCCCGTTGGCGGCGATCTGCTCGGTGCCCAGGGAGGAGATCAGAGAGCCCAGAACCACCTTGGCCAGCTGAAAGAGGCCGTTTTCAATGCCACCGGGCACCGCGATCTTCAGAATGCGGATAGACATGACCCTGTGGACGGTGAAAGCCAGCTTTGGACGAAGACAGACGGCGTTGTCTTGCCGGAGGCAGAGGGCTGTCATGAGAAAGGCGGCGAAGTACCAGGAGATGGTGGTAGGCCAGGCCACGCCGGCGGCGCCGGCGTGGAGGAGAAATACCCCGATGGCGTTGCCCGCCACGTTGATGAGGTTCATGGCCATGGACACCAGCATGGTGGTCCGGGTCTTTCCCGTGCTGCGGTACAGTGCCGCTCCGGCGTTATAGAGGGCGTTGGCG
>CANQII010000214.1 GCA_947623875.1 uncultured Oscillospiraceae bacterium
CTCATCGCAGACAGGCAACCGGGGGCTCCGAAGGAGGATGGTAATCCCTGCAAGTTTCGTCTCCCGTGGTTTTGCGGCGGCCTTGTTGGTATACACATCGTAGACCATGGGGACCTGCGTGGTGAGCCCGATCGCATTGGCAAACATCAGCCCGCCAATGTACCCGCATCGGGATGCCCCCTCCATCAGGTACTTCTTTTTCACAACGTCGTTCAGAGACAGTGTAGAGCGAAAAGAGAACGGGGAATCGCCAGGGAGAAAATAGATGCCGGTGTCGAAGCGCTTGAGACGGCCGTCTGCTGTGAGCTTCGAGATCTGCCGCCGGAGAGAGGCCAATTTCATGGTGGGAATCCGGATGTCCGAGAGAAAGATCGGCTCATCGTTTGCGTAGTTCTGCCGCAGGTATTCATATACCACATCCGCTTGGGTCATGTTTGCAGCCTCCGCTCCGTACAACTGAGAAACAGCTGCTTTCTGATTTGGTATGATACGCCTTGTCCGCCGAGAATGCAATCCCGCCAGACGGACCTGAAGCCTGGTTTTTCGGCTCCGTCAACCAATCGTTCCGTTGCTGTCGTTCTCATGGGGGAGCTGTGCAGACCTGCGCCGTCCTCGGTGTGCTCCAGAGCAGCTGTTTCCAATTTCTCTGGAGAAGTTTTCCTCCCGGCTGCATAGAAAATGGAATAATTGCCCAAAATGGACATACAGTAGGGACGGGGAGGTGATGCCCGTGACACAGACACTGCTGTTTCGCAGGCGGCGGGGACTGGAAGATGAGGCCAGGGAGCAGCTGCTGGAGGGAATGCGGCGGACCCGCTGCCAGCTGAATCTGGCCTACGCCCAGTTCAATACCTACAGCGACCCGGACCTGGTGGAGGCCTGCGTCTATGAGATCAACGCACTGCAGAGCCGCTATTCGTACTATGTCCGGCAGATGAAACGGATGGAGGCCGCCCGGGAGAGCAGCGGATGATCCCAGCCTCCTGGTGGGCGGCAGGGCTCATCGCTCTGCTGCTGGTAATCCTGCTGGCCCGCCGTCCTGCGGCGGCCATCGCCGGCTTTCTGGCACGCACCTGCATTGGCATGCTGGTCCTCTGGCTCTTCCGGATCCCCGGGGCCGCCCTGGGTCTGAGCCTGGGGGTAAACCCGATCAACGGCGCCGTTCTAGGGGCCTTGGGTGTGCCGGGATTCGGCCTTTTGCTGCTGATCCGCTGGATTCTGCGCTGAAGAACAAGCAATTTGGAAAATTCACAAAATCTTTGTGCAATAGGTGTGGAAAAGCGGTTTGCGGTGTGGTATCATCTCCCCGATAGTGTATGGAAGGGGGCATCCCGGATGTTCCGAAATGGGTCTGGATATCACGCATACCGCGGCAGAAACAGCGGCAGTCTGATCCTCAAGATCGTGATTGTGATTTTGGTATTGATCCTGATTGCCGGCGTGTTTGTGATGATGTATATGGGCGAGTTCATGGAGTACACGGACGAAGGGATCCGCTTTGTGCCGCCGTGGAGCAGCAAGGCGCCCCCGGCGATCACCACCACAACAACGCCGGAGGAGACCCCTATGCCCGCCTCTTCAGAGCCCACTGCGGAACCCACCCCAGAGCCTACCCCGGAACCTACGCCGGAGCCCACACCCACCCCAACGCCGCTGCCCCGCACCATCGGGAAGACCGTTGAGGTGACGCCTCAGAACATTCTGGACGGCAAGGCGGAGGGCATGGCGGTCTCCGCCGGTGCGGACACCATCCTGGTGGAGATGAAGGACACCAAAGGTATGCTGGCCTGGCACACCGCGGAGACGCTGGCGGACACCGCGAAGACCAACCCGGCGGACAACGGCATGGCAGCCGCTGTGGCGGAGCTTGCCAAGACAGACCTGCACCTGGTGGCCCGGATCCACTGCTTCCGGGACCTCAGCTCCTATATCACCAAGATGGGCCTTCTCACCACCGGCAATGGCGTCTGCTGGTATGACTTCTACGGCATCTGCTGGTCCAACCCCACCTCCACGGAGATGACCAGCTACCTCTTCGGCCTGATGAAAGAGCTGGCCGCCATGGGCTTTGACGAGATCCTTCTCAGCGATGCCGGCTACCCGGACAACGGCGAGGTGCATGTGCTGGCGGTGAATGAGAGCCGGCCGGAGGACCTCACCGTGCCGGTAACCGCCTTTCTGAAGGCGGCCCAGGAGGCCATGGCAGGCACCGATGCGGTGCTGGCGGTGGAGGTGACGGAGAACTGCGTTCTGGGTACCGACACCAGCGGCATCACCCTCAGCGCCCTCACCCAGTATGCCCAGCGGGTCTGGGTACAGGCTTCCAGAAAAGGTACGGACTACGCCAAGGCGTTCGCAGATGCCGGCATGAAGGATCTGCCCGCCCGCCTGGTGATACAGAACGGGAAGGAATGGGCCTCTCTGGCCGGAGAGCCTGAGCCCGCCGCCTGATCCGGCATCGATCAAACGAATCATGCAACGAACCCCTTCTCCGCCGCGTGGCAGAGAAGGGGTTTTGTCGTCTCTTGGTGCTGGAAGGGGTGTTTATCAGAAGAGCTGCACGGTGCGGTCCTCGGTGAAGAAAGAGTGCCAGCAGGCCCAGGGGATGTTGTGCCTTCGGAGCACATCTGCCGCCGTCTCCAGGGCGGGCTGCAGGTCCATGGCCAGAAGGTCCAGGTAGCCGAACTGCAGTCCCTCCGCCTCGCCCAGGACCACGCCGCTGTCTTCGTCCAAGGCGGTGTCCAGCTCATGCAGCAGCGTCTGCATCAGAGCAGGCGGATTGTCTGTCTGGTCCTTCAGAGGGAAGACCACGAAACAGGGGACGCAGCCGCTGCCGGCCAGAAGCAGCGCGGGACCCAGCTCAGACATGTCCTCCTCGTAGAGGTCGTTGAGCATGGGGTCCATGGTGGAGCCCCGGACGATGTCGTCCCGCCACTTGGGCACCTCTTGAGGGGAACGGGACTTGGGAATGCGGGTGTACGGGTGCCGGTACAGGACGAGAGACCGAATGTCCTCCCGGTCCACATAGCCCATGGCGCTCAGGCTGGAGAGCAGGTGGCCCAACTTCACCTTGTCTCCCTGCAGCGGTGTGGGACTGAAGGAAACGGAGCGGATCAGGCTGAGAAACACCATCTCGCCGATGTTCTGGTAGATCATGTTCAGAATGTGCTCTGTGTCCTTGGCAGAGAGCTTGTCCGGATCCAGAGACTTGTGATAGACGAGAAGGGTGAGCATGTCGTCTTTCGCCCGTACAACCTGGACATCCATGTCGCAGAGCCAGGTTCCCTCCTCCCACATCACCTCCAGGTCTTCGTCCTCCGGGACCCGGATGCCCACGGTGAACTCCCACTTGTTCTCCAGATCTTTGGGGGCGCTGGAGAAAAAGTACTGCTCTGCCAGGGCGATGCACTTGCTGCGGCTGGGGTCCAAGGTGATGCGGGGAACCTCCCCCTCCCACCAGGTCCATTCTACGTTGCGGAAGGCCATGGTGAGAATGCTGTATACCTTCTTCCCCATCTTGTCCCACGTCTTTGGGCTGTGGATGGCGTTGTTCATCATCTTGCGCAGGTTGGCCTCATCCGGCAGAAAGGCGGCCCAGGCCTTTTGCGTCCGCACCCGGAAGCTCTCCCGGTCCTTGGGCCGGTCCTGGAGCTTGCGGCACGCCTGGATCATCTGCTGGTTGGTGGGCTCGCCTCCCGGCTCAACGGCCTTCCTGAAGGACGAGACGGCATCCTTGTACTCGCCCAATTGGCAGTACGCCAGGGCGATCACATAGTTGAAGTAGCCGGCCGATGGATCTTTGAGGTCCAGCTTTTTGAGCAATCTCTGAAAGATAGAGATGGCCTGGCGCAGATCTGCCATGTGGCTGGGGGTGGGCCAGTCCTTCACAGCCGAGACGGTAAGGGCGAACAGAAGCGAATCATCGTCAGTGCGCTTCTCCTCCGGGATGGCTTTCAGTGCGGCGAGGGCCCGGTCCGCTTCGCCGTTTTCGATCCATTTTTGAAGGGTTTCGGGTTTCGGGGTCTTCATGGGCAGATGCCTCCTTATGCAGTGCTGCGTTCCTGTCTGCATGGTACGATGGTCAATGGAAAAGAGGCCCTTCTCCGCCCCGCGGGCGGAGAAGGGAACTGCTGATATGGGGATGTGGGGTCAATAGAGCTGCACGGTGCGGTCCGGGGTATAGAAGGTGTGCCAGCAGGCCCAGGGAAGGTTGTGCTTGCGGAGCAGGTCTGCCACAGTGTTCAGAGCGGGCTGCAGCGTCCAGGCCAGCAGATCCAGGTAGCCGAACAGAAGCCCCTCCGCATTGCCCAATACCAGGGCGTTTTCTTCGTTCATGGTGTTATCCAGCTCTTGCAGAAGCTTGGCCATCAGAACCGGCGGATTGTCTGTCTGCCCTTTCAGCGGGAACACCACAAAACCGGGGATGGCTCCGGTGCCGGCGAGGATCGGCTCCGCATAGGTCTCGGACTCGTTCCACTGATAGTACAGATTCAGACGGGGATCCATGGTATATGCGCGGAAGATGTCCTCCCGCCAGTGATGCTCTGTGCAGCAGTCCGGGACTGTGGGCGTGAGACTGCTTCGCCGCCTGCGGTACAGGGTGGTGTCCAGGTCCTCCCGATCGCAAAAACCCATGGCCTCCAGGGCGGGAAGCAGTTGCCCCAGTTTCATGGTGGGGCCTTCCGGCGGCATGCCGCAGCATTTCACCCAGCGGAAAACGCCCAGGTACACTTCTTCTCCCAGGTTTTCGAAGATCGCCTCATAGACGGCGTCCTTGGCCTCGTCGGTTACCTTTTCTGGGTCCAGCGAGGGATGGTATGCCACCAGTTCCAGAGAATCATCGTTAACCTGATTGATCTGTACGTCCATGTCTGAGAAATGCCCGCCCTGCTGCTGCATCTCTGCAAGGTCCTCATCGAATGGAACATATTTTCCAACGGTGAGAAACCACTTGTCTTCTACCGCTTTTGGAGCGTGATCCATGAAGTACTGCTGTTGCATGGCGGCGATCTGTTCTAAGTCGGGCTCCAACTGCAGTACGGGCAGATCATCATCCGTTTCCCAGTACCAGGCCACGCCTGGCATGGCCATGTCCAGCAGGTTGCTGATCCGGTCGTTCAGCTTTTCCATGCGCTCATCGCTGTCCCCAATATCGTGCATCTGCTGCCGCAGCTCCGCCTCAATCGGGGCGAAGGCGTCCCAGACCTTTTTCACCTGGGCCCGAAAGCTCTTTTTCTCTCTGGGCCGCTTCAGCACCTTGTTGCAGAGGTCCAGCATATCCTGTTTGCTGGGGGTACAGCCGCTGTTCGGCGCTTTCTTGAACCATGCGGCGGCCTCTCGGAACTCCCCCAGCTGATAATAGGCGCTGCCCAGGAAGTAGCATAGATGGGGATCTCCGTCTAGGCGGCGGACCAGAGGCTGCAACAGGGAGAGCGCCTCTTCCAGTTCTCCTCTGCGCTGCGGGGTGAGCCAGTCCTGCCGGGAGAGGAGGGCGCGGGCGCCGCCGAGGATGTCATCGTCGGTGCGCTCGGCCTCTGGAATGGCGCGAAACTTGGCGATGGCGGCGTCCAGCTCCTGGTGCTCCACCAGATCTAAGACGCTGCCGGGGAT
>CANQII010000215.1 GCA_947623875.1 uncultured Oscillospiraceae bacterium
CAAACAGCTCTGAGATGGAGGCCGGCTTGATCTGCTTCTGCTCCTCCATCAGGCGGTCTAAATCCGTGGTAAAGGGCACACCAGGGACTCCTATGATTTCACGCTGAGACAGCGGGGGAAGATGCAGCAGTGCCACTCTTCCAGCCAGGGACTCCTGTACTCCCCTCATGGTGCGAAAGAGCTGGGACCCTGTCAGCCAGAAATCGCCTGGGTTGTAATGCGCATCGATGTGGATCTTGATATAGGTGAACAGCTCTGGCGCATACTGCACCTCATCAATCAGCACCGGAGGATGGTGAAGCTGCAGAAACGCAGCCGGATCCGTCTTTGCCAGATCTCTCTCCTCCAGAAAGTCCAGCGTCACATACGAGCGGCCAATGTTTTCCTTTTCCAGAAGGGAGCGAAGCATCGTAGTCTTGCCGGCCTGCCGCGGTCCTGTGAGCAGAATCGCGGCATAGGATTGGTTCAGTTCCAGCACAAGATCTTCCATATGCCGCCTGATGTACTCCATACCGCACCGCCTTTGAAGATATATTCGGCATGTTTGCCGTCCCATTCATTCTACCACTTGCCGCGCTCTATGTCAATATTCTTTCGGCAGAAATTTGATCAAGCCAGATATCTGCGGAAGAATAGCTAGCAAACCTGCCGGCCGCTTTTCACGCAGCCGCTGCCTGAAGCATAAGGCGGGGCGCCATTTCGGCGCCCCGCCCTTGTGTCTTATGGTTTGGATCGGCTATCCCTACCCGCTGATTCGAGCGATCTTCTCCCGCAGCCGGGACACCATATCTGCGTACTTTTCCCGACTCACCAGGATCTCACCTTCATAATCGCGGAAGGAGACGCCATATCGTTTGGACTCGTTGTCTGCGTGGACAGCGGACACCTTCGATAAGTTCACGATGAAACTTTGGTGACAGCGATAGAACCCTCTGGGCTCCAGCATGGCCTCCAATGCACTCATCGTATAGCCCATGAGTTCAATCTCCCTGCCGTCCTCAACAACGATCTTGTTGCTGCGGCCAATGTGCTCCACAAAAAGGATGTCCTGCAGCGGGGTGAGATGATATCCGGTGCGGGTCTTCACCATGATGCTGCGTTCGCTGGACTCATCCCGGATCTGCTGGAGTTCGTGCACATAGGTGAGCCGGTTTACCACCATTTGGAGCCGCAAAGCATCAATGGGATAGGTAAGGAATCCGGTGCACCCGGCGTGCCATGCGTTGAGGGCATAGTCTTTGTCTGTGCTGTAGATCACCACCTGCACGTCCGGGTGAGCTTGAAAGAGTGCCGTTGCCAGGTGGCTGCCGTCCCCAGTGATGCGGGGATCTGCCGGCTGCCGGTTTGTGAAGACTACGTCCACCTCGTGGGTGGCCACATAGTCTATGGCCTGCTCCGCGGTGTCCACATTGCCTACCAGTTTAAAGGTGCGATACAGTGCCAGGAGGTTCCAGAGTTCATTTCGGGTAAGTTCATCGCTCTCCACGATTAGAAGCTTCATTTCCGTCATAACCGGTCCCTCCTGTGCACTGGATTTGCTTATAGGTTGAATCAGTGGCCGAAGGCCATGAAGATGTCGATGATCTCCGCCTGCTCATCCTCTGGGACCTGTTCCTTGCCCCACTCATAGAAGTGCAGGGTAAACGGTCCATTGACCGTGTAATAGCCTACCTGGCCGTTGACGTAGGTCATCATACCGGTCTTGGCGAGCATGTCGTACTCCTCGGCGTAGGTCTCGTTCACGGCGTCCAGATCGTAGTGGACGATGTCGATCTTGTCGCTGAAACGATAGCCGGACATGCCCACGGCGTCCTCGCCGTAGTTGATCTTGATGTAATCATTGGCATCCACGCAGCCGTTCTCGGCGAGATAGGCCGCAAGATCGTCCAGGGTGGCACTCCACACCGGGGCGGAGCGGTCGTCCGATGAGCCGCTGCTGGAGCCGGAGCTGTCATGGCCAAAGGCTTTAAAGTCCTCCATCAGCTGGTTCACATCGCCGGCGAAGTCTGGATTGACATGCAAGCCGAAGGGGCCGTTACCGGTGAGGCTATAGGCCACACTGCCATAGATGGTTACCACGCCGGTACCTTCCTGGAGTTCCTGGTAAACCCGGTACTCCTCACTGCTCTCATCCAGGTTCTCAAGATCCCACCAGGCCATCTCCAGGCCGCTGACGTTGATCATATCAGAAGCCACGCCGCTGGCCAGTTGTGCCCGGGTAGAGGGATCCACATAGCCTTTCTCTTCCAGATAGGCCACCAGGTCGTCCAAGGTCATGGTCCAGACAGGGTCATTGCTGGAGTCCTCACTGCCGAACGCCTTGAAAGCATCCAGCATGGCGGCCACATCGCCGGTGTAAAAGCTGGTATTTATGGCGAAGGGGCCGTTTCGGGTGACGTTCATAATGTGCCCCTGGCCGTACAGGTTGATGTTTTCCCCATCCTCATAGGCGGCCTTCTCCATGCTGCCCTCTTCCAGGTTGTCCACATCCCACCAGTAGATCTCGCAGGTGTTATACAGATATGCCTCGGTGGCCACGCCTTCGGCCAGAGGCAGCATCTCGTCGCTGTTCCAAAGCCCCTTGGCCTCCAGGTAGTCGATGAGGTCGTCCATGGTCATGTTCCAGACCGGGCTGTCCTTCGGGGTGCCGCTGGGATCCTCTGCCCCGGGGTCCACAAAATCCGGGGACGCGGCCACAAACGCCAGGGTGCCAATGAAAGCCACCACCAGCAGGATGGAAAAGATGATAGTAAAGCGTTTCATCTCGCTGCCCCCTCTCCAGCCAGGGCATAGCCCTGCTTCTCCAAGTAACTCCGATAGGTGGGGCTCTTCTTCAGCAGCTCATCGGGGGATCCCTGAGCCTCCAAAGTGCCGTGATTCAGCACGATGATGTGATCTGCCTCCACCACGGAGCGCATGTCGTGAGCCACCACCACAATAGTGTGGCCCTTCAGGTTCTCACGCACGGAGCGGAAGATGGTGGTATCGCTCTTGTGATCCAGGCTGGCCCCGGCCTCATCCATCAGCAGATAGGTGGGCTCGGTGAGCAGCGTCCGGGCGATGGCCACTCTCTGGCGCTGGCCGCCGGAGAGGTTCTTGCCGCCCTCGCCGATGTCCGTGTCGTAGCCGTCTGCCAGTTCCCGGATAAAGCCGTCTGCATCCGCCATCTTGGCTGCGGCAGTGATCTGATCGTCCGTGGCCTTCGGCGCCCCGTACATGATATTACCACGTACCGTGCCGGAGAACAACGGATTATTCTGCAAAATGTAGCCGAATTCTTTCCGCAGTGCGTGGGGTGCCATGGCGGCCACATCGTTTCCACCCATGCGGATCACGCCGGAATCGGGTTTATACACGCCCTGGAGCAGCTTCAGCAAGGTGGACTTGCCGCTGCCGTTGTTGCCGATGAGGGCGGTGATCTTGCCCGCAGGAATCGTTATCGAGAGGTCGTTCAACACGGGATGGGCTTGATCGTACCCAAAGGTGACGTGCTCCAAAGTGAGATCGCCCACCTTTTCCGGGGCACTCTCGCCCTTGTCCAGCTCCTCCTGGGGGCCCTCCAGCATATCGCCCACATATTGCAGGGCGCCCTGGGTGGCTCGAAGGGACTGATATTGGGTGAGAATTTCGGAGGTGTACTGGTACACGCGGTTCAGGTAGGTATCAAAGTCGGTGATGCCGGTGGACTCCATCTGGCCTTTGCGGATCAGGTTGGAGCCGGCAATGGCGGTAAAGATTGTGCCGATCCGGTTATACAGGGAGAAGCAGGCCACCTGTACCTGGCCCATGATGGCGCTGTACAGGTCCGCCTTGAACTTGGCATCGATGGCCTTCAGCCCGGCCTCTTCCTCCTGGTCCTCCATAGCACGGGTTTTCACGTTTTTCGCCGCCGTGACATGCTCGGAAAAGTATTCCGTCATGGTACGGAAGCTGGTGACGCTTCTCTTGTATACTTCGTGTTCCAGACGTCCCACGAGGGTAAACACCAGAATGCCCAGAGGGATGATGACCACCAGGATCACAGACATGGTGTAATTCTGCTTGATCACCTCAATGATGGCGCGGGCCAGGGAGTAGATCGAGGAGAACACCAAGAAGATCATGGTAAGCAGTGTGCTGGCCTGCCCCACATCACTGGTGATCCCGGAGATCAGCGCAGAGGGCTGCCGCCTGTCCACCTCTTCCATAGGCAGGTGCAGGATCTTATTCCACACCGTCTTCCGGGCCCGCAAGGTCACCTTCAAGGCTGCGATGCCGCTGAAGAAGTTTTCCAGGGCCGCCACAATGCTGCTGGCCATATACAGCAGAGCGAAGTTGATGATGGTGCTGTTGAACAGTTCACCTTTGTTGAAGGCGATGGTGAATTCCGCCTGCCGGATCAGCAGCTCGGAGTACACCAGGCCCAGCACCAGGGAGATGACGTACATCCACCATGGGATGGAGAACCGGGTGTAGAAGCGGACCAGGTCCTTCAGGGAGAAGGAGTAGCGGGACTTTTTAACCTTCTTGACTTTCTTCTCGTCCATCTCAGTCCGCCTCCTCATCTTTCATGCTCATCATTTCCATGCAGAAGGGGTTGGTGGCCAGGACGGTCTCCCGCTCCCCGGCTGCCTCCACGGCGCCGTCCCGCAGGACGATGATGTAGTCTGCATTGCGAATGGTCTGCCCATCGTGGGCTACGAACACCACGGTCTTGCCGGCCATGGTCTTGCGGATGCCGGTCCAGACCCGGTCCTTGCCATCGATATCCATGGCGGCGGTGGCCTCATCCAGCAGCAGAAGGTCCTGTTGTCTCAGGAGTGCCGATGCCACAGTGAACCGCTGGCGCTGGCCGCCGGAGAGGCTGGTGCCGCCCTCGCCCACGGGGGTGTTGTATCCCTCCGGCAGGCTTTTCACGTAGTCCAGAATGCCGGAAATGGCACATACCTCATCCAGCTCTGCATCTGTGGGATTTCGCTTCAGGCCCTGGCACAGGTTGTCTCGCAAGGTGCCGGCGTACATCACGCACTCCTGCGTCACGTAGGACATAGCCTTGCGGTATGTGGCCAGGGAGTACTTTGCCGTATCCTTGCCCCCGATGGACACCGTGCCGCCCTGGATGGGATAGAGCCGGTTGATCAGGTTCAGAATGGTGGATTTACCGCTGCCAGAGGGACCCACGATGGCAGTGATCTTGCCAGCGGGTATCGTGACGCTCAGGTTCTGGAACAGCGGAACCTCACCATAGGAGAAGTCTACATGGTTCAGGGCGATCTCGCCTGCCAGATTGCCGGCGGTTTCACCGGTCTTGGTCTCCTCGCTGGGTGCGTCCATGATCTGGGATACCCGGTCCGTGGCGCCCTGGATGGACTTAAAAGACGCCCAGTAGCCCAGGTAGCCGGCCAGCAGGTTGCAGAGCTGGGAGGCAAAGCCGTAGTATGCGATCCACTCCGGCAGGGTGATGGCGCCGGAAGCGTAGAATCCGCGGCCCACCATGATGGTAACGATAGTCTGCAGCAGATAGGCGATGGTCTGCATGGGCTGGGAGATCTGGCCGATGGCGGTGCTCATGACGCTGGCCTTGTAGCTGGCCTCCATTTTCTCC
>CANQII010000216.1 GCA_947623875.1 uncultured Oscillospiraceae bacterium
CCATCGGCTGCGCCGGACACCAGGTCGCTCTTCTGCAGGAGCAGCGCCTTGTCTTGGCCGTACACCAGCAGCCAGAGATGCTCTGTCTCATAGAGGCCCGTAATCTGATCGTACGGGATGGTCTCCTGCTGCTCGCCAGAGGAGATCGTCCAGGCAATGTCTGCAAAGGTGATCTGGGTCTTTGCCGCATCCCAGTCCACAGATCGCTGCCGCTCCAGCAGCTTCTTGGCCTCCTCCCTGCAGGCGGCCGGCACCCCCGCCGGTTTGGGCTTGCGGCTCAGAATCAGCAGGCCCAGGCCCGACAGAAGGGCGAGCACCCCAGCTGCGATGAGCACCGGCGCCCGGGGTTTCATCAGGCCGGGAACCAGGACAAAGGCGCCCAGGACCATCAGGATAACGGCGTAGATCCTGTTCCGCCTCTGCCGGGTCTCCCGGCCAGGTCCCTGGGCGGCGTAGGCGTTCAGGGCATCGGTGGCTTTCCACAGCCCCGGCACGGTCTGCCGGCTGTGCCGCTCCAGCCGCTGCCGGAGCAGTTCCGCGGTCTCACCCTCCAGCGCCGGATCGGTATAGTTGCGCAATTGGAATCGAAACATGATGGATTCCGTCCTCTCCCTCTACTGCACTTCTCCTGACCCGATGCTGAACTGGTCTCCGTACGGTGCCAAGGTCTTCGTCAGGAAGTCCAGCTCCTTCTCGGATCCCTGCACATACAGCTGGGTGCCGTAATGGCTGCTGCTGAAAAGACAGTCCGGTCTCCCGATGTTGATGGTGAAATACTTGGTCTGCTTGCGGCAGGTGTCCTGAAACGCCGGCTCCTCAGCCAGCAGCTCCGCCAGGAATCCCCGGGTGACGGTCCCCTGGACGAAGACCTCATAGCCGTCTTCTGTGGGCGTTCCATACCGGGCGGCCTGGGAGACAATCTCCGGCTGCTCCTTCCAGCAGCGGATCTCCAGGGCATCTCCCGGGCCTACAAAATGCTGCACCACCGTCTTCCACCAGTCTGTGGGTCTCCTGGGGTCCACAAGATCAGCACTCATCCAGCGCATGAAAACATCTCCTTCACCGGAGTCTCTTGAACAGCCGGGCGCTCCAGAACTCCATGCCCAGTTCGTCGATATAGAAGTGGAGGATGGCACGGTAGTTCTTGGTGGCGGTGCCCAGCAGAATCATCTCCGCTTCGCTTTTCACCACCCACTCCATGTGCCGGAACAGCGCCTGTCCAACGCCTTGATTCCGGTATTCCGGCCGCACATACAGCTCCTCCACCTCAAACCATTTGGTTCCACGGGCATAGATGCTGGTCTGCCGCTCCGCCGTCTCCATGTGCCCGAAGAGGTACCCCAGGATGACGCCGTTGTCAGCCTCCGCCAGGAAGACTCGGTTTCCCGCGATGTCCGCCGGGGTGTTTTTGATGTACCCATGGCAGCTGTTCTCCCGCTCCCAGTCCGCCGAGAGAGCGATCAGCTGGTCCAGTATCTCCGGGGTCTCCTCTGTCTCGCGGATCACCACAGCGCTATCTCCGGCCCTGTCTTCTCCCCTGCACTATCAGGGAGAACCCATTCACCGCGATTGATGCGATCACGCACACCCACAGTGCGCCAGACAGGGTGGGCATGATGTCCATCAGGCCGCCCCAGTCCTCGTGGAGGACCCGCTGGGCGCCGTCCGCGTAAAAGGCGCAGACGGTGAGGGCGGTAAGGGAGAGGCTCACAAACCGGGGCCAGCTGGCATCCCGGTCTCTAGCGGTCCGCGCCAGATTCCAAAGGGCAGCCAGGATCGCCCCGCATCCTAAGAATAGCCACATACTATTGTCCTTCTTTCGTTTTGTTTGTCTCCTCTGCATTTAGAGGATCAGCTCATACTGGTACTCCCGGCTCTCCTGCTCCCCGCCGTGGTTTCTCCGCCCGCCGGACTCCCCGGTGCGGACCATGCCCAGCTTCTCCATCAGCCGGTATGAGGCGGTGTTTTGGGTGTCGCAATGGGCGATGAAGTGGGTGATCCCCCTGTGCTGGGCAAAGTATCGGATCACGGCAGCTGCGGCCTCATAGGCAAATCCGTGTCCCCAATACCGCTTCTGGAGGATCCACCCCAGTTCTGCCGCACCATTGTTTTCCGTGGTAACGCTCACGGCGCCGATGGGCTGGCCCTCATAGAGCACGGCAAACTCGAAGAATGCCGGGTTGTCCTTCTGCCACTCCTCTTCCACCCGCTCCAGGAACACCGCCGTCTCCTGGATGTCGCGGTTGGGCAGGAAAAGCATGTACACCGTGTTCTCCCAGTCTGAGGCGTACCCGTGCACGGCGGCGAGATACTGGGGCCCCGATGGGACGAGCCGCAGCCGCTGGGTCTCGATGATAATGTCTTTCATAGGGGATCCCTCCAAATAGAGCACAACGGCGGTCTCCAGGATTCTGTCTTTCTTTGCCTCAGTCTGCACAAAGGGATGGTGTTGTCTCAGGTCTCAGGCCTCATGCCCCTGTTGCAGGTATTCCTCCCGGGTGAGCTCCAGGTGGATGATCCCGTCTGCTGCCCCCACTTCCCGGAACCCAGCCGCCTTATGGATGTGATAGGCCGCATCCCGGGTTGTCTCGAACTCGTTGTGCAGCCGGGCGATCTTGTCCACCTGAAACGCCTGCTCCAGCAGCAGGTGCAGTCCCTGGGTGCCGTATCCCTTGCCCCGCTCCGGGGCGTAGATCACGATGCCCATGTCCCACCAGTCTTGTTCCGGGGTATGGTGGTAGTTCACATCCCCCACAAAGGCGCCGTCCGCCTTCCGCTGCAGGAAGGCGTAGAACCGGTCCGGCGCATAGCCGATCCAGGTGGCCTGCAGGCGCTGCCACTCCAGCTCTGCATTCGGGATGCACCCGTCCGGCGGGTACCACGGTGCGTTGTATGACATCGTCTCCGGATCAGACATCATCTTCTCATAGAACCAGCCATCCTCTATCCGGGGGATGTACAGTAACAGATCGTTTGCCATTGAAATCACGTTTCCTTTCCTGTCTATAGAGCCTATTCCTGTCCTCTGCGGATCAGGATGCCCTTCATGTTCTGCGATTCGTTGTGTGTCCGGTAGATCTCGCGTTTCTCCTCCTCCGTGCAGCCGATCAGGATCTTGATCTCGGAGTCCCGCTTCAGAAGGTCCACGATGCACATGACGGCGTCTATCTGCCGCTCGCCGCTGCCCACCCACACATCGATCCCGCCGCCATCCATGGAGGCGGTGTCTTTCAGGTAGCCGTAGTCTACCTTGTAAATAAAGTCCGGGTATCTGGGATGCGCCGATCCCTTGGGCCTGTCTATCACGATCGCAGAGCGGCGCACCAGCTCATCCAGCGCATCCCAGAATTCTGTGTTGTATCCGTCCATGATACTACCTCCATGCAAAAACTGCCTATCTCTTCAACCCGCGGACCATCATCGTGACGGAGACCTCGGTGTCCCACTGCTTCACCCCCGCTCGATACAGCCGCAGCCGCTCCTCGTACTTGGCGTTCACTGCGGCAATCACCCGATCTGCACATGGTGCGTGCACAGACTGGATCGCCTCCAGGTCGTTCTGGCGCATGGATTCGATCATCAGCTCCGCCATCTCCGGGGAATACTTGGGCGCATCGGGTGTGAGGTCTATCACGGCATAGCCGGTGGAGATGTTGGAAAAGCCGTTCTGCGCCATAGACGCCGGCAGCTCCGCCTCAGACATGGCATACCTGCCCACGCTATATCGCTGGAACGTGTCATCCGGCTCGGGCAGGCTCTCCCAAAATGCCCGTTCTTCCGCCGTCTCCGCCAGGCAAGGCGCAGTGCAGTGTATCCCTTTCCGGGCGGAGAGGCAAAGACAAACACCGCCCGGCTTTAAAACCCGCAGTTGCTCGCCCCAAAAGGCAGTGGGCTCCACATGCTCCTGCACCGTGTTGGAGATGGTGACGTCAAAGGATTCGTCCGGGAAGGGGAGGTCTGTGGCATCCCCTTCCCGGAAGGTAACGCCAGGGATGTGCTCCTTGGCAAAGGCGATGAATTCGCTGTCCCGGTCTATCCCGATGATCTGTGCCCGGGGAAACCACCGGTGCAGGGACTCCGCCAGGGCACCAGGACCGCAGCCGATCTCCAGGATCCGGAGATCGGCTGCGGGATCCAGCGCGAAGGTCTCTTGGTACTGCGAAAAAAAGCTGTCCTGGAAACGGAGCTTCCGGCTGAGATAGAGCGTCTGGACGCCCTGGATGTTGTGAGACCAGATGTTGTTCATGCTGTCCTCCGGAACAAGTCTTTCATGTTCAATCCTTTCGTTGTCCTACCCCCAAGTCCGGTAGTATGCCGGGGCGCCCGCCCCGATGGCAGACCAGAAGTTGGCCCTCTGCCACTCCCTCTGGTATTCGTCCTCCCGGGTCCGAACCCCCTGCTTCTTCTGCGCCCGGGCAAACTCCAGCAGATCATTAGGACGCCGCTCCCGGTGTACGGCGATGCCGATGTTCCGGTAGAGGGCGAAGTATCCGTCCTGCGCCAGATCTGCCGGCTCTCCGTTTTTCTCCGCCAGGAGCCGAGACAGCTCGTCTGATGGGGTGTCAAAGACGGAGACGCCATAGATCAGGGGCTTCAGGATTGCCCTGGGTCCGCTCACGAATTCGACAAACGTCACCCGATTGTCCCCGCCGTACTCCACGGCCATCTCGTTGCGGTGGTAGAAATAGCGTCCTCGGATCATCTCCCCCTTGCCGAAAGACGCCTCCACAGCGGTTTTCTCCATGCCGAAAAAGATGGGGACGCCGTTGATCTCCACTTTTTCCAACGGGTAGATCACGATCTTCATGATGGTAGCCTCCTTTTTGCACTGCCATCCATGGGTACCGGTGCCGGAACGCTATATCCCCAGACCGGCAGATACCCCCACACTTGGTATCATACCATCCATATGTGAAGAAATCTACCATCCCAGCCGGAAAATCCACGCAAAGAGGGACTGGCAAAACAGAGAAAATACATCTGACGTGTCTCAGGGCATTCTCCAGGTGAGAGACTGCAATAGATCAACCATGATACCACATCCCTGCTCTTCAAAATACTGCCTGGTGGTTAAACCAACCAAACCTGTCTGAGTGCGCCGCACCCCCCAAAATAAGAAGCCCCTTCGTCCAGCCGGGATTCGGACCAAACGAAGGGTAACTAACACCTGAATCCGCACAGTTTCTAAGCTACATTTGCTAATTTGGTTTCTGACTTCAAAATTTTTTGGTTGCTTTCTCAAATTATTGCTTGACAAAAGTTGCTCCCTGGTATATACTATTGTATACGAATTTTCACCCGGAAGGTGAGTGCTGTGGGCAAAATTAAGTTAACCAAAGGTAATGAAGTGCTACCAAGACGCGCCGGGGCGTTACTGGTCGCCGCGGTGTTAGACATTGCTAACGTGTTCTCGAGTATTCCAGAATTCACCAGAGGGGCTCGTGGCCCTGAGCGACTGTACAGCAAAAGGGATGTGCTTAAAACCGCTGTTGTCAGCTTAGCTGCGGCTCAGCCCGATTTCGTGGATATCAAGGAGTTCCATAGCGCCGAATGCTTCTATGGTGAGTTTCTGGGGGTCGATGG
>CANQII010000217.1 GCA_947623875.1 uncultured Oscillospiraceae bacterium
GTTTCCCGGATGTCTTTCACATGGGCCTCATATGCCTCATATGCCTCCCGGATGGCGGCTTTCGCCTCGTGCCGGGGAATGCGGAAGGCGTCTGCAAACCACTGGGAGCCCAGGCGCTCGTAGTCCTTGGGCCGGTGGAGGCCGGCGTACGGGTTCAAAAACCGGGTCTTGCTGAGCTCCTTCACGTTGGCGGCCAGAAGCTCGGGATAATAGGCAACAACAGGACAGTTGTAGTTATTGTCTGAGATCTGCTCGTTGAAGTTATAGGACATGCAGGGGTAGAAGATGGCGTCTACGTCCTCATCCACCAGATACGCCACATGGCCGTGGAGAAGCTTTGCCGGATAGCACACCGTGTCGCTGGGAATAGTCCGCTGGCCCCGGAGATAGAGCTTTCGGGAGGACTCCGGAGAGAGCACCACTTCAAAGTTCAGCTTGGTGAAGAGCGCATACCAGAAGGGCAGGTTCTCATACATGTTGAGGCCGAAGGGAATGCCGATGCGGCCCCGGGAGCCGTTGCCCTTGCCCACCCCGGACATGGTGCGGAGCTTGCGGTACTTATACCGGTATAGATTGGGCGGTTCAATCCGCTCTTTGCCCAGAGGCCGGGAGCAGCGGTTGCCGGAGATAAACCGGCGGCCGCCATCGAAGGTATTCACGGTGAGGGAGCAGTGGTTGGTGCAGAGATTGCAGGTAACTGGCCGTGCGGTGTGGGAGAAGGACTGGAGGGCTTCCAGGCTCAGAAGGCTGGACTTCTCCAGGCGGAGGTTCTTGGCGCAGAGGGCGGCGCCGAATGCCCCCATGATACCGGCGATCACCGGCCGGGTGACATCCCGTCCCAGTTCCTGCTCAAAGGCCCGGAGGACGGCATCGTTGTAGAAGGTGCCACCCTGGACCACGATGTGCTTGCCCAGATCATCGGCGTTGGCCGCCCGGATGACCTTATAGATCGCGTTCTTCACGATGGAGATGGACAATCCCGCTGAGATGTCCTCTACAGATGCCCCGTCCTTCTGGGCCTGCTTCACGGAGCTGTTCATAAACACCGTGCAGCGGCTGCCCAGATTCACCGGCTTCTTGGTGAAGAGACCCAGTTTGGCGAAGTCTGCAATGGAGTACCCCAGGGCCTTGGCGAAGGTCTCGATGAAGGAGCCGCACCCGGAGGAGCAGGCCTCATTCAGCATGATGGAGTCCACGGCGCCGTTTCGGATCTTGAAGCACTTCATGTCCTGGCCGCCGATGTCGATGATGAAGTCCACGTCCGGGTTGAAGTGGGCAGCAGCCCGGTAGTGGGCCACGGTTTCCACGAGACCGGCGTCGCAGGAGAAGGCGTTGCGGATGAGGTCCTCGCCGTATCCCGTTACTGCACTGCCCTTGATGGTGATCCGGTCCCCGCAGAGGCCGTAGATGGTCTTCAGCTGGTCCAGGACGATGGCCACCGGGTTGCCCTGATTGGAGTGGTAGTAGGTGTAGAGAATGCCGCCGTCCGGGGCGATGAGCACCATTTTCGTCGTCGTGGAGCCGGCATCGATGCCTAAGTAAGCGTCCCCGGAGTATGTATGGATATCCAACTCCGGCGGGGCAGAGGCGTTGTGCCGGGCGCAGAAGGCGTCATACTCCTCCTGGCTGGCGAAGAGGGGCGGCATGGTGTCCACTACCGAGGTGGCTTCCTTGCTCTCTTCCAGCAGCTGCAGCCAGTGCTCAAAGGGCTGGGGATTGTAGTCCTCGGCGCAGAGGGCGGCGCCGATGGCGGCAAAGCAGTCCCCGTCTTCCGGGAAGATGGCGTGCTGCTCATCCAGCTGCAGGGTGGTTACAAACCGCTCCCGGAGACCCATGAGGAAGTGGAGAGGGCCGCCCAAAAAGACGATTTTGCCCTTCAGCTCCCGGCCCTGGGTGAGGCCTGCCACCGTCTGGTCCACCACCGCCTGGAAGATGGACGCCGCCACGTCTTCCTTCCGGCCGCCCTGGTTCAAAATGGGCTGGATATCGCTCTTGGCGAACACGCCGCACCGGCTGGCGATGGGGTAGATCTTCTCGTGCTGCAGGGAGAGGGTGTCCAGCTCGGAGACGGAGACGTTCATCAAGGTGGCCATCTGGTCTATGAAGGCTCCGGTGCCGCCGGCACAGGAGCCGTTCATCCGCTCCTCCAGCGCCCCGCCGAAGAAGATGATCTTGGCGTCCTCACCGCCCAGCTCAATCACGGCGTCTGTGTCCGGGATGAAGGTGTTCACCGCAGCGGCGGTGGCATACACCTCCTGTACAAAGTCCAGACCGGCGGCCTTGGCCACGCCAAGGCCGGCGGAGCCCGTCACCACCAGGCGGACGTCTTTTCCCGCCAGCAGATCCCCCACGGAGCGCAATGTCTCGCAGGCACGCTCTCTGGCCTTAGAATAGTGGCGCTCATAGGAGCGGAATAGGAGCTTGTTGTTTTCGTCTAGGACCACGACCTTTACGGTTGTGGAACCGATATCAATGCCGACGCGAAGGTTCATGAAGACACCCCACAAAGAATATGCTCTGGATTCTATTGACATCCGGGCGAAACTATACGATAATGCAACGGAAGACACCGTCCGCCGCGCAGGGATTCATTATAGTGGACGGCATTCACTTTTTCAATAGAAGATTTGTGAACGATTCCCGCCAATCGACAATTTTTGCAGGGTTTGCTTGCTGTATGGCGGGCGGAACGGGAGGAACCTTCGTGAAACGGACGCAAGACCGGCGGATGCCGGCGCTATATGAGGGAATGCTGGGAGCCGGCGTGCTCCTCTTTACTGGGATGTGGCTTGCCGCAGCGGGACTCCAGACCGGAGACTGGGGATCCAATATGCTGATGCTTCTGCTGCTCACTTTGGTTGGGGTGCTGAGCCTGTTGCTGCTCTATCGGGACGGGCTGGACTGGAAGCTCTGTCTCTTGTGTGCATTACCGGTGCTGCTGGGGATGCTCCTTCGGATCCGCTGCCTGGACTACAGCAGCGGAGACTACGAGGACTTTCTCGCCCGGTGGCTCCAGTTCTTCCGGGACAACGGCGGATTTGCGGCCATCAAGACCTACTCCGGGGACTACAACGCCCCCTATCTCTATGTTCTGGCCGTGATCTCCATGCTCCCCCAGCCGGAGCTCTACCTCATCAAGTTCTTCTCCATCCTGGCGGATGTGATGCTGGCTTGGGGCGGCTTCCGGGTGGTAAAGGCGGTGCGGCAGCAGGGTCCGGAAGATCCCATGCCGGCCATCGCGTTCTCGGTGCTGATGCTGCTCCCCACTGTGATGGCCAACAGCGCCTACTGGGGTCAGTGCGACAGCTTTTACGGCGCTCTCATCCTACACGCTATGGCGAAAGCCTTTACCGGTAAGGAGAAGACGTCAGCCGTGCTGGTGGGGGCGGCCTTTGCGGTAAAGCTGCAGTCTGTGTTTCTGATCCCATTGTGGGGCGTGCTGTGGCTGGCGAAGCGCTTCCATTTCCGCAATCTGTTCTTTGCCCCCCTGTCCTTTGTGGTGCTGTGCCTGCCGGCGGTGCTGCTGGGCCGGCCGGTGATGGACGTGCTCAATGTCTATTTGCACCAGACCGTGGAGTACCAGGACCGTCTGGTATTGAATGCCCCCAGTGTCTATCAGTTTATCCCCAATGGGGTGAAGCCGGACCCGGTATCCGCCGGCAGGATCGGCATTATTGCGGCCTTTGTACTGGTGCTGGTGCTCCAGGTGATCGCCCTTGTCTTCCGAAACAAGATGGACAACCGGGCAGCATTATCGATCGCCGCCGTGATGGCAGTAGGGGTACCTTTCCTGCTGCCCCACATGCACGAGCGGTACTTCTATCTGGCGGACATCGTGATGGTGTGCCTTGTGATGGTGAACCGCAACGCATTGCCTGCCGCCGCCATGGAGTGGTTCAGCTCTATGGCCAGCTACATCGTGTACCTGCGCTTAAAATACAACTTCATCCTCCACATCGCCGGCAAGACCTATGTGATGGCGGTAGAGGCCGGGCTGATGCTGCTGTCCCTGGTGTGCGCTGCCATCATCATGGGCATGGAGCTTTCCCGGGCATACAAGAACCCGCAGCTGGGGGAGGAAAGCGCTGCACTGGCGGCTGGACCAAAGACCGGGAAGGCCAAGAGCGGCGGCAAGGGAGACAAGAAGGCCAAGGAAGGCAAAGAGAACAAGTACGGCAAAGAAGGCAAGGGCAGCAAGACGGAGAAGAAGTCCAAGCCGGCGGTAGACTCCAAGACGGATCAGGAAAGCAAGGCAGAGCAAGAGACTAATCCAACGCAGGACGGGGAGAAACCCGCGGCTGAGCCAAAGAAGAAGCCTGGCCGGCGGCTGGCCAAGAACCAGAAGCAGGCGAAACAGGAGTCGGCTGCGGCAGCAGAAGAACCCAAGACAGAGACAGCTGAGCGTGCAGCGCAGGAGACGGCGGAAGATACCGTGCCGAAGACCGAGATGATCCCCAACCTGGGACCGGACGGCAGAATCGTACTCCCCGGTGCGGACAAGCTGTCGGAGGTGTGGAGCCTGGACATGCCGGACGAGGACGAGCCGGAGACTGCTGGTACAGACAAAGATAAGCTGTTCGGCGGGGGAGAGAACCCTGCCAAAGACAGAGAGAACAAGGAGGACTAAGCAATGAGACTGGTGTCCTGGAATGTGAACGGCCTGAGAGCCTGCCTGAAGAAGGGCTTTCAGGAGTCCCTGATGGGCCTGCAGCCGGATGTGATCTGCCTGCAGGAGACCAAGATGGAGAGGGGCCAGGCAGAGGTGGAACTGCCGGGCTACCACGAGTACTGGAACTCAGCGGAGAAGAAGGGGTACTCCGGCACTGCGGTCTTTTCCCGGGAAATGCCCCTTTCCGTGTCCTACGGCATGGGCATTGATCACCACGACCATGAAGGCCGGCTTATCACCCTGGAGTATCCGTCCTTCTGGCTGGTGGATTGCTACACCCCCAATGCCCAGGACGGCCTGGCCCGGATTGATTACCGGATGCAGTGGGAGGACGATCTGCTGGAGTACCTCCAGAGCCTGGACAAGACCAAGCCGGTGGTGTACTGCGGAGATCTCAACGTGGCCCACGAGGAGATCGACCTGAAGAATCCCAAGACCAACCGTGGGAATGCCGGCTTCTCGGATGAGGAGCGCTCCAAGATGACAAGGCTGCTCTCCAGCGGCTTTGCAGACACCTTCCGGCGGCTGCACCCGGAGGAGACCGGGGCCTACTCCTGGTGGAGCTATCGGTTCCACGCCCGGGAGAAAAACGCCGGATGGCGTATCGACTACTTCATCGTCTCGGACCGGCTGATGGACCAGGTACAGGCCTCGTCCATCCACCCGGACATCTTCGGCAGCGACCACTGTCCCGTGTCCCTGGATCTGATCCTCTGACGGAGAGCGCAGGAAGCAGAGAGCTGGTCTGGTAGGAGAAGAACGGAGTGGGTAGGAGAAGAGCAGAGCAGGTATGAGGTGAGCGGTGCGCCTGGATGTGTTGTGTGGGGGT
>CANQII010000218.1 GCA_947623875.1 uncultured Oscillospiraceae bacterium
CAAGCTGGAGAAGTATCTCGGCGGCGTGGTCGAGATGAAGAAGCTCCCCGGCGCTCTGTTCGTGGTAGACCCCCGCAAGGAGCGCAACGCCATCAACGAGGCCATCAAGCTCCACATTCCCATCGTGGCGATCGTGGACACCAACTGCGATCCCGATGAGATCGACTATGTCATCCCCGGCAACGATGACGCCATCCGCGCCATCAAGCTCATCTCCTCTGTGATGGCCAACGCCGTCCAGGAGGGCCGCCAGGGTGTGGACGCTCCCGTAGCCGAGACCGAGGCCGCTGAGGCCCCCGAGACCGACGTGGTGGAGTAATTCCGCTTTCCGCTGCAACACAATACGATACGGAGGTATTAATTACTATGGCAATCACTGCTCAGGACGTGAAGGAGCTGCGTGAGAAGACCGGCTGCGGCATGATGGACTGCAAGAAGGCCCTGGCCGCTTCCGAAGGCAATATGGAGAAGGCCATTGAGTGGCTGCGCGAGAAGGGCCTTGCCGCTTCCGTGAAGAAGTCCGGCCGCATCGCTGCTGAGGGCATGGCTTACGCCACTATCATCGACGGCATCGGCGTCGTGGTCGAGATCAACTCCGAGACCGACTTCGTGTCCCGTAACGAGAAATTCATCGGCTTCGTGAAGGGTGTGGCCAACACCGTCGCCAAGGAAGCTCCCGCTGATCTGGACGCTCTTCTGGAGTGCAAGTATGACGGCACCGAGCTCACCGTGGCACAGCAGCGCCAGGAGATGGTGCTGGTCATCGGCGAGAACATCCAGGTCCGCCGGTTCGCCCGCTATGCCACTGGCACTTCCGTCTCCTATGTCCACGCTGGTGGCAAGATCGGCGTGCTGGTGAACCTCGAAGTCACCGGCGGCATCGATGCCACCGAGATCGGCAAGGACATGGCCATGCAGATCGCCGCTCTGAATCCCCGCTTCCTGGACAAGAGCCAGGTCACCCAGGACGTGCTGGATCAGGAGAAGCACATCATGCTGGTCCAGATGGACAACGACCCCAAGATGTCCAACAAGCCCCAGACCGTCAAAGAGAAGATCGTCATGGGCAAGCTCAACAAGTTCTACGCCGAGAACTGCCTGCTCCAGCAGGAGTTCGTCAAGGACAATTCCATGACCGTAGAGCAGTATATGAACAGCGCCGCCAAGGCCCTGGGCGGCACCGTGAAGCTGGTGGACGCAGTCCGCTTCGAGAAGGGCGAGGGCATCGAGAAGAAGCAGGAGAACTTTGCTGAGGAAATCGCAAAGCAGCTCCAGCAGGCATAATCTCAACCCCCAGAGACAGACCAATGGCGCCCCGCGAGATCGCTTTTCGCGGGGCGCTTGCCTATCTCAGCGTCCTTGGCAGGGCACAATCTCTGCCGTCCGCTCCATACGCTTGTCCCATGGACTTTTCCAAACGTCCATTCTCTTGCCAATTTCTCCAAGTTGGACGGGCCTTCACAAAAATTTTCAATTTGCCCCCTATGCAAAGGACGGTTTTTCCAGTATAATAGCCAACTGAAGAGTCCTGAAGCCAACCCTCCGCAGGGAGGACGATCTCGTAAAGGGGAGAGGTATTCATGAGCGAGCTGAAGTACAAAAGAGTTCTGCTGAAGGTATCCGGTGAGGCTCTGGCCGGAGAGGCCGGCCGCGGCTACGACTACAATGTCCTGGACCACGTCTGTGATGTCATCGCCCGCTGCGCCGCCGAGGGCGTACAGGTGGGCATCGTGGTAGGCGGCGGCAACTTCTGGCGCGGCCTGAAAGACGGCAAGGGCATGAAGGAGCGGACCCGCGCAGACCACATGGGCATGCTGGCCACCTGCATCAACTGCCTGGCTCTGGCCGATGTGCTGGAGCAGAAGGGCGTCGATGTGCGGGTGCAGACCGCCATCCCCATGAACGCCATCGCGGAGCCGTATATCCGCAGCAAGGCCATACACCACCTGGAAAAGGGCCGCGTTGTCATCTTCGGCTGCGGCACCGGCAACCCCTATTTCTCCACGGACACCGCCGCCGTGCTGCGGGCCGCAGAGATCGATGCGGATATCATTCTGCTGGCCAAGAACGTGGACGGCGTGTACAGCGCCGATCCCCGCCAGGATCCCAGCGCGGTGAAGTTCGATGTCATCAGCTATGACGACGTGCTGGCACGTCACCTGGCTGTGATGGACACCACCGCAACATCCCTGTCTATGGACAACAACATCCCAGTTATCCTCTTCGCCCTGAAGGATCCGGAAAACATCCTCCGGGTGGTCCACGGGGAGAAGATCGGCACAGTCGTACAAAACTGAAAACACGAAAGGGAGAGACATATGAGCGTTGAGATCAAGAACTATGACCAGAAGATGAAGAAAACCCTGGATGCAGTAAAAGCCAACAATGCCAGCGTCCGCGCCGGCCGGGCCAACGCTGCTGTTCTGGACCGCATCACCGTAGACTACTACGGCGTCGCCACCCCCATCCAGCAGGTGGCCTCCATCTCCACCCCCGATCCCCGCACCCTGGCCATCCAGCCCTGGGACCGCTCGCTGCTGAAGCCCATTGAGAAGGCCATTCAGACCTCCGACCTGGGCATTCACCCCCAGAACGACGGCGTTGTTATCCGCCTTGCCTTCCCCCAGCTCACCGAGGAGCGCCGCCGGGAGCTCACCAAGCAGGTGCGCAAGTACGGCGAAGAGGGCAAGGTGGCCATCCGCAACATCCGCCGGGACGCCATGGATGCCATCAAGAAGGGTGTAAAGGCATCTGAGCTCACAGAGGATGACCAGAAGCAGATGGAGAAGGAGCTCCAGGAGCTCACCGAGAAGCGCTGCAAGGATGTGGACGAAATCACCGCAGCCAAAGAAAAGGAACTGATGGCCGTCTAACAATCAATGGCCGCGGAGCCGGGAGACCGCTCCGCGGCTGTTGTACGGAGCGGCCCCTTTTGCAATAGACTGGTCCAAAGGAGAACTGGGCATGGCTTTCTTCCAGAAAAAAGCAGATATTCAGGTGGACATGGACCACCTGCCCCAGCACATAGCGATCATCATGGACGGCAACGGACGCTGGGCCAAGAAGCGCGGACTGCCCCGTACCGCCGGGCACGCCGCAGGTTCTGAGACCTTCCGCACCGTGGCCACCTTTGCCAAGGACATCGGGCTGCAGTACCTCACGGTATACGCCTTTTCCACGGAGAACTGGAAACGGCCGCCGGAAGAGGTAGCTGCCATCATGAACCTGCTGGAGAAGTACCTCCACGAGGCCATAGACCGCATGGCCCGGGACAAGGTCAAGATGGCCTTTTTCGGGGACCTGACACCTCTGACCCCCAAACTCCAGGCCCTCTGTCATGAGACGGAGGAGATCTCCAAGGGATATGACGGCTGCCAGGTGAATATCTGTTTAAACTATGGAGGCAGAGATGAGATCATGCGGGCCGCCCAGGCTTACGCCCAGGCCTGCGTGGAGGGGAGAGCCGATCCCCACCATCTCACCCAGGAGCAGTTTGGAAACTGGCTCTACTCCGCCGGCGTTCCAGACCCGGACCTGATCATCCGTCCCAGCGGAGAGCTGCGTATCTCCAACTTTCTCCTTTGGCAGTGTGCCTACGCAGAGTTCTACTACACGGATGTGCTCTGGCCCGATTTCACGAAAGAAGAACTGCTCAAGGCCATCGCTTCCTATCAGAACCGGTCCCGCCGGTACGGAGGAATCTAACCATGCTGAAACGAATCCTGGTCGCTTTGGTAGCGCTGCCCTATGTCTTTGCCGCCATTCTGGCATTCCCGCCGGTGGTGTGGACCGTCACGGTATGTGCCATCTCCGGCATTGCCGCCTTTGAGCTGCTGCGGGCAGCCGGCGGCGGAAAGATCACCAAGGCCATGGAGTGGGTCTCCATCCTCTCCGCGGCGCTGATTCCAGCAGGCGTTCATCTGGGCTATTGGATGCTCAGCGTCACCGGGTGCACCTTGCTGGTGATGACTGTCACCTTCATCTGCGCCATTCACGACTACGATGGCGAGCACCACAACATCGGTTTCTTCCACATTCTGCTCTGCCTGATGGCTGGTGTAATCATTCCCAATGCCCTCTCTGCGCTGATCGCCCTGATGGGGCAGGAGAACGGCCGGTTTGTGCTGTTTCTGGCGGTGTGTCTGGCCTTCATCACAGACGGCGGCGCCTACTTTGTGGGGGTCTTTCTGGGCAAGCACAAGGGCATCCTGCGGGTCAGCCCCAACAAGAGCCTGGAGGGCTTTATCGGCGGCTTTGTCACCGGGATCGTCTTCGCCTTGGTGTACGGGTGCATCGTCGCCAACACCCAGGATTTGCAGGCCAACTATCTCTCCCTGGCCATCTGCGGCCTCGCCGGCGCTCTGGTGACGGAGATCGGCGACCTGTCTTTCTCCCTCATCAAACGGGAGTTCAAGATCAAGGACTTCGGCCACCTGCTGCCGGGACACGGCGGCATGTTGGACCGTTTTGACAGCATGATCTTCTGCGGCCCCATCGTGCTCTGCATCACCGAGTGCCTGCCCGCCTTCGGAGGTGTCCTCTGATGGTACGCGCTCTCTCGGTACTGGGCTCCACCGGCTCCATCGGCCGGCAGACCCTGGACGTGGCCCGCTGCGCCGGCTACACGGTGGCAGGGCTGGCCTTTGGGCACAATGTGGATCTGGCAGAGGAGCAGATCCGCGCCTTCCATCCCCGCTATGTGGCCACCCCGGATGAGGCTGCGGCGGCAGAGCTCCGCCATCGCATCCAGGATCTGCAGCCTGCGGTCACGGTGGAGAGCGGGGAAGACGCCGTTCTCCAGGCGGCGGCCCTGCCGGAAGCAGACACCGTGGTGCTGGCTGTGGTGGGCATCGCCGCACTGAAGCCCACCCTGGCCGCCGTGCAGGCCGGCAAACGCATCGCGCTGGCCAACAAAGAGGCCCTGGTGTGCGCCGGAGAGCTTGTGATAAACCTGGCCCGGGAGAAGCGGGTACCCATTCTCCCGGTGGACTCAGAGCACTCCGCCATCTTCCAGTGCCTTATCAGCCGAAACCCGGAGGAGCCAATAGACGCCTTCTCCGTGTCTTCATACGGCAGGAGGGATATCGAGCGCCTCATTCTCACCGCCTCCGGCGGCCCTTTCTTTGGGATGGACCGGGAGGCCCTCTCCCGAGTCACCAAGGCGGATGCCCTCCGGCATCCCACCTGGAACATGGGAGCCAAGATCACCATAGACTCCGCCTCCATGATGAACAAAGGCCTGGAGGTCATCGAGGCCATGCGGCTCTACGATGTGCCGGCAGACCGGATCAGCGTCATGGTACATCGGGAGAGCATTGTCCACTCCCTGGTGGAGTTTCGGGACGGCTCCATTCTGGCGCAGCTGGGGTGCCCGGACATGCGGGTGCCCATCCAGTACGCCATCACCTGGCCGGAGCACACCCCAGGGCCGGCGAAAAAGCTGGATCTGCTGCACTGCAAGCCCATCACATTCCAGCAGC
>CANQII010000219.1 GCA_947623875.1 uncultured Oscillospiraceae bacterium
GACGATCCCATCGAGGAGGCCTTCTTCGGCTGCGGCGGTGTCTGCAAGATCCCCAACCTGGACGACAAGATGATCCGGCTGGCCCGGGGCGGCTTCAAGCACCACACCAGCGTGGGCGTGGGCCACATGAAGGACATTCTGAAAGAGGCCTTCACCACCTACCTCCACTACGACTGGGTGGACATCGACAGGGACTGAGCCATGAAGATCGCTGGATTGGACATCGGCACCACCGGCTGCAAGCTCACGGTGTTCGATGAGGCGGGACATCAGCTGGGCAAGGCGTACCGGGACTACCCGGTGCGCCGGGCGGTGTCCGGCCACGAGGTGGACCTCACCGCCATGCTGGAGAGCGTGTGGGCGGTGCTGCAGGAGATGGCAGGCCAGTACCCGGACATCGGCGGCATCGGGGTAACCAGCTTCGGGGAGACCTTTGTCCTCACAGATGCCTCCGGCAATCCCCTCCACGATGCCATGCTGTATACCGATCCCAGAGGGGCAGAGGAGTGCGCGGAACTCACGGAAAAGCTGGGGGCAGACCGTATCGCCGCCATCACCGGGCTTGCACCCCACGAGATGTACTCCATCAGCAAGATCCTGTGGTTGAAAAAGCACCAGCCGGAACTCTATGCCAAGGCCATCCGGATCCACCTTATCGAGGACCTGGTGGTGTGGCACCTCACCGGCAGGGCCCAGATAGACTACTCTCTGGCCACCCGCACCATGGCGTTTGATATCCGCTCCCTCACCTGGAGCCGTGAGATCCTGGATACAGCAGGCATCGATGCCGCCATGCTGCCGGCGCCGGTGCCCACCGGCACCAGCGCCGGAAACATCACCGCAGCAGCCGCCCAGAAGACGGGGCTATCCCGGGACTGCATCGTGGTCTCCGTCTCTCATGACCAGGTGGCCGCCTGCGTGGGGGCTGGTGCCTTCGATGGCAGTGTTGCCGTAGACGGGGCGGGCACCGTGGAGTGTCTCACCCCCATCTACGATACCCTCCCCGATATCCCGGTGATGGCCAAAGGGTACTTCTCCGTGGTGCCCTATGTGGTCCCCGGCAAGTATGTGGCCTACGCCTTTTCATACACCGGCGGGGCCCTGATCCAGTGGGCCAGGGACACCATTGGCGGCGGGAAGACCAACGAGGAACTGGAGAGCGCCTATCCCGGGGAGGACCCCACCGGCCTTCTGGTGCTGCCCCACTTTGCCGGTGCCGCCACGCCGTACATGGACACCGGCTCCAAAGGGGCGATCCTGGGTCTCACCACCGCCACCACCGCAGGGGAGCTGTATCGGGCCTGCATGGAGGGCGTGGCCTATGAGATGCGGCTGAACTATGAGGCCCTGGCCGGGTCTGGCATCCGCTTTGAGAAGCTCAATGCCACCGGCGGCGGGGCACACTCCAAGCTCTGGATGCAGATGAAGGCGGATGTGCTGAACCTCCCCATCACGGCGCTGGAGACCGTGGATGCGGGCACTGTGGGCAGCGCCATGCTCACCGGCATAGCAGTTGGAGTGTTCCGAGATCTTCAGGACGCCGCCTCCCACATGGTGCGGGAGATGGAGACGTACGATCCCCGCCCGGAGATGCACGAGAAATACATGCAGGTCTATCAGCGGTATCGGAAGGTCTATGAGGCCGTCCGGCCGCTGGTGTAAAGGAGAAAATGCGATATGCTTGTGAATCTGGTTGAAATTCTGAAGCTGGCAGAGGAGAAGAAATGCGCGGTTGGGGCGTTCAACACCCCCAATCTGGAGTGCATTCACGCAGTTCTCAACGCGGCCGAGAAGCTGAACGTCCCGGTGATCCTGTCTCACGCCCAGCTCCACGAGGAAGTCTCTTCCCTCAGCAAGATCGGTCCGGTGATGGTGCTGGCAGCCCAGAGATCGAAGGTGCCGGTCTGTGTCCACCTGGACCACTGCGAGACCCTGGACTATATGCAGGAGGCCCTGGATCTGGGTTTTACCGGCGTGATGTACGATGGCAGTCTGCTGCCCTACGAGGAGAACATGGCCAACACCCAGAAAGCCGTTGCCATGGCAAAACCCTACGGGGCCGGGGTTGAGGCGGAGCTGGGGGCACTGGCCTCCCGGGAGGGCGGTGCGTCCAACGCCTCCGGCCCGGTCTATACCGATCCCGATGAGGCTGTGGTGTTCTGCCGGGAGACCGGCATTGACGCCTTTGCCCCCAGCTTCGGCACCGCCCATGGCATCTACAAGGCTAAGCCGGTGCTGGACCTGGACCGGGTGAAGGTGATCGCCGAGAAGACCGGACTGCCTCTCGTGATGCACGGCGGCAGCGGCGTCTCCCCCGAGGACTACCGCACCGGCATCCGGAACGGCCTGCGCAAGATCAACTACTACAGCTACATGTCCAAGGCCGGCACCAACGCCGTGCGGGAGCTGCTGGCCAAGGAGGACGTCACCTTCTTCCACGATCTGGCCTATGCGGCGGAGCAGGCCATGGAGGCAGATGCAGAGAAGGCCATGCGGGTGTTTGCCGGTCTCTGATCCCGCTTTTTCCCCCTTGACCGCTCCCGTGAAACGGACTATCATGGAGCAAACAGAGACGAAGGGGCGGATTCACTGTGGAGATACAGGATTTGAAGATCGCGGTGGCCGGGATCGGCGGCGTGGGAGGATATCTGGCAGGCATGCTGGGCAGGAAGTTTCCCCACCTCACCTTAGGTGCCCGAGGCGCCAGGGGACAGTCTCTCCGGGAGAAGGGACTCATCCTCCACAGCGGCAACGATGGCGAGATCATCGTCCACCCGGAACAGGTCTGCACCCTGGAGGAGATGGGCCGGCAGGCTGTCCTTTTCCTCTGCGTGAAGAACTACTCCCTGGAGGAGACCTGTGCCCAGCTTAAGCATGCGGTATCAGAGGATACCATCCTGGTGCCCGTGATGAACGGGGTGGACTGCGGAGACCGGGTGCGGGCGTACCTGGACAAGGGGATTGTGCTGGACGCCCTCATCTACATTGTCACCTTCGCCGCTCCGGACTACTCTATCACCCAGCAGGGGGATATCGTGGATCTGCATGTGGGGACCAAGGCCGGGGATGCCCGGAGCAGGGCGGCAGTGCGGGTTGTAGACGATGTGCTGCGGCTGGCCGGGGTCAGACACGCGGCAGATGAGAACATCGAGCTGGAGATCTGGCGGAAGTACATTTTGAACTGCGCATATAACGTGGAGACCGCTTACTACAACACCACCATCGGCCCTCTCCGGGAGGACCCGGGGAAGGCCAAGGAGTATGAGGACCTCATCGACGAGGCCTGCGCTGTGGCCCGGGCCAA
The DNA here is from genome assembly GCA_947623875.1 of uncultured Oscillospiraceae bacterium. Lineage (GTDB taxonomy): Bacteria > Bacillota > Clostridia > Oscillospirales > Oscillospiraceae > Enterenecus. Next base: position 3,305 of record CANQII010000219.1, read on the forward strand.
GGGGATTGCCGTCACCCAGGCACACCGGGATTACATCATAGACAAGTTCTACCACGGCTATGGGTACGATGCCTCCAGTTCCCTGCAGCGGGATGTCTCCGCGGGGCGGCGCTGCGAGCTGGATACCTTCAGCGGGTACCTCGTGCGGGAGGCCCGGCGGCTGGGGGTGCCGGCGCCGGTGTCTGAGAAGATGTACGAGGGTCTGCAGAAGGTGTGCCGGTAGGGGAGAACAGAGGATCATTGAAGAGAACAAGAGGCCGGTGCAGACAGGCTGCACCGGCCTCTTTCAGCAGCACAGGGCCCCGGCAGACAGCCGGGGCCCTGTGCTTGTGGGTGTGGATGTTTGGGATCAGTTCCAGGCGCTCTCAGGTGCCGGAATGCCCAATGCCGCCAGATCTTTGTTGTATCGCGCCTTCGCCGCGATCCGGATCAGTTGGGCTTCCGTGACGTCTTTGAGACCGGGGAATCCGCTCTGCTCCGCCTGCGCATAGATCATTCTCTGCAGTGCGGCAAGGTTCCCGTTGTTGCGGATACGCTCCTCGTTCACCTGCATAATCCACGCCTCCTCGGCGGGGGTTATGGTGTGCTTGGGCACGCTGGTGGAAGGTTTGCTTGAGAGAACCTTCAGGAGAGGCACGCCTTTCTCCCGCTTCAGAAAGCGATCAACCCAGTCGTGCGCCGTGACGTAGGAACAACCCACCTCTGCGGCAACTGCCTTTGTGGTTTTTCCCTGGGACTTTAAGAGCACTATCTTGGCCCGGGTTTTGGTCGCCTCACAAATGCGGCGGTCATTGCAGATATCAATCAGATCTTGGCGCTCTTCTGGAGTCAGGTAGAGTCCACGGATAGCAGCCATATTGTAAAAGCCTCCTCTCATTGACTTCCTGATCATACCAAATTTTCTGGCACTTGTCTAGCGGAAATAGAGAAAAATGTAGAAAATGCTAAATCCAGTCTTAGACTGCGGTACCCACACCTTATGAGACCGCAGGAAATGCTCGCCTTACAGAAGGACAGCGGCACCCCCAAATTGGGACAGTATTGACAGGAAATCGGGCAAAATGCGCGGGAGCCGTTGCATGTGGGTCCAAATGCCGTGTATCCTGTGGGGAACAACAGGTCCGCCCATGTGCTGAAGGGCAGCGCAGGCGGAAAGTGGGAGGCAGAGAAATGCGCTCAAGAGTACTCACCCTGGCAGATCCCCGGACGATAGATCTGTCTGGATGTCTGAAGCCCTTTGTCCTGGACCAGGGAAAACTGGACCGGGAACTGCAGCGGGCATCGAACCCCTATATCCGCTGGGAGAAGGGGACCACCGTCTCCTCCGGCGATGTGGTGGTGTGTAGGCTGCAATCGCCGTGCCCAAAGTATCAGCGGGACAAAGTGCAGTTTGTGGCCGGCAGCGGGATGTTCCAGCGGGATCTGGAAGCTCTATGTATTGGCATGTCTGTGGGGGAGACCCGGGAGAGGACCCTGCCGGAAGGCGCTGTCTCTGTAACGCTGCTGAAGGTTACCAACAAGATTGTGCCGCCGCTCACGGACGAAATGGTGGAGAAGCTGGAGATCCAGGGCGTTCACACGATAGGGGAATACCGGGAATATCTCCTGGACCAGCAGACCGAGGAGCAGTTCCAGGACGTGCTCTATGAGCCCCAGCACTATCTGATCGACCAGGTGATCGCACGCTCGGAGTTCGTGCTCTATCAGGAGGACTGGCAGCATGTGATCGATCTCCGGCTGGAGCGGCTGCGGGCCATCAGTCGGCACGAGGGTATGGTGCTGGAAGACATGACACCGGAGCAGTTCGAGGGCCGGATCCCGGTGAAAAGCTACTTTGAGCTGGTGGCCATGGAACAGAATAGTGCATGGGAGTTTCTGTGCATGCATCTCATCGGCCGGCACATAGCCGAGGAGACCGGCTTCGAACCCAGTGAAGCAGAATACCAGAAGCAGCTGGAAGATTCTATGAAGGCCTGGGGCTATACCGAGGAAGATGCCCGGGAGATCAACACCTACCCGGCCTACCAATTCTTCGCGTACTATGATGTGGCCCTGCGGACACTGAACGGCGTCATCCGGGAGCAATTCAATCAGGGGGCGTGCTGACATGATTCAGACAGCAGACAAGACCAATTTCAACGATCT
>CANQII010000220.1 GCA_947623875.1 uncultured Oscillospiraceae bacterium
GGCAAGAAGAACAGCAAAAACGTCCAGTGCTGCACCTTCTATTGGAATTCCGCCCTTCGCTCTGTGTCCTGCGGCAAGGAGATGCTGCTGTCTGCACAGGCGGATACCGCTAACCCGTCCAAGGAGCTCGTCACCGAGAGGCAGCGGATCGCCATGGAGAAGTACTTCCGGAGCACCGTGTGGGGTGACATGACGGGCGTGCCGAAGCCCCAAATGGAGGACGCACCTTACGAGGGGAACCTGTTCCTGGCGCAGGCCCCGGTAGAGCAGACCCAGGAGGAGATGGACGAGCCCGCCGCTGTTCCTGAGGTTCCCACTGCCTCCGATGCCGCAGAGAGCGCAGAGCTGGACCTGTTAGAGGACGATGAGGATACCCAGGAAGATCAGGCCTCTGCACCGTCTGCCGGCAAGCCCCCTGCGCCCAGGCAGGCCCGAGATGCCAAGGGGAAGGGCAGCGGCAAGAAAAAGAACAAGCACAAGAAAAAGAAGAAGTGATCCCAAGGATCGGCTCTGCACGCCAGAGCCGATCCTTTTTGCAGCGGCACAAATTCCCCTTGACGGCTTTGATCGGAGCAGGTAAGATGGGGGCAAGGGCAAAACCATTCAGACAGAAAGGCGGGATGCCGCGTGAAACCACTCTCCCAGCTCACAGCGAAAGAGAAAACGGCACGGCTCAAGAAAGTCCTGGACACCGTGGACGAAATAAAATCCTATCTTGTGAACGATAGACCGAAAGAACTGGACTACGGGCGCGTCCATCAATATCTCTCGGACCTGGATCCCTACATCGATGACCCGGATATCCCGCAGGTGGTACTGGAGGTAGCGGCGATGCTCTATGTAGAGGAGGGCCGCGTGCAGATGGCAGCACAACTGATGTGCCGTGTCCGGAATCCCGAGGAAATCCTGATGAGGGAAATCGACTTCACCAGCGGCTATTACATTTGCGGAAATGCCTGGCGGGTCCGCCAGAAGCGGATCTGGAACAGCTTCCAGGGTCTGGACCAGAGACTTCGCAAGACAACCGCCAGCAACACAATGCCCCTGAAAGATCTGATGATTGCATGGGGCGCCTGCTTCCCAACCCATGAGGTGATGGTGATCGCGCCGTCTGGCAGGGAGAAAGGCGTCATCAACCTGGGGCTTCCGGACGGCATCTTCTCCCTGTACCCGATGCGGTATCTCCAAAATCATGTGCCGGACAAGGTGGCAAAGGACTGGAAAGTGGTGTTGGAGCCGTCTGAACATGAGCAGGATCAGTGCCTGCTGGGAGACCGGATCTTCCCCGCCGATGAGATTCGCGTGGATATTGTCTCCAACAAGAACATGCCTATGTGGTCCGGAGATACCGGCAAGGTGGTGCTGGCGGTATGGCATCCATATCTGCGGGATCTGGCCAGACAGGGAAAGGCCCATGACGCCATGCAATCGGCCATCTGCTGCGTGAATGCCAGCCTTCCCCAGTCTGTCCGCCTGCTCTATGTGGACTGCATCGCCCTGGCAGATCGGGAGCCGCCGAAGAAATACTCCTTCCCGCTGCCGGAGCTGACAGGCCAGTGCGAGGCCCGCAACATGGCCATAGACATCCCCCTGGACCAGGTGCTGGAGCGCCGGCGCCGCAAGTTCACCCGCAAGCCGATCCAAAGCGCCCGGCCCCGTGCGGATATCACCTGCGGTGAGACCGCTATGCCGGAACTGGAGGAGATCTACTTCCAGCGCAACGAGACGCATCTCGAGGCCATGCAGCGCTACGGGACATGCGGCTGGTTCCTGGTGATCCCCAGAGAGGTCTGCGGGGACAACTTCCAGGAGCTGCGCAAAGCGGTGGAGAAAGACGTCTGCGCCTCACTGGAAGATGATGTGTGTTTTGTGGGCTGGGCGGAAGGCACGGAGAACTACTACATCGATTTCATCACAGTGGACGGGAGAGTCGTACTGGAATTCCTGAGCAAGTGCTTTGACGGCATCCCCGAGTGTGAGAACATCCGCTGCAGCACCTTTTATTGGAACAGCCCCCTTCGCACCCTCAACTATGCCGAGGAGTTGAAGCAGTACCAGAAGACGGTGGACACCGCAGGGCCTGTGAAAGAACTGGTGGACATGAACATGCGTGCCGCATTGGAGAAGCTGGTCTCCGCCACCCAATGGGAGGACATGGACATCCCCAAGCCCAATGTGCAGTGGGATGGCGATGAGGGCACCGTGGCCTTCGTGGACGATCCTGCGGACATGGCCAGGGCGTATGAGGAGGCCGATCAGGCGGAAGACGGCGATTGGGACGCCGATGTGTCCCCGGATGAGGATCCGTACGCGCAGTTCAGTGAGCTCTTCACCAAAAGTCCGGATGACGACGCGTTCACCACCATGCTGAAGACCATGGCCTGCATGTTCGCCGGCAGGGAGCTGGAGGACCCGGAGGACGAAGATGACGAGGAAGACTACGATGCCTTCGAGGACGATTCGGATCTCGATGACTTCCATGATGAGGCGTCTACCTTTAGAACCTTCCAGAAACACATGGAGGATCCCCAATTTGCTGCCGTGATGAAAGAGGTGGCGAAGCGGGCCGCTGCCGGCCCGCCGGACAAGCAGCAGCCTGCGGACGAGGATGACTGGGACGACGATGATGTCACCCTGATCCCGCCAGATGCGTACGGCGCTTTCCTGGACAACAAGGTCTCTTTTGGCCAGGCCCCAGGGACGAGGCATGTCCACAACACCAAGCGGAAGGGCCTCAGCCGGAAGAAAGACAAGAACAAGCGGAAAAAGAAGAAAAAGTGACGGCAAGGATCGGCCCTGCATCCCAGGGCCGATCCTTTTGTACGCCTTCGGCAGTGCAAGATTTCCTTGACGGCTTTGACCGGAGCGGGTATGATAGGGGATACCGAGATCACAGAAAGGCGGGATGCTGCGTGAGACCACTGAGACCAATCTCTATGCTCACAGACGAAGAATTCGAGGAACGGGTGAAGATCGTTACGGGCCTCATGCGGGAGGTAAAGGACTACCTCTGGGGCAAGGTCTATACCTACGAGGAGGAGATGGACTACGGCAAGGTCCACCGCTACCTCGTGGAGCTGGATCCCTATACCGATGACCCCGAGGCTCCGCCGGCCCTGCTCGCCCTCACAGCCCGGCTCTACATAGAGGAGAACCGGTATCAGGAGGCGGCAAGGCTGCTGCGCCGCGCCAACGACCCGGAGAACTACAGCACCCTGGGCCTCGTGGACTTCTGCAGCAGCTACTATGCCAGTTCGAACAACTGGAAGAGACGCCAGGAGGAGCGGATTTGGGACATCTTCCTGAAACTGGACCAGAGACTGCGCAGGACCACTTCCAACAAAGCGAAAGCCCTGGAGGAACTGGCGGTTTCCTGGGACGCCTGCTTCCCCACCTTTGCGCTGTCTATGACGCCCCATACAGACAACGAGAAGGGGACGATCTGTCTGGGCCTTCCGGACGCCATCTTCTCGCTGCACCCGTTTCTGTACCTGAAGAATCATGTGCCGGCCAAGGTGGCGAAGAACTGGAACGTGGTGCTGGAGGATTTGGACCACCCGCAGAAAGAGTGCCTTCTGGTAGACCGGCTCTTCCCGGCAGATGAGATTCTTGTGGACATCGCCGCCAACAAGGAATTCCGGGTGAACCACCAGGTCATAGACGGCAACAACGTGGTGATCTCCGTCTATCACCCGCACCTGAAGGAACTGATGACGCAGGACATGGGCCATGAGGCCATGCTGTCCGCTATCAACTGCGTCTGCTCCTACCTTCCCCAGTCTGCCCGCCTGCTCTATGTGGACTGCATCGCCCTCTCTGGATGCAAACCGTTGAAAGAGCGGTCTTTCCCCCTGCCTGAGATCAAGGCCCAGTTTGAGGCCCGGAACATGGCCACAGACATCCCCTTGGACCAGGTGCTGGAGCGCCGGCGCCGCAAGTACACCCGGAAGCCGATCCACAGCAACCGGCCCCGGACAGACATCACCCACGGGGAGACCGCCATGCCGGAACTGGAGGAGATATACTTCCAGCGCAACGCGATGCATCTCGAGGCCATGGAGCGCTACGGCACCGGCGCCTGGTTCCTCACGATCCCCAGAGCGGTGTGCGGCCCCAACTTCCAGACCTTCCGAGAGGCACTGGAGAACGCCGCCCGCAAGGCCCTGGGGGATGAAATCTGCTTTGTGGGATGGGCCGTGGGCACCAAGAACTACTACATCGATCTCATCACCGTGTGCGGCGGGCGCATGCTGGACTTCTTCCTCGGTGTCTCCCACGAGATCCCCGAGTGCAAGAAAATCCTCTGCAGCACCTTTTATTGGAACAGTGATCTGTACTCCTTCAACTACATTGTAGAGTCCGCGAAGTTTTCAAAGCTGAAGTTCACCGGGCCGGTGAAGGAACTGGCGAGCCAGGAGATGCGTACCGCCATGAAGAACCTGTTCTCCGCCACCCAGTGGGAGCGGCCGGACATCCCCATGCCCAAACTGCCGGACGATTCCGGGGAGGACGATGCCGCCTCGGAAGACGGCTCCGCCGGCCAGACGGGGGACAGCGGCTATTCGGTGTCTGGGGATCCTGCAACCCTGATCGCGGATGGGGAGGACAACTTCGATCCCCGGGAGTTCATAGAGGAGGACCCGCACGAGATCTTCGGCGATCTCCTTGGGGAATTTATGGCGGAAAATAATAGTTTGTTCCGCCAGGCGATGGCGAATCAGGCTTCCGGGGGCAATCTCGGCGGGACAGCCAAGTCTGCACCGCCCCGGCCTGTCCACAACACCAAGCGGAAGGGCCTCAGCCGGAAGAAGGACAAGAACAAGCGGAAAAAGAAGAAGTGATCTCAAGGACCGGCTCTGCCTCGCAGGGCCGGTCCTTGTTACCGCCTGCAGTGTAGGAAGACTACAGCTGCAGGCGGTTTTTCATATGTTGGCCCCTCTTCAGAACAGGCACCGGGAAGATCGTGTCCGGATATTTCAAATAGCAGGTCTGAAAATTTCAAGGGGATGGGGTACAATGTGCCACAGAAGCGGAGCTGAAAAGAAAGGCCTTTCGAAACAGATTCCACAAAACGACATGGAGAAGGAGAACGTGATATGAAGCGGGAAGACATCAATATCCGCGATCCCTATGTGCTGGTCCACGATGGACGCTACTACCTCTACGGCACCCGCAGCGACACCTGCTGGGGGGAGGCGAATGGCTTCGACTGCTATGTGGGGGATGGCCTGGAGGAGTTCGATGGCCCCATCGAGATCTTCCACCGGCCGGAGGGGTTCTTCGCAGACCGGTGCTATTGGGCCCCAGAGTGCTACCAGTATGGAGATGCCTTCTACCTGGTAACCACCCTGGCCTCGGCAGATCGGAAGAAGGGCATCTACATTCTGAAGGCAGACAGCCC
>CANQII010000221.1 GCA_947623875.1 uncultured Oscillospiraceae bacterium
CCCATTCGAACTCCTGCTCGGTACCCAGCCGCTGGTTGGCCATGCCCTGCTTATACTTCCAGTGGGCGGCAACTCCGTACTCTGCAGTCTGGTGCATCTCCCAGGTGCGGATCTGCACCTCGAAAGGAATGCCCTCTCTGCCGATAACGGTTGTGTGCAAGGATTGGTATCCGTTGGGCTTCGGGGTACCGATATAGTCCTTAAACCGGCCCAAAACCGGCTTAAACATATCGTGGATGCAGCCCAAAACATTGTAGCAGGCAGGGATATCCTGGACGATCACCCGGAAGGCATAGAGGTCGAAGATCTCCTTGATGGTCTTGTTCTGGGCGTACATCTTCCGGTAGATGGAGTAGATGTGCTTTACCCGGCCGTACACCTTGCAAGGGGTGCCCTCTTCTGCCATGCGGTCTTCGATGCGCTTCTGCATGGATGCGAGAAACTCTGCGTGGGTAGAGGTGACTTCCTCCAGCTCCGCCTCCACCTCTGCATAGGCCACCGGATCCAGGAACTTCAAAGACAGATCTTCCAGTTCCCACTTGATCTTCTGCATGCCGAGACGGTGGGCGATGGGGGCGTAGATCTCCATGGTCTCCAGTGCCTTTTCCTTCTGCTTGGCGGCAGACTGATACTGGAGGGTCCGCATGTTGTGCAGGCGGTCGCAGAGCTTGATGAGAATTACCCGCACGTCCTTGGCCATAGCCATGAACATCTTGCGGAGGTTCTCCATCTGCTCGTCTTCCTTGGAGGTGTACTGGATCCGAGTCAGCTTAGTGACACCGTCTACCAGGTCCGCCACCTGATTGCCGAACAGCCGGGCAATCTCCTCCCGGGTGGAGTTGGTATCTTCGATACAGTCGTGGAGAAGGGCTGCGATAATGGAGTCCGGGTCCAACTCCAGTTCATTGACGATCTCAGCCACGGCAATGGGGTGGATGATATAGGGCTCACCGCTCTTGCGTGTCTGATGACCGTGTTTCGTATTGGCGTACTCGAAAGCGGCGCGAATCCGCTCCATGTCCGCTATGGACACCGTGGCGGGTATGTGCTTTACGAGCTGCGTAAATCGTTCATGAGGAATATCCATGAAGCACCTCCTGGATCAGTCCGGGGCTATCTCGGATGGGAATCTTAAGAAAACGCAATGGGCAAAGGAGTGTTTATTGCCTGATGCCCTGTGCCATTGTATGGCCCAGGGCATCTCTCTGCTCATTGCAGGAAGCTGCGCAGCATCTTCATGAGCTGCGCTTGCTCCAGGTTTGCCTTTTTGGAGGGGTGGCCTACGCTGAGTAGCAGGTCTGTGCCCTCGTTCTCTGCCTGCAGCAGCCCCACTTCAGAGAAGACATGGAGGCAAACCAATGTACGGCCGTAGCAATAGCGCCCGGCGGCATTCCGGGACACCTGCTTAAAGAACCCTTCAGTAGCCGGTACAGGACCGCTGGCACAGCTGCGCTCCAGAAAGCGCCAAACCCAGGCAAAGTCCTGTCGCTCCGGGACCAAGAGGCTTGCCTCCCAACGGGTGATATACTCTCCGCTTTGCAACCGGGCAAAGATCTCCTGCTCCATCTGGGACCGCTGCATGGAGTGCCTCAGATCCTGGAGTACTAGCTGCACATTTCGCTCGCCCCGGAATTCATTGATCTGCGGGGTGAACACCAGATCCAACCGATCTCCCGCCCGTACTTGGCAGTTTTTAGAGTTGTTGGAGAAGAAGATGGTGTCCAGCACCATTCCGTCTCTTCGGACCCGCATCTTCATGTGCCGTCCGCTGCCCACATCCGCGCAGCTGACTACGGCTACATACCGGACTTCAAACACCGGGCGGGGGTTGCCGGTTCCGAAGGGCTCCAGCATGGACAGGCTCTCCACCTCGGACATGCTGAGAATGTTGCAGTCTTCGATCTCGGCGTCCACCAACAGCGGCACCCGCATCGGCTCTCCCTGGGTGTATTCTTCCACCAGAGAGCACATTTTTACCCGGAAGGCGTCCACATTTTCGCGGCGAATGGTAAAACCGGCTGCCAGTTCGTGCCCGCCGAACTCCTCCAGCAGATCAGAGCACTTCTCCAGAGCGGCAAAAAGATTAAATCCGCCGCAGGAACGACAAGACCCCTTGCCTTTTTCGCCTTCAAGGCATATCATAAAGGCGGGTCTGGCATACTTTTCGGCGAGACGGGATGCCACGATCCCCACCACGCCTTGGTGCCAATTCTCTCCGGCCAAAACCAGGGCAGGGCCCACCAATTCTGGATGCTGAACCAGCAAGGTCTCACAGCCTTCGAAGATAGACTGTTCCGTGAGCTGACGATCTCGATTCAGCTGGCAGAGGGCCAGGGTGTACTGTTCTCCCCGGGAGGGAATCCTGGTGAGCAGCATCTCCAGGGCGGTAGATGCCTGCCCCATCCTGCCGGCGGCGTTGATCCTGGGGGCAAGCATGTAGCCGATGGTGGTCTCGTTGATGGTTCCGTCCAGTGCGCCGGTCTCTTTCAGCAGGAAACGCAGACCTGGACGGCGGGTTTGCTTGAGTAGTTCCAGACCTTGCCGCACCAGATAGCGGTTTTCATCGGTGAGGCTCATCACATCTGCGATGGTACCGATGGCCACCAGTTCCCCATACCGGTACAGGATCTGACGGCGATCCTGCTCTCGGGTGAGAGCCAGCGCCAATTTGAGTGCCACTCCGACACCAGCCAGCTCCTTGAAGGGATAGGGATCCCCAGGCCTTCTCGGGTCTACTACGGCCACTGCTCTGGGCAGTTCATCCCGGCAGCGGTGGTGATCTGTGATGACCACATCAATGCCGCACTCCGTGGCGAAGTCCACCTCTTCTACAGCGGTGATTCCGCAGTCCACGGTGATGATGAGCGTGATCGCTCTCGCCTTGAGGTGTTCGATTGCCGCCTTGTTGAGTCCGTAGCCCTCTTCGCTGCGGTCTGGAATATAGCTTGTGACCGAGCAGCCCAGAGCGCTGAGCAGCTCTGAGAGCAGACAGGTGGCCGTGATGCCATCTACATCGTAGTCTCCGTATACGGCGATATTCTCCCGCTTGGACACTGCCGCTGTCAGACGATCTACCGCCTTGTCCATATCCAGCATGAGGTAGGGATCGTGGAGGATCTCCTCATGCATACACTCTCCTATAAAGCGAATTGCCTCTTGCGGATCTTTTACTCCTCTTGCGGCCAACACCAACGAGCAGAGCGCCGAAAGACCGGCATTCCGCAGCTGCCTCAGTTCCGCTTTGGTTGGACCCTTTTTCATCTCCCAAATATCGTGTTTCATGTCCTTGTTCTCCAAACTGCCAGGGCCTGCTACCATGTGCAGACGGGTGCTTTTTCTTGATTGTGAGATTATAGCAGAGGCGCCGGTCCATTTCAACCTTTTCGGGCTATCCTCAAGAGGTAGATTTTTGCAGATTTCCAGCGCAGAAAACTGGGCAAAAGATTGCATTATGACAGTGACGCGAGAAATTGAGGGAGACATGTGTGGTTTCGTCTGGTTTACATCCTACTGAGAAGCCACCTCCGAAAATTTCTTTTAGGAAATTTGGAAAAACCACTTGACTTTCTTTCTTGTTTGGTATAGTATGGAATCACAGCACAAAAGCACCACTGGGTAATTGGTTCTCACACGGCCTCAAAATAGGTTGTTTTCACTGTGGTTAGAGACCTCTAACCGACCTTTTTTCTGATGCTATCGTGGTAACAATAGCATCAGCGTTTTACCCCATTTTTGGCATAGTAAATAGGTTATTATCCCGTTTTCTGGGAGAGCCAGCTTACTTTATCTACAGTTTGCTGCAGCCCACACTGCAATATAGCGACAAATGTGATACACAGCGCTTTGTAAGAGAATTTGATGTTTGTTAAATGGCATAGTCTTTTGCACGCAAATCATATTTTCGCTATTTTATATAGATAAAATTCAAAATAGGAAGGAGGCGAAATATTCGTGGATAATTCTAAGGATCAGCCTGATAACAATGAAGCCGTGGAATCCGAGTCCAAAGAGAAGCCAGAGGAAAAGGATAAAAAGCCGGAGAAGGAGAAGGAGAAGGAGAAGGAAAAGCCAAAGCTATACCGCAAGTCCATGCGACTGAAAGGAAAGCTGATATCGGCATATGGTGCGACAGAAGCCGAAGCAGCGGTCAAATTGGTAGAGAAAGTGAAAGCCATGGAAAGCGGGTATGATGAGATGGGCGCTCAAATGACCGTGACTGAATGGTACTACAAGTACAAAAACTTGTATAGAGCGCATAAGGGCTTGACTGCAGCAACACTCAACGCATACGATGGCAAATTCAAAAACTATATTGCTCCAAAAATCGGAAATATGCATATGGGTGACGTTCGATACTTTCACCTGCAAGAAATACTCAATGAAAGTGAAGGCAAGAGCTCATCCCACATCCTAAAACTTCACATGATGATACGGGATATATTCGAACACGCATATGCCTTTCAGATCATCTTCAGAGATCCCTCTGTCGGCCTTGAGATACCTGGAGGCACATACAAAGGCCATCGGGTCCTAACCGAGAAAGAGAGAGAAGCGCTTTACAAGGTGGCTCGCGTACATCCCGCTGGACCATGGGTAGTAACTCTGCTCACCACTGGCATGCGTCCTGGCGAATCTATCGCGCTTGTCTGGGCGGATATCCGATTCGATCTGAACGAGATCAACATCCACTGTGCCAAGGAGTCTGGTTCATCCAGGATCAAGGCGCCGAAGACGGATGCGGGTATCCGTATCATCCCAATGCGGCCTATGCTCAGGGAGCTACTGTTACCGCTCGTACGCAATCCTGATGACCCTGTGTTCCCAAACGCACACGGTAAGTTCATGTCCACCGTTACCATGTACGCGTTGTGGAAATCCTTCAAGAAGGCGCTGGATATCGAGTTAGGCGCACCGGTAGATGAGAACGGAGAAGTAATCGAAAGTCTCATCCCGGATCTGAAGCCGTACAGCCTCCGCCACACCTTCTGCTCGGACCTCGAGAGGGGCTCTGTCCCGCTCAACATTGCCAAACGGCTGATGGGCCACAGCGACATCGGCACCACAAGCAACATCTATACCCACACAGACCGGGAGATGCTGCACAAGTCTATGGAGATGTACGATAAGGTTGCCGGTGGTTTCCCAGCCCCCGCTGCTCCCGACTCCGAGAACTCCGAACCCTCCACCCACTCTGCGTCCGCTTCTGACGGCGAGACCAAGGAGAAGCACTGAATCATAGGTCTGTGTGCCTTGCAGCACTGCACTGGCACACAGACCTATGATTTTTCTACAGACTATTTCGTCTTTTACTTATGGTATTCTCCTTAAGTTCCTTATACGAGAAAAAGGTTCTCGCACTGGTTCTGGCACTGATGATGGCCGTTTCCCTGATGGTC
>CANQII010000222.1 GCA_947623875.1 uncultured Oscillospiraceae bacterium
CTGGAGCGTGTTCACGCCGAAGCGGAAGAAGCCGGATTCCCGCGGCTCAAAACCGTGAGCTGGAACAGTATCTGTCTTATTTTGAAAGAGAAGGACTCTTTGACGCAGAATGACGCCTGATTGTGCAGGACAGAGGCTTTCGGTAACTGCATTGCGGCTCTCTCGTTTTGCCCGAAACTGCACACGGACAACGCGGATGCGGGAATACCGTGTGTATCCGGCAGGTAGAGGACCTTTTTCCCTCCGAGCACACACATTCCCTGACGCAAAAGGCGTGGGCGGCTCTGGCCGCCCACGCCTTTGAACATGCAGGGACTCACTATCCTGGCGGTAAGTAGCGCACGGCAAAGTGCGTACTTGTCTGCGGACCGATCCTCGTGTATCCTTGCACCGAAGCAGGAAAATGTGTCCTGTATGAGATGGGAGGAGTATCATGAGCAAGAAAATCATCATCCTGAACGGCAGTCCCCGGAAGAACGGCAACACGTCCGCCCTCACCGCAGCCTTTGTAAAAGGTGCAGAGGAGGCCGGTAATCAGGTCTCGGAGTTTCACCTGGCGTCCATGAAAATCAACGGCTGCCTGGGCTGTTGGCACGGCGGCAAAGACCCAGATCACCCCTGCACCCAGCGGGACGACATGGAGCAGATCTATCCCGCATATCGGGAGGCAGATGTGGTGGTCCTGGCCTCCCCGCTATACTACTGGTTCATCTCCGGTTTTCTCAAGAATGTCTTCGACCGCCTCTTTGCCATCGCTGAGTGCGATCCCCACTGCCGGAATCCCAAGAAGCAGAGCGTGCTGATCATGGCCGCCGAAGGCGCCGGCTTTGAGGAGAGCGAGCATTGGTACGACCGCCTGGAGAAGCACATCGGCTGGAAGAGCCTGGGCAAGGTGCTGTGCGGGTACGTCACCCAGCCCGGCGATGTGGAGGGCAAGCAAGAACTCACCGATGCCTTTGAGCTGGGCAAGTCGATCCGATAAGAAAAAGAAGTGCTTGAAATGGAAAAATCAACCTGCCGAAGGCGTCTCTCCGACGTCTCCCAACCCTGTAACCCTGGTCTGCACGCAGAAGCCGATGGCACCACCAATCTCGCTGCGGTGTCCTGGTGGACCTATCTCTTGTATAACCCCGGCATGATCGCCTATGCTATGGCAAAGTCCTCATACAGCGGCGAGATGATGCGGGCGAATGGAGAGGTGATCCTCACTGTTCCCGGCGCAGCGATTGCCGATGAGGTAATGGGCTGCGGCGTGGCCACCGGCCGGAACACGGATAAAGCCGGCAAACTCGGCCTGGAGATGCGGGCGGTACTGGGCAGCGAGATTCAGATCCCGGTGCACACCCGGGTGGCGATCCAGTGCAAGCTGAAGGAGTTCATCGAGGAGGGAGACCACTACCTGTACCTCTGCAACGTGGAGCAGGTGTACGGCAAGAGGCGGAGGAGGCCGTCTTCGCATGGGACGGCTATGCCAAGATCGCCCCGGCAAAGCAAGGATAACACGGCTGATACAACAGAGCTATGAGAAAACACAGGGCGGATGGTGCCGCCCTGTGTTTTACTTTCCTCGGGGTGCCTCTCGCACCTCCAGACAGTGTGTGCCCGACATGCTAAGACCAATCCCGCTCCTCCAGGATCCCTTGATCTCTGCCCTCGGCGAAGAGGTCCTCTGTGAACCCGTATACACCTTCCAGGAAGGTCTGCCACAGAGACTCGTCTGGGACCACTGCCTCCAGGATTCGCTTACCGGCCAGCATGGATTCGTGTATGCCGGCTTGTTCTTCTTTGCCGGGGGAGAGGGAAAGCATCCAGCCTCGGTCCAGGCCGCAGGCATTCAGGGAACGGAGCAGCTGCTTTTCTTCGGCGGCTGTGTACCCCGGCCCATGCCAGGTTCTGAGTGCAACTACGAATTGCTCCTTGCAGTAATCCACATAGACATACAGGCTGCGGCTGTCTTTCGGACCATCTTCCGTGTAATAGTGGCCGGTGCCGTTGATGACGGTCCGCAGATAGCGGAGGAAGATCTTTCTCCCGTTCTCGTCTGAGGTGCTGTCTGTGCTATTATAGGCGGCTGGGAAATGCTCCTGGAATGTGGTGAGGACGAGATCCATGTCCAGATGTCCTTGCTCGATGAAGCGAGCTTTCAGACTTTGCGCAGAGTCCAGCAGAGGACCTGCCAGGGGCGCTTTGTCCAGGTAGTAGTTGGTAAGCCGGGTCCGGACGATCCGGTTGGAGACATAGAGCTTGTTGCCTCGTATCGCGAAAAGACCATACATTATGCCTAACTGAACGGCAGAACTGTCTGCATCGAAGGGATGGGTAAAGCATTCGAACAGCATGCTGTGGAGCAGGTGCTCTACGTCAGGATGGGCTTCCATTGCTGCGATCATCTCGCCGAAGAGAGTGCTGCTCTCGTTCAGGAGACCCTCAACTGCAGCCAGGAACCCCTCTCTCGTCCATGCAGAGGCAAGGGTGGGAAATTGGGGAGAACCCGCAAGCTGCTCATCCATCCCTTTGCAGATCCGGGATACCAGGACTGGGTAGCCAGAGGTGTAGTCCCGAAGAAGAGAGGTGATCTCCGGAATGTCCATACCAGTCTGATGGTCTGCCTCGTATTCCCGGAGCATCCCGGCGATCTCTTCCCCAGAGAAGCTCAGGTTCACGGGACAGTCCATTGCGAAGTCCCATGGACTGTACCAAGTGGGATCACTATCCCGCTGGAGCTTTATGCACCTGAGATCCGAGATTCCGGCCAGGATGACGCTCTGGAAGGAAGAGACGGCATGCTGCTGAGTCTGTCTGTCGGCGGAGTGGGCGGCCAACCGTTTTCGAAATGAATACATCTCATCCGCAGGAAGTTTGGGAGTCTCAAGTGTCCTCTTTTTCTTCCTTGCAGATCTTCTTAATGGCCGCGTAAATCCAATCCGTTGCTTCTGTTCCTTCGGTAAGAAGGGCAATCTTCTGCTTTTTGTTTAGCCTGCGCGAGAGAATCCGTATGGTCATATCCGTGATGTTTTCTTTCCCAAGGGTTTTCAATGCCTGGATTACCAAGATGGAAATAGGGGATAGCCCTGATATTTCCTTATTTGTGCGGTGCATAAACTCTATTTTTGTTCTTCCCAGATCATAAGTCTTATATGGTCCGTCTCTGATATAGGACCATTTCGCAGGTATCTGCGTAGATAGCCCAAGCATATTTAGCGCAACCATTCCACTGGGTGCAATTGTCCAATGATAATTACGTGCTAAGGCCTTTGCAACCTCATCTACATCTGGCGCAACTAACTCGTTCAGGAGTTTGCTGTATCGCGGCCGATCAAAAACTCCGCGGATAATGCGGCGGAGATCGCCACTGCGGACCAAGCGGCTTAGACTCTGTTTGATCGTATTGCTGTCTGCAATGTCGGCAAAGTCAGAACAGACAAACACTCTGCCGTCTGGAGCTTTCTGAATCCGCTCTCGAATTTGCTGTGTATAGCCGCTGTCCATAGGATCGCCCTCCTGCCATGTAACCAATATTGTATGTGATTGGTTACATGATTGCAAGAGGCTTTTCTGATTTTCTGCGGATGGAATCTCTCCGGCAACCCCTGCACAACCGGGAAAATGAGGCCTTGTGGGGATCACGGTCTCCAACGAGGAGGTCTAGTGCAGGACACTGCTGCCATCTGGATCGATATCCCATAGCAAAACGGAGAGCTAGCCGAAGGCCCGCACACAGCGGGTCCTCGGCTGGCTCATTTTCTTTATTCGTCTTGCTCGTCTGCGGCTTCCGGCTCCTCCGGGGAAAACCTGCGGAACACCGGGGCCAGCAGCAGTTCGTTGATGAGGGCCGTGAGGGCACAGCCCAGCCCCACCCAGAAGAAACTCAAACGGATGAAGAGGTCCTCGTTGATGAGCAATGTCAGCACCGGCAGCAGGTTCAGCACCGTGGCCACCAAAGCCACAAAGGGATTGGCGAAGGGGAGCAGAAAGGCGTTTTTCAGGGTGTTCCCGGGAGTGTTTTCGAAATGGGCCATCAGGGGATAGACGTAGGAGCACACCATCCCGATGATCCCCACCGCCACCCAGCTGAGATACTTCACCAGAGGGATGTGGTCCAGGCCGCCGGAGGCCCCCATCAGCAGGTAGCCGGCGGCGAGGAGCAGGGGGATTAAGAGGATCAGGAAGACGGTGAGGGAGCAGCGGAAGTTCTCTTTCAGCGCCTGGAAGAAGGTCTTGGGCACATTCGGCGCCTCTTTGGCCGCGATCTTCCGCACTACATAGCACATGGCGGTGCAGGACGGGCCGATGGTGAGGATGGGCACGCAGCAGACCAGCCACAGCACGTTCAGCAGGATCAGTTCCCCCACGGCGGAGAGAAACTTCATCAGCGGGGAATCCGGATGAAATAGACGTCCCATATGTGTACCTCCCTATTCAGGCTGCCCGAAGAGGATGGCCAGCACCGGCACCAGCAGCAACAGTATGCTCACCACAACATCGAAACCGCCGATGGCTGCGGCGATGGTGCATAGGTGTCCCTTGTACCCGTCCTTCTTTGCCCGCCGTTCCTGGACCAGCCCGGCGATGCCGAGGACCAGGGCCAGCAGAGAGGTGGCGTAGACCGGCACAAAGAGGAGGTAGAAGAGGGCGATGCCGGCCAGCACCAGTCCCACAATCGCTTTCCGTTTTCCAGGTACATTCTCGCTGCTCGCCATAGAGCGTCTTCCTTTCGTCGATGATCAGTGCTGGACGGCCATCCGGGCCATCACAGAGGCCAGATAGAGGCCCAGTGCCCGGGGACAGGCCTCCTGCAGGGCGTGATCGAAGTTTCGGCAGACCCGGGGGTGTTCATCCAGAAGCATGGTCTCCTCTGCGCCATCGCTGCAGGCGGGCCACGTTGGAAGGCCAGCGGTGTTGGGATCCCCGGTGCGGGCGAAGGCCAGTACTGCGTTGAAGATCTGGGCCTCCAGGGTTGTGGTGGCGGGTTCTCCGCCAGGACCATGGGGATACTCCACCAGGTCCAGATTGTGAAACACGTAGGGCACGTCGGCGCAGTGCCAGGGCGGCGTGCCTCCCAATACCGGCTGGTCCAGGTTGAAGAGGTAGGACCAGGTGCAGCGGTTCAGGCGGCTGCGCTGGGCGATGTATGGGATCTCCGGGCCCCGGAACACCATGTCCAGCCGGAGGAGATCCAACGGGTGCCGGTCCGGGTACGCTGCCTGGAAGAGGGGCAATACCGCTTTGGTGCTCTCTTTGCCAAGTTCCCTCTCCAGAATGGCGATCTGCTCGCTCTCTGGGAGGGTTGTATCGTACGGGAAGGGGCCGAAGCCTAGAAATTCGCTGAAGGTGCTGCCCACGAGAAGCGGAATGCGGGCGGTCTCGGG
>CANQII010000223.1 GCA_947623875.1 uncultured Oscillospiraceae bacterium
TTTTAAGTTGTCACGGTAATCACGAAGATTGTGTTTTGAAATATATTTTGAATTTCTCTTAACTGGCAACAAGTAATGCAGTTCAGGGTGACCGTTGACCCATTCTTTAATTGATCCAACAGGGAATCCTTTGTCACCTACAAGCAATCCACGAGTAATATTATATTCTTCTAAAATACGAGGGAAAGAGCTTGCATCCGGTATGTTTCCTGAAAAACACATACTGCAGATCAGTTCGTGACGTTCAGCGCTAAGAAGTACCAAGACTGAAATATCGTTTGTACCCTTGTCTTTTGCCTTCCTAGACGGCGCAGATAGGTGATTTACTTTACTTTCATCTGATTTCAGCGTTCCATCAATGATAATCGGCTCATATTCCTGGAGGGCAGCAGTCCTCAACCTCATAAAAGATACAATTTGTGAATATCTTTGTCCAAGACACTTTTGAAACTCGCTCACATTATTCCTGCCTATCGAAATGTTTGGAACAAGAAATTTTAATACAGAGTTTAAATATTTCTGCTGAAGATCGCAGTCCGGTATTTTTGGATTACAGACTTTGAGAATCACCATAGCAACGATTAGCTTTACGTCTTCCACGGCATAACATTGAGCAAGTTCAGCAAATAAAGGTCGCATTAATATGTACGCAAATACTATACTCCCCCAAGCTAATATTTGAACTCCTTGATCAACATCTTTGACCTTGATTTTCACCTTTTCAATGCTGTTATTCAGGCCTTCCCATGGCTCATTTGAATCAACAGCTGTTCGGCTAGCATCTTCGTTCTTGCCCTGACGTTGCCCGGCATCAACCATATTTTTGTTAGTAATATTATCATTCTTCGTATTCTTTTCTTTACTCTTCTTTTTTTCAATATTTCTTCGCCGCGCTTCTACTACATCCAGATCATCTGCAACAAAAACTCCGTTGATAATGTGCCCAACGATGCAACCGCTAACAGGGCGATTCTGGCCTTTCTCCCTTTTGCATCCGATCCGCTCTCTAACGGGATAAGATCCATCTTTAACAGGCGGCAAAACAACAGTGTTCGGCGGTCTTTCAATATCTCTGACCTCCTGTGGTATACCCATATGCAACCCTCCCTATGCTAAATCCTAATGGTGCAGCTGAGCGCCTATATAGTGCATTCGTGCTTCTTGGCTAGTATTGTAGCACATCAATGCACTATATTCAAGGGGGGTTGAGAAAATTTTTCATGGGCCGAAAAGTTCTGGAAAATACCTTATTCCAGTGATATTCAGCTACTTTTCGCTGGATTCCCTTATTTTGGTAAAATATGTTGCGCCGATAATCGCGGCCTATTTGTTATTAAAAGCCGCAATATACGGCTAAGGTAGTAACAATCCGCAATAGAATATAGTGCATTTTTAGGAGAGGGAAAGTATTACTGTACTATTGGAAACCATACTTCTGGAGCGACGCCTATTTTCTAGTGACGGTGAGTGAGCGATCAAGTGAATTAGTCACGCAGTACATCAAAAATCAAGGGAAGTGAGGGGCGCATTCACCCCCGCCTGACGCAAAGGGCGCTTTCAGACGGGGTACTCTGCGCTTCCGGATAGACTTGCCGTTGGGCTTGGGCAGGGGAATGGTCTGCCGGCCAAAGCGGATCTGGGGCTCTGCTCGGGGTGCCATCAGGATCACCGCCTTGGGCGGTTTCTCCCCCTTCCCAACCAGACTCTTCAACTGCAGGTCCAGCGCGATGGCGAGACGCTGCAGGATGGCAGCATCGTTGGGGAGTTTGCTCATGGTCTCCGTGGCCAATGGGACGCCCGGCTTCCCATTGGCCTTCCGGAAGGGGAGGGCGCTGTCCGGGATGGGATTGCCGGAGAGGTCTGTGAGCAGATAGATGTCCGGCGTGTTGGCAGGCCTGCCGCCCAGGTGGATGATCTGGCTCTTGTTGGAGAGCCAGGTGCCCTGCCAGAGAACGGACACCGCGCCGTGGACAAAGGGACCGGAGTACAGCAGCTGCACCGAACTGGGAATGCCGCCAGGGCACCTGGCCCAGAGGGGGAGCCAGCCCGGTATCGCCTGGAGCAGATCATCTGCGCAGGACTGGATGGCGCTCCAGAGGAAGGGAGACCACTGGCTCTTCCCGATGCGCACCATGGGAAGAAGGGAGGTAGAGGCCTCTTTCTCCCGGTAGCCGCAGTGGCGCAGCCGAACCCGCAGGTACAGCACCACCCGGATGTTTTTCTCGGTGCCGGCGGACACCAGAGCGCAGGTGCAGTCCAGGCCTCGCAGGGTGACCTGGGCCCAGGCTGGCACAATGTCCCGATACGGCTCCTGCCGATCCATGAGGTCCCGCTGTACCGCCGCAGAGAACCAGGCGATGTGCTGCTGCCGGACTCCGTTCCAGTGGCTCTCGATGAGCCGGTGGACCTCGGTGCGGGCAGCGGCGGTGAGGGAGATGTGGTCCGGGGACGGGCCCGCCTTGTCCCAGAGCACCGGCGGGAGACCCAGGTGCAGGATGATCCAGCGGGATGCCCGTTCGATTTGCTGGGAGACGAATGTGGTGATGGCCGGCTCCATCTCTGCCGCCGTGCCGTCCGGCAGATCCTCCAGCATGAGTACCCCGTGAAAGGCCTTCTCCATCTGGCAGATCCCTGCGGTGAGGGAGACCTGCATCTGCAGGGAGATGGCTGCGGTGCCGGCGGTGAGGGATACTTCCGGGATGGAGACGGCGTACGCCTGATACAGGATGCCGCCGGACTTGGCCAGACGGTCTGCCTCCTGCTGGGCAGCCGCCTGCAGCCCAACACCTTTGTACTGGTCTGAGAGGAGCTGTACTGCCTTTGTCGCTCTGGCGAGCTTGCTGTTTGCGCTGCTTTTCATGGACTTCATACCTCCAGTCTGAGGGGGATTGTATTGCGATTGGCATACGGATGTGCATATTTGTATTGGCTTTGATAGACAATGTAATACGATGCTGCACATGCTCTTGACGTAGAAGACGTCATTCTTTCTATGTTTTGGCGGAGTGGAAATACAATTGAAATACTAGCAGATATAAATGATAAATGCAAGTGCCGCAGCGGACAGAAACCAGGCAGATCGTCCGAAAATGCTGCATGGGCTGCGCAGCAGTGTGCCAGCAGAAGGAGGATTCGTCAAAAGCGAGAAAAAGGTGTTGTCGCTTGCTGTTTTGGCCAGAATGCGGTATGATATGCGCGAAAAAAGGAGGGGACGGCCATGCGCCTGTATCCGCGGGAGAAATACCTGAGCCGCATTCGCGGCTTCTACGATGCCACAGACCTCATCAAGGTGATCACCGGCGTCCGAAGCTGCGGCAAGTCCAGTCTGCTGGCGGTGATCCGGGAGGAACTGCTGGCCAAGGGCGTGCCGAAGGAGAACATCGTCACCATTGACCTGGAGCAAAAGGCATTCAAGTCCATCCAGACGGCGGAGGATTTGGACAACTGGATTCTGAAGCAGGAGAACGGCGCAGAGGTGCAATACCTTTTCATTGAGGAGCTCCAGCGGATCAAAGACTACGAGGCGGTGCTGAATGCCGTCCGTCTTACAGACAGATGGTCTATCTTTGTCTCCGGTTCCCATGACGCGCTTCTCAACGGGCCCCAGATTACCATACTCGTAGGCCGATACATGGAGTTTCAGATGTACCCCCTCACCTTCGAGGAGTATGTGGACATGAAGCGGTGGTATGACATCCCGGTGGAGTCCTCGCTCCAGCGGGAGATGAAGCATTATCTCGCAGACGGCGGCTTTCCGCATGTCCTCTTTCTGAAGGAGCCGGAGTACAAGCGGATCTATATCCAGGGCGTCCTGCGGGAGATCTTCCAGAAGGACATCCGGCCCAGGCTGAAGATCCGGGATTTGAAGGTGTTTGAGGCGGTGTTCAGGTACCTTTTGAACCACTTCGGGGAGCTCATGAGCCTGAGGGGCCTCAGCACCACCCTTCGGGATGGCGGCATGACAGTGACCCGGAGGACCATCACCCGGTATATCCAGGCCTTGGTGGACGCCAAGATCCTCTGGGAGTGCCCCTGCTTTGAGCGGAATCTGCAGAGACCGATGGTTGGGGAGAAGAAGTACTACCTGGCAGACCTGAGCTTCTACCACTGCCAGAGCACAGACGATGCTGCTCCGCTGGTCCCTATGATGGAGAACCTGGTGTATACCTATGCAAAGTCCTTTGGAGACAATGTCTATGTCGGCAGGCTGGATAACCTGCTATGGAGCTTCATCGTGCAGAGGTACCAGAAGGGGTACGTCTACGTGCAGGTGGTGAAGAGCGTCCAGACGTCCAAGGTAGAGGAGGAGCGGATATACCGGCCGCTGGAGGCCATCGGAGACGACTTCACCAGGTACGTGGTAACGCAAGACAAGAAATTCTTGCAGAGAAGCGGGATTCACCATGTGAACATCGTAAACTTCATGGGAAAAGGGGAAAGCTTCTTCTAAGGAATAGCAAAACGCACGGCGTGCAGAGGCAGGACAACCTCTGCACGCCGTGCGTTCTCGTATGGGTTGGTAGCGGTGCGGAACTATTCAGGTGCACCTCCGGTGAGCTGCCGCAGGCACTTCCAATAGAGCGCTCCGATGGCCTGGAGGACTTCCTCCGGCACTTGATCTGGGAACTGTCCGTCCTTCTTGTGGGCCTGAAGCCAGTCCCGCAGTAGCTGCTTGTCCAGGGACTTTGGGGATGCGCCCACGGTGTAGGCTTGCGCATCCCAGAAGCGGCTGGCGTCCGGGGTGAAGAGTTCGTCTGCCAGGGTGAGGGTGCCGTCCTGGTCCAGGCCGAACTCGAACTTGGCGTCTGCAATGAGAATCCCTCTGGAGAGGGCGTATGCGGCGCAAGTGTCGTACAAATGAAAGCAGATGTCTGTGATCCGGCGGGTGAGATCATGGCCCAGGTGATCTTCCAAGACTTCCATGGGGATGTACTCATCGTGGCCGGTCTCTCGTTTGATGGCCGGGGTGAGCAGGGGGGAGGCCAGTTTCTCTGCCTGCTGATAGCCTGGCGGCAGCGGATACCCGCAGAAGGGAAGCCCCTTTTGATAGGCCTCCCACATGCTGCCAAAGAGGTATCCCCGAACCACAAACTCGAAGGGGAGCATGTCCAACTTCCGGACCAGCACCGTTCTGTCTCGGAAGACATCCTGCTGAAAGGATACCGGCATGTCCTCCAGCCGCTCCGAGAGGATGTGGTTGGGCGCGATGTGTTGGGTCCGGCGAAACCAGAAGTTGGAGAGCTGATTCAGTACAATTCCCTTGTCCGGCACCGGCTGAGGCAGGATGTGGTCGAAGGCGGAGATCCGGTCTGTG
>CANQII010000224.1 GCA_947623875.1 uncultured Oscillospiraceae bacterium
TTTTAAATTGCTTGGTATTAAACCGTAGGAGCTTTTTGACCCTGTTATCCATATGACCCTATTATACGGATTTCAGGTTCCACCGAAACAAGCCGCCTCTACTGTGTCGCTGACCAACCGTTTTGCAGGCCTCAAGATCGGCACGCTTTCATTGACATCTCTTCCGCTCTGTGGTATTTTGTCCCAGCAATCCGGCAGAGGACCCTGCCAGAACCCCGCAACCAAGCTCTTTTTCCGCAACTTTGCCCGGTTGCAACCGTTGGTTGCGGAAAGTTCCAGCCCAGATTGGTAGACGGCTACCAGTTTTTCCGCTATTCTGAGGCCGTCCGGTGGCCCGGACAGAGAGGAGAAGACTGAAAATGAAGCTGAACGAGAAGATCTACTACTACCGCCAGAAATCCAAGATGTCCCAGGAACAGCTGGCCGCCGCAGTGGGTGTGTCCCGCCAAGCCGTGAGCAAATGGGAATTGGGCGATGCTACGCCAGAGGTGGCAAAGCTGGTATCCCTGGCAAAGGTCTTTGGCATCACCACAGATGAGCTGCTGAGCGAGGAAGATTCCGCGCAGCCAAAAGCAGAGGCAGAAGTCTCCCCAGAGACAGCATATCAGCAGGCCATGCCGGAACCCAGTGCCGCAAGACAGGAAGACTGGCTGGACCGCCTGCCCGGCTTTCTGGGCAATCTGTTCCGCCGATACGGCTGGCTGGCCGGCGTGTACGTGGCCCTATCCGGGCTGGGCTTCTCCATTGTGGGAGGGATCGCCCGCTTCATGTTCGGACAGTTTTTCCAGGTCTCCATGGACGCCTTCGACTCCTTCGGCGACTTCAGCGGCGGCTTCACCATCGAAGGCGGAGAGAATCTGCCGCCGGAGGCAATTGACCAGATCAAGAACGCCCTGGGCGGCAGTTCCGGATTCGGGCAGATGTCCATGGTGAGCGATATCGGTCAGACCTTCATCGGATTTGCCACGCTGATACTGGTAGCGGGCATCATCGTCATGATCGTGGGCATCGCTTTGGCAATCTGGCTGTACCAACGGGGCCATAGAGACCTGAAACACTGATAGAATTCGCTCCGCACCATGAATTTGTACAAGGCAAGAGGCCAGGAGATCGCCCTTTGATCTCCTGGCCTCTCTTTATCGACGATGATGGACAGCTGAGCTCCGTTGCAGCCCGGCCCCTCAGCGATTCACAGGTGCAGGATTGGACCGTACCTGGCGAACAGCAGGACCCAGTAGCCGCTTATGAGAACCACCAGCCGAAAAGCGGAGACAGCGGTATCATGAAGACCGAGAAAACCATGGAGGAGATGGAGATCAGCGTTGCCCGCTGGGCAGACGGAAACCGGTTATTCAGGTTCTTGTCTGTAACCAGCTCGAGGCTGTCGTCCAGAAGTCCTGCCAGCAGGCCGGAAACCATCAGCACTGGCAGAGATGTTCCCCGCGCCGCCCAGGCACAGAGCAAAACACCAGCTCCTGTGATAGCCGCTGCCTTCGGATAGGGCAGGCGATCCAACCTGCCTGTGAGCAATCCTGCCAAACCGCCGCCCAGGCCCAATGCGAACAGTGCCGGCCCCAGCAGTGCGGGAACCGTCACGGCAGCCTGCACCTTCTCCTGGAGATAGAATCCCGTCAGTGTTGCACATGCCCCTACCAGGGCGTTGAGCACCATGATGCGGACGGCCATGCCGTCCGATCGCAGGAGTATCCAAGCTGCGCGGACTGTCTCTACCAGTGCAGCAGGCAGCTTCTGTAGTGTGATCCCGGAAGCACCCCGTTCCGGCTCGGTGATCGCCAGAGCAGCTACGAGGCCGATGAGGGTAATTCCCATGTCCAAGAGGTATGCCGTCCGCCACCCCAGATACACTGTAGCGCCCGCCAGCAGCATGGCGCCGCCGCTGCTGAAGCGATACACCCCGTGCTGCAGTGCGGAGAACTTCAGGTAGTCCGCCTCCTGTCCCACCTGCAGCATGGATTCATAGGTGATGGCCTCCCGTGTGCCGGACTCCAGGTTGTACCCAAGGGCGGAAAAAGCCAGAGACAGGCATACGCCCGCCATCCCTTGAGAGAACACCATGAGCAGTGTGGAGAGTACAAACATCCCATGGCTGGCTGTAAGCGCCCGCTTTCGCCCCAGCACATCCGCCAGAATGCCCGAAGGCAGCTCGCAGCACAGGCTCACAACGTGAAACACTGCCTCCGCAAAGCCGATCTCCACCAGGGAGAACCCCCGCAGAGCCAGCAGCAGAAGCCAAACGCTCCCTGCCGGCCGGAATCCCACAGACCATTCCAGGATCAAAAGAATCCGCTTTTGCTTAGAAAGATAGAGTTTCATACTGTTTTTGAGCACAAAAAATGCGCCATCCTTTCTCATCTGAATCAGAAAAGGATCGGCGCGGCCATTTTCTGGGACCTGCAGTCACCTGAAAAAGGGCGCACTGATCCTGTGGATGGCCATATCGTAGCCGTCAAACTGCAGAAACAGGCCTTCCTGCATCCACCGCATCGCTGTACCCTCCCTTCAAGAGATGTGGAAAGTATAGCAGGGCGGACAGGGGGCTGTCAAGAGAATTTCTAAAGTCTCAAAAGAGCGGTTTTTGATATTTATTCTATTCAAATTAACATGTTTATTTATCTGTACTGGTCTATTTATATTTTGAATTGATTTCTTAGCTTGTATTTTCACTCTATTTGGTGTATCATGCAACACACAGAACCGGAAACCGAGAGGAGAGATCATCTGTGGATCCGAAAGACAAGATCTATCTGGACTCCTCTGTGCTCTGTTGTCTGGAGCAGCAGGATGCCCCTGAGAAGATGCAGGACTCCAGATCTCTTTGGGATCTCCTCGTGCAAGGAAAATACGAGGTGTGTCTACCAGAAGACGCACGGAACGGGCTGGAAGGCTGCAGCGAAGAGAGGCTTGCCCTGCTGCACGCCTATCTGCAGCAGTTGCCGCATCACAGTGTAGGTTCCGATGAGAAGACAGCCGCTCTGGCAAACCGGATCATCTCCCTGGGTATCCTGCCCCAGAAGCACTACGCCGATTGTCTGCACCTCGCAGGTGCCATTCTGTCTGGCTGCAATGTCTTTGTGTCTTGGAGCAGGCACATTGCAACATACAAGGTGTCCCGCGGCATCTCGGCGCTCACTCTGCTGGAGGGCTGTCCGGATCTGGCAATCTGCCTGCCGTCCATGCTGTTAGGAGAAGACGAAGAGGAGGAGGACACTCCTGAGCAGATGCTGGAGGAACCGGTTCTCAGCGACCGTTTCGACCTCGAGGACATCCGCAAGATACGGGCATACAACTCTCAGCGATACCTCCAGATGTCTGCAGCTGAGATTCTGGAAGAGCTCCACGAGGCTGCGAATCGGTTTCGTGCACATATGGAGCAGGTAGAGACAGCTGCAACACAATAAAGAAGAAATCTTGTATCCGGCCGGATGGGGACACCCCATCCGGCCTGTCTTGTTCTGTCTGCAGGATAGAACGGGGTAATCGACCCTTTTTCTGCCGTCTGTTCCGCTTATGGTCCCGTTCCTTGGAAAGATCTCTTCTCTGGTGTATCCTTCCCCCATACAGCAGGCCGGCAGTCTGCGAGAGGAAGGAGGGGAACACAGTGCAGGATCAAGACTGGGATCCCATATTGGACGGCAACGGATGGGGTAGCCTGGAGAACTCTGCAGCATTCCAGATTCCCACCCTCTGCGGCACAGACATCACCCAACAGGTACAGGCCATGCTCCAGGCGTCCTTCCCTGTCGGATCAGAGGACTTTGTCTATCCCCTGGAGACCACGGAAGCAGATCTCCTGGGACATGGTCATCAAAGAACAGAGCATCAGTCCTCCCCTTCCCTCCATCCAACCCGGTACACCAGCCTTTCCCTCACCGTATCTTCCCTGCTGCTGGACAGCTCTGCCCAACCCACAGAGGAGGAGACTCTCCTACATACCTTGGCAGAACAGGGTTTTCCCATCCCTGTCCCCTGCACACTGGTGGTATTGGCTGTCTTCACAGACTCCCCCGATCTGCCGGCTGCGGCCTGCACCATAGACCAGGTGCTCCAGCGATATGGCAGCTGCTGCTCCATTCTCTCCGGCGGGCGGGTGCTGTCCTTCTTTGCCGCAGAGCCAGGCTTTTCCCAGAGAGATGCAGTGTTAGAAAACCTGCTCCAGGTACTGCGCCACCGGTTCGAACCAGACTGCATCCTCGGTGTGAGCCGCTCTTTTGATCGTCTCTCCCACTGCCCCCTGGCACGTATGGAGGCGATCGATGCTCTGCGGTTTTCCCATGGGACAGGGATCCGCCGCTACGAGGACCTGCTGGCTTCCAGTTCAGCAGGCCATCATACCGCCGGAGACGTGGAGGCAGACCTGAAGCGGCTCCTGTCTGGTCCCAGCCGGGAGGCGCTGGAACAATACCTCTCTGCCTTTCTGCATGGAAATCCAGAAGATATGGCACTCCTGCAACTGCTGGCAGCGGCCCAGAGGATCCTTACCGGTTCCCTGGGTACCCCGGAGACCGCCCTTCTCTTCCAGCGCTGCGGCCTGGACCATCTCCTGCAGATGGACAGAGAACATCTGATCTGGCGCATCCGAACACTCTGCTGTACGGCCTATGACCTTCTGTCCAGAGAGAACCAAGGCGGCGTGGCACAGCTCTGTCTCCAGGCCATCCGGATCATCCAGCAGCGATACAGCGAGGAAGACCTCTCCCTGCTGTCTGTCTCCCAGGAACTGCATGTGAGCCCCAACTACCTCAGTTCCAACATGAAGAAGTACGCCGGAGACACCTTCATCAACCTGCTCGTGAAACAGAGGATGGAGGCCGCACTGGCCCTCCTCAAAGACCACAACATTTCCATCGGCGAGATCGCCCGGCGCTGCGGATATCGGGACCAGCACTATTTCAGCTTCTGCTTCAAGAAGTACTACGGAATCTCTCCCTTGAAAGTGCGGCAGAGCGGCGGAATGCCGGGAGAGCAGCACCCAGCAGAAGCCCAATCCTGAGCCCTGCCATACCCCGAGGAGGCGGCCTTGCATTTCCCGGGAAACACACTTTTTCTGCACATTTTGCAATCAAATTCATGCGGCCGGAGATGAGACGATATCGTCCCATTTTCGGCCGTTTTTCCCGTTTCTACGCACCTGGATCGGATGATTTCTAACCTTTTCCCGTATGTTTTTGCATTGTTTTTCCCGGCCGGACTGATACAATTTTGAGGCAAAGACTATACGGTTTTCGCAAGTTTTCAAAGAATTGAATGGAGGAAAAACAAGATGAAAAAGATTCTTGCACTGCTGCTGGCC
>CANQII010000225.1 GCA_947623875.1 uncultured Oscillospiraceae bacterium
GAGACCAGGCGAATCGGAGGGATGATCACAGACAGTGACTTCACCTCCAGTATGGAGATCACAGCGGCCTCCGGAGAGAGTCTGCTGCTGGAGTTTGACCTTGTGAAAAGCGTTGCCGTCACGGGCTATCTGGAGGACACCTTGAAAGCCCTCCCTGTGGGGAGCAAGATCCGATTCTCCCACGGCGATGTGGCCAACCGAGAACCGGACACATCCGGTGTGGTCTCAGACAACGATGGCGAGAGCGCCTTAGAGATCCAAATCGCCAAAGGGAAAGAGTTGGTCCTGGACTACAGCGAGGTGCGCAGCCTTGTGATGGAGAGACCGCCGCAAGCCGCCCCCAAGAGCCGGCCGGACCCTGTGCCGGAGCCCATTCGGAAGGCCCAGGATGAGAAGAGAAGCCCGGCGGTGCCGCAGCCAGTCCCGGCACCGGCACCTGCCCCGAAACCGGTACGGAAACCGGCCCCAGCTCCTGCCTCGGCTCCTGCACCTGCCCCCGCCCCGGCACCGGTACAGGCCGCAGCCCCGGCACCGGCACCGGTACAGGCCGCAGCCCCGGCGGCGCCCAAGCCGAAACAGGGCCCCAAGAAGCCGAGAGATCCGGACCGGTCTCTCCTCGCCGGTATGACCAGGCTCTGCTCCTCCGAGCCCACGGACAGCAGCAGGCTCACAGACCGGGATTTGAAGGCCACCTTTGACAGCCTTCCCAAGGCGGACCGCACCCGTCTCATCGGCGCCTGGGACAGCTATATGCACGGCATCAAGGTGACGGACAAGAGCAAGATCAAGACAGCGGCGAAAAACGCCCGGAAGATCTATGATGAGGAGAAAGAGAAGGGGAAGCCCTGGAGCCGGGAGGTATCCAAGCTCATCGGCGGTATGCTTCGCCGGGTGAACCAGCTGGACCCCGCTCTGTTTCTGGAGGGCCAGTGGTATGAGATGGCGGGCTGCGCGGCGAGGGTCCTGAACAACTACGTCCTGGGCGCTGCCTGTGCCGTGATGGCCATGCTTCAGCAGGATGAGGAGAACTGGGACAACCAGCTGCGCCTTCTGGCGGTGTGCTGCGCCAAGGCGGACGACTTCTCCGGCCTTCGCATCCTCTATAGCCGCCTCACCCCGGCGTACCAGCCCCGGCTGGCTCCGCTGGTGCGGGAGGCCATCCTCCGGCGGGGTGCCCTGGCCGCGGCGGAGACGCCGATGCCGGAGGCACTGGACGTGCTGGACGGCCTCTACCCCAACACCTTCGTCACGGGCCAGGTGATGGAGTACCTGGACACCGCCCCGCAGCGTCCGGCAGAGGAGGAGACCCCTCAGGAGATCCGGATTGCCCAGGAGCCCCCGGCGCCGGAGCCGGTACCGGAACTGGCCCCGGTGCTTTTCGGGTACATCAGCAGGCTGCAGTGGGTGAGCACCTCCGGCAAGATCACCGGGGAGGACGGCACCCAGTACGGCTTTACCTACAACGATATCAAGGACGGGGTGCTGAAGAAGACGATCCAGAACTGCCTCAGCGCAGACCTGAACGGCCGCACCTACTATGTCCATTTCACCGTGTCCAACGGCGGGGCGAAGGAGATCGTGCCGGCGGACTCCCCGCTGAAGGCCGCCCGGCAGCTGCCGGTGGTCTCAGACGACCCCAACAGCTATCAGCGGGCCTTCGACCTCTGCCGGTTCCCCGCCACCACCCCGGAGGCCGGGGCGGCGGTGGCCTGCATGGCGGAGATCGCCCGGGACTTCCACAGCAGCAGCGGCAACGCCTCTCTGGCGGAGCAGGCCATCGAGGCCTTCCAGCAGATGAAAGTGCAGTACCCCGAGGACGCTGTGGATCAGCTGAACCTGGCCCACTGTTTTGCCGCCGTGGGCAACAGCGCCCGCGCCCTGGAGCACTGCGACAAGGCTGCCGCCAAGCGGAGGGGCAGTCCCAAGGCCCGGACTACCATGCTGATGAAAGAGCTCAGCGTGCTGTCCGCCCTGCCCCAGAAACTGAAAGACAAGGCCATCCAGAAGCGGATTCTCCAGACCGCAGACGCCTGGGAGGAGATCTACCGCAAGGAGCTGAACGGAGATGTGGGACTGGGCTTCCTGTTCCGCCAGTATGTGCTGCCTCCCCGGATCGCCGCCAAGTGCTTCCTAAACAAGCTGGACGCCGCCGAGGCGGACTACGATCAGCTGGGAGATGGCCAGCGGATGGAGCTGGCGGATCTCATGGAGGAGACCCGGGCCCGGCTGGCACCCAAGGAGCAGCCCGTCCCGGAGGAGCCGGAGGACACCTGGGAGCCGGAGCCGGACCTGTACGGGGAGCCGGATGCGGAAGAGCAGGAACTGGAGGAGGATCTGGAGGACGCCCCTGAAGAGGAGAGCATCGAGGCGGATCCCTACGTGGACAAAGAGGGCTGGCAGGCCCTTGGCATCTCGGAGCAGGAAGCGGCGGACTTCGCCATGGAGCTCGCCGCCGCAAGGAAGATCCCCCAGGCCACGGCATACCTGAAAGCCGCCTCCAACCTGAATCCCGCCTTCCAGAACCTCTACACCCTCATCGCCATGGCCGCCAACGACCCCCTGATGGAGCCGGACTACAGCCCCGGACCTCTCTTGAACACCCTCCCCGCCGTTGAGACAGCCTGGCCGGTGTTCTCAGACGGGTGCCGCACCGCAGCCTTCCTCCGGGCCTCGTTCCTCGGCACCATCGGCTTCGACTACGCCGTCCAGGGCCTGCAGCAGGAGCTGGCCATGCCGTACAGCCTGCGGAACCTCTCTGCCGTTCTCTCAGACATGGAGCAGTTCCGGGAGTCCGCCGGCAGCTCTCTGGACATCTACGCAGACTACCACAACCGCAACGCCGGCAAGCTTACAGAGGAGATCAACGCCCTCAAGAAAGAGGCGGACGAGCTCTACACCAAGCTGGTGCTCACCTCTCCCCGGGACGCCACCCCATTGGCCCGGCTTCTGGAGACCAAGCGGCTGCTCTTTGCCAAGGACGGCCGGCTGGCCCAGCTGCTGCGGGCGGTGAAGGACGGAGACCGGGAGACCCTGGACGATGCCCGGGACCGCTTTGCCCAGGACTATCTGGACGGCGGACAGATCTCTGGGAAGAACGTGAAGGAGTCCAGGATCGATGCCCTCATCGATGAGTACTGGAACCGCGCCGGGGAGAACATGCAGATGAAAAAGCCCAATGCCGTGCTCCAGGGCTCCAAGCGGAACAACCTCCGCTCCAGCATCAGCTCTGTGCTGTACACCGTCTGCCGTTGGTACAACCTCATGGAACAGCGGGCGGACTCGGACTGCACAGACCAGGGCCGCCAGGTGTACGAGCAGCTGCAGCCCAAGATCCTGGACGGGCTGGGGAGAGTCTCTGGCTCCTGTCTGGATGCCATAGCTATGGCAGACAGCGTGGAGGAGCAGGCCGGCTATGCCATCGTGAAGGCGGCGGCGGATGAGCTTATCGCCCGCTTGAACGGCAAATGGGACCCCACCCTGGAGAAGTTCTTCTATGCGGACTTCCTCCGGGGAGATGCGGTTCTGCTGGACGAGCACTTCCTCCCAGAGCTGGACAGCACCTTCTGCGCCTTGCCCGCCTTCCACATCCTGGCCCGGATCCGCCGGCACTGCGAGAGCGCCGGCATGGAGGACCAGGACCACATCAACGAGATCTACGGGAAAGAGAAGACCCGCAACAACTACGGCACCGCCGCCCGCATTCTGGAGTACCGCCGGGCCAAGGGCACCGCAGAGGATCTGCAGGTGCCGGACCGGATGCAGGAGTACCGGGATCAGACGGAGGGACAGGCCCGCATGAAGCTGGGCAGCTTCCTGGAGATGTACGCCCTGGCCATGAACTACGGCCAGATCATGCAGTCTGACGACTTCTGCTGCAACCTGGAGAACACGGTGAAGTACTGGTTCCTCCGGGCCCAGGCCTCCGGCAACTTCGGGTTCTTCCACGAGATTGTGACCCGGGCCGAAAACCAGATCCACGCCAGCGCCCAGCAGTATGAGCAGCAGCTGGACGGAGAACTGGACGCCCTGGTGGCAGGCAATCAGGCCCAGTTCGACGCCCACCCCGAGTATGAAGATGCCATCCGCACCCAGATCCAGCAGCAGAACTTCCTGGTGGCGGAGGACTGGATGCACCGCATTCGGGTGGGGGACTTCTCCATGGAGATCCAGCAGCCCCAGGCTCTGCAGTACCTGGACCAGTTCTGGAACAGCTTCCCCCGGAATTTTGAGCGGGTCTCAGACAGCGGCCGGCAGGTGGCCACCTTGCTGGCCCGCCGGGGCATCATCCACAACAAGGACTTGAAGGGCGCCTCCCAGCTCATCAACGGCTGGCTGAACAACAGCCGGTCCGCCACCGCCCCCCAGATCCAGCAGCTGCTGGGCCTTCTGGGCTGGAACAACCTGACGGTGGAGCGGTACAAGTTCGATCCGGATCCCCGCATGGAGGTCTATCGGGCGACCAAGGAGCCCAACCCCATGGGGGTGAGCGAGCCGCTGCACCCCATCGCCGCCTTCGGCTCCGGCCTGGAGCAGGACGGCATGTACGTCTGCTGCCTCTACGGCGCCCACGACTGCGACCGCCTCTTCCGGAAGATCCAGGCCCTGGACGTGCTGAACGGCAACAAGCTGATCCTGGTGGACTGCGCCCTGGGCAACCTGGACCGCCGGGCCCTGGCCATGAAGCTGAAGAAGAAGTCCAACGGCCTGCAGAACGTCTACCTGGTGGTGGACCGGGTGCTGCTCTGCTTCCTGGCGGACAACTACACCGAGAACACAGTGAACCAGATGCTCATGGCTGTGGGCATGCCCTTCTCGTACTGCCAGCCCTACGTGGCGGAGTCCTCCCACACCATGCCCCCGGAGATCTTCATCGGCCGGCGGGATGAGCTGCTGAAGATCAAGAACCCCAGCGGCGTGAACCTGATCTACGGCGGCCGGCAGCTGGGCAAGTCCGCCCTCTTCAAGAAGGCCCGCTCAGACCTGGACGGCCGGCAGCAGCAGCGGGCGGTGTTTGTGGACATCAAGGACCTGGACAGCCGCCAGGCCTGCGAGAAGATCTCCCAGGAGCTGACGGACACCGGCATCCTCCCCGCCGGCAGCGAGACCGAGGACTGGGGCCAGCTCTGCCGCAGCATCAAGCAGAGGCTCCGCAGCACCGAGGACGAGATCAAGTACCTGCTGGTGATGATGGACGAGGCGGACCGCTTTATCGATGACTGCTCCACTCTGAACTACCGCCCCCTGGTGGAG
>CANQII010000226.1 GCA_947623875.1 uncultured Oscillospiraceae bacterium
GTGGTGGGTGATAAACGGCCGAGCGGTAGCACCGCCGCTGATGGTGTTCAGCACCGGTGTCTCCACCTCCATGAAGCCTCTGCCGTCCATGAAATCCCGGACGTGCTTGATGAACTTGGAGCGGATCTCAAAGTTCTTCTTCACCTCGGGGTTTACGATCAGGTCCACGTAGCGCTGGCGGCAGCGGGTCTCCACATCCGTGAGGCCGTGGAACTTCTCCGGCAGGGGCAGCAGAGACTTGGAGAGCAGTGTAACGGATTTTGCCTTTACAGAGATCTCCCCGCGCCTGGTGCGGAACACCACGCCTTCCACGCCGATGATGTCGCCGATGTCCATTTTCTTGAACGCGGCCAGGCCTTCTTCTCCCACGTCGTCGATGCGGACGTAGATCTGAATGCGGCCGGCGCCGTCCTGCAGGTCTGCGAAGATCGCCTTGCCCATGCCGCGCTTGGACATGAGACGCCCTGCGATGGACACCGTCTGCTCCTCCAGCGCCTCAAAGTTGTCTTTGATGTCTGCGCTGTGGTGGGTCACGTTGTACTTGGTGATGGCGAAGGGGTTCTGCCCCTTGGCCTGCAGTTCCGCCAGCTTGTCCCGGCGCACCTGCAGCAGCTCGGAGAGATTCTGGCTCTCCTCCTGGGGCGCCTGCTGCGCTGCGTTGTTTGCCTGATCAGCCATAATTGTCTCCTCTTTAGTATTATGGTTCCGGTGTTCTCCCGGCGCTCACCGCTTGATGGAGATCACCTTGTATTCGATATTGCCCACCGGGGCCTCCACCACGGCGATGTCTCCCACGGCCTTGCCGATCAGCGCCTTGCCGAAGGGAGATTCCTCGGAGATTAATCCTTTCATGGGTTCTGCCTCCTGGGAGCCCACCACACGATAGGTCTCCTGCTCCCCGGTATCCATGTCCTCTACTTCGATGCTGCAGCCCACCCGGATGGCGTCCAGCTCCTGCTCGGTGCTCTCTTCGATGACCACGTAGTTGGACAGGATGGCTTCCAGTTCACCGATGCGGGCGTAGAGCTTGCCCTGCTCATTTTTCGCCTCGTCGTACTCGCTGTTCTCAGAGAGGTCTCCGAAGGAGCGGGCCTCTTTGATCAGGTCTGCTACCTCTTTCTCGCGGACGCTCTTCAGATAGTTGTACTCGGTCTGCAGTTCCTCCAGGCGCTCCTGGGTAAGTTTGTATAGTTTGGTGGCCATAGTATCTCCTTTCCGCCCGCCGGCAGCCGCCGGCTCAGCTTTGAAATCTAGTTGATGAATTATAGAGATTTTGAAAGGGACTGTCAAGGGGCGTTGGAGCACTTTTCCGGCCTCCCGCCGAAAAATCCTGCAAAAAAGCGCGGTTGCCTCCAAACGCCCCCGGTTTCTCCCTACGCCCGGACTTTTCGCCGCACCGCCGTTTTCTTGCCGTGCCTCTTCCGCCCGCAGAGCAGTCCCGCCGCGGCGCCGCCGCAGAGACAGCAGGCCAATTCCGTCAGGGCGTGAAGGCCCAGCTCCAGGCAGTCGCTGAGCAGCAGGCTCACCGCCAGCAGCAGAAGAAAGCACGCCGCCCCAGCGGCGAGGCCGGCAATCAGGCTGCAGTTGCCCCATTTCATACAGGTGATGAGACCTCCTACAAAGCACCCGATGATGCAGGCCGCCGCCGTCACCTGGGCCCCGGTGTCCTCCCGGAGAACCCCTGCGGACACCGCAGCCGCCGCTGCCAGCAGCACCAGCACGGCGATGCCCAGGGCGATTCCCCCTCCCAGCACCACTGCGATGGTCTTCTCCACGGCGTTGGCGCTCTGGGTTTCAGACTTGCGCATGAAAAGCACCCCTTCCCTCATGGTTTGCTGTACACCATACGAAAAGGGGTGCCGGAATATGCACGAAAGGCAGGTCTTACTTCTTCTTGTCCTTTTTGTCCTTCTTATTCTTGTCGTCGTCCGTGCTGGTGTCCTGGGTGTCCTCAGCCTCCTGGGTGCCCTTACTGGAAACAGCCCACTTGGTGAACTCGATGCGCACCCGGTCTGCGCCGGTCTCCAGGACGATGGTTTTCTCCTTCACCGCACAGATGGTACCGGTGATGCCGCCGATGGTGGTGATGTCATCGCCCACCTTCAGGCTGTTGCGCATGTCCTCGGCTTCCTTTTTCCGCTTGTTCTCCGGGCGGATCATCAGGAAGTACAGGACGGCGATCATGATGATCATGGGAATCATCATGGAGAGCAGACCGGCGCCGCCTACCTGTTGGGCTGTGGGGGCTGCTTCCAGAAACAATATCTGCATAATGTACTCTTCCTCCAGTGTAATGTGGGGTTTTCAATCGCGCAGTGTCTATTATAACGGCTTTGCTCGATTTGCACAAGACCCTATTTTTCCTTTTTTACGGCGCCGGCTTGGCCAGAGCCTGGGAGTACTGCGCCCGGAAGGCATCAAAGGTGCCCGCATCCAAGGCCTCCCGGATCTTCGCCGCCAGCTCATTATAGAACCAGAGGTTGTGGAGCACGGCAAGGCGCATGCCCAGCATCTCCTCCACCGTGATGAGGTGCCGGAGATAGGCCCGGGAGAAGTTCCGGCACACGGGACAGTTGCAGTCCGGGTCGATGGGGCGGTCATCCCGTTTGTGCTTCTCGTTTTTGATGTTCAGGGTGCCCTTCCAGGTGAAGAGCTTGCCGTGGCGGGCGTTGCGGGCGGGCATGACGCAGTCGAAGAAGTCGATGCCCCGGGCCACCCCCTCAATGATGTTGGACGGGGTGCCCACCCCCATGAGATACCGGGGCTTGTCCGCCGGCATGTAGGGCTCCACCGCGTCGATGATCTGGTACATCACCTCGGTGGGCTCCCCCACCGCCAGGCCTCCGATGGCATAGCCGTCGCAGTCCACCTGGGCGATCTGCTGCATGTGCCAGATCCGGAGGTCTTCGTAGGTGGCCCCCTGGTTGATGCCGAAGAGCATCTGGTGAGGATTCACGCAGTCTGGAAGGCTGTTGAGACGGTCGTGCTCTGTCTTGCACCGCTGCAGCCACCGCAATGTCCGCTCACAGGAGGCCTTGGCATAGTCATAGGGAGCGGGGTTCTCCACGCACTCATCGAAGGCCATGGCGATGTCGCTGCCCAGATGGGACTGGATCTGCATGGACTCCTCCGGCCCCATGAAGATGATCTGGCCGTCCAGGTGGGAGTGGAAGGTGACCCCCTCCTCCTTGATCTTCCGGAGACCGGCCAGGGAGAACACCTGGAAGCCGCCGGAGTCTGTGAGAATGGGGCCGTCCCAGTGCATAAAATGGTGCAGGCCTCCCATCTCCCGCACCAGCTGGTCTCCCGGCCGGACGTGGAGGTGGTAGGTGTTGCAGAGGGCAATCTGGCAGCCCACCTCTTTCAGGTCCAGAGAGGACACCGCCCCTTTGATGGCGGCCCGGGTGGCCACATTCATGAACACCGGGGTCTGCACCGTACCGTGGGCGCACTGAAACACCCCCCGGCGGGCGTGTCCCTCTGTCTTCAAGACTTGAAACATAGCGTCCTCCTCAGAGAATGATGGAGGCGTCCCCGAAGGAGAAGAAGCGGTATCTCTCCTTCACGGCCTCCTGGTAGGCTGCCAGCACATGCTCCCGGCCCGCCAATGCGGAGACCAGCATGATCAGCGTGGACTCCGGCAGGTGGAAGTTGGTGATAAGGCCGTCCAGCACCTTGAACCGGTACCCCGGATAGATGAAGATATTGGTCCAGCCGGCGGAGGCCTGCAGGGTGCCGTCCTCCGCCGCCCAGCTCTCCAGGGTGCGGCAGGACGTGGTGCCCACGCAGATCACCCGGCCGCCGCTGCGCTTCGTCTCGTTGATCACGTCTGCGGTCTCCTGTGGGATCACGCAGTACTCGGCGTGCATCTCGTGCTCGTCGATGTTCTCCACCTTCACCGGGCGGAAGGTGCCGAGGCCCACATGCAGCGTTACCGTGCAGATCTTGACGCCCATGGCCTGGATCTCCGCCAGAAGCTCTTTCGTGAAATGGAGGCCTGCGGTGGGGGCGGCCGCAGACCCCACCACCTTAGAGTACACGGTCTGATAGCGCTCCCCGTCCTGGAGCTCCGCCTTGATGTACGGCGGCAGGGGCATGCGGCCCAGATGCTCCAGGATCTCCAGGAAGATCCCTTCATAGTGGAAGCGGATCAGCCGGTTGCCGCCGTCTGTCTCGCCGATGATATCTGCGGTGAGCTCCCCGTTGCCGAAAGACACCTTGGCCCCGGGCCGGAGCTTTTTCCCCGGCTTTACGAGACACTCCCACACCTTGTCTCCCCGGTCTATGAGCAGCAGCACCTCCGCTGCCCCGCCGCCGGGCCGCTGGCCGATGAGGCGGGCGGGGAGCACCCGGCTGTCGTTGAGAACCAGGCAGTCTCCCGGTTTCAGGAGCGTGGGCAACTCGTAGAAGTGCTTGTGCTGGATGGCCCCGGTGTGCTTGTCCAGCACCATGAGCCGGGAGGCGTCCCGCCGGTCCAATGGGGTCTGGGCGATGAGCTCCGGGGGCAGATCATAGTAAAAGTCAGATGTTTTCAAGGACTTACCCCACAGTAATGCCGGTATAGTAGAACTTCAGGATCTCTTCGTATGTATAGCCGTGCTCCGCCATGATCCAGGCGCCGTACTGGCTCATCCCCACGTTGTGGCCGAATCCCTTGCCGGAGATGATGAACACCCCGTCGTTGCCGTAGTACAACGCGCCCACCGCCTGGTTGGCGTTGGCGTCCGGATCTTCTTTGTCCTCCTGCACCACCACGGTCTTGGGATCCTCCGTCTCCCCTGCGGGGTCCAGACGGAGCAGGTCGCTGTCATCGGTGATCACATAGGGATTGCCGCACATCTCCACCATCTGGCCGTTGCCGTCCAGCACGAAGACGCTGTGGCCCTGGGGAACCACCTCGCCGGTGCCGTTCACCGCATAGGCCGGGAAGGTGCCCTCTTCCGGCAGGGAGGCAGGCGGCAGTATGGGCGCCTCCTCACTGCCCACAATGCCCTTGTAGTTCCCGCCGCCAGGGCCGAAGTCGTAGCGGTAGGAGGTGAGATGCAGGGTCTGCACCAGGGCGCTGGTGGTCATGGTGTACTGCCGGCCGTTGGCGGTGTAGAACACGATGGTGAGGGGGTTGCCGTAGTTGGAATACTTGGTGATCTGGGCTGATACAATGGTACTGGCAAAGCCCAGGGCATTGCTGAGCTGCTGTGCGCCGTAGGACCGGGACCAGGCGTAGCCGGAGAAGTCCAG
>CANQII010000227.1 GCA_947623875.1 uncultured Oscillospiraceae bacterium
GGAGGTGTGTCCCCATGAAGCACAAGGTAAAGGTGATGGTAGAGGTGGAGAAACCGGGCCTCTTCGGCAAGAAGAAGGTGCTGGAGGAGCGGACCATCGTGGTGGACGGCAAGAACTACCGGAAGCTGATGGACGGCCAGAAGAAAGGGCCCCTCACCATCGATGAGATCCTCTTCTACGA
Source organism: uncultured Oscillospiraceae bacterium (assembly GCA_947623875.1). Taxonomy (GTDB): domain Bacteria; phylum Bacillota; class Clostridia; order Oscillospirales; family Oscillospiraceae; genus Enterenecus. Next base: position 182 of record CANQII010000227.1, read on the forward strand.
TGACGATGAATTAGACTGGTAGCGGAATCCCCTGCCCGCAGCTGCGGGCAGGGGATCTCTCTTTCTGCAGAGGATTTGCGCTGTGCTGCGCCCAGAGGGGATCAGTCCTCCACGATCTCCGGCACTGTCTCGAATACATGCGAATCCATGCCGGATCTGTCTGGCGGGACATATCCGTAGTCCTCATTGGCCGCCGCAACGCCTGCCTCATACCATGCGGGGTCCTCTCCCTCGGTGGCGAGGTGCGTGTGGCCAAGCCGCCTGCCGTCCGGGAGATAGAGGATCTCTGCCCAGCCCACGGAATCGATCTCGCCGCCGATTAAGATGACATGGGAGATGCCCTGTTCGTCCTGGAAATCGTAGCGGAAATAGGTGCCCTCCGAACAGTACGCCGTGATGTCCGTGTTGTCGAGCGTGAAGTACACCCGCCCGTCCCGCACCTCCGCCAGAACGGCCGCCGTGCCGGAGGAGAAGAGATGGTCTTCGTCCCACTCTACCGTCCGCCCGTTGAGCATCCGAGCAATCACCGGGGCGAAGGTGAAGCCCGCCAGAAGCAGCGCCGCTGCGATGGCGGCAGCGATCAGCAACCTGCGCCTTCTCCCACGAGTCGCTCGTCTGGGTACGGTGTACTCTGCCGCCTTTTCGATGTACACGGGGCTGATGTTGGTGATGCCATCTGAGAGGATTCTGGTTGCTTGTGTCATAGGGAGTAGCCCTCTTTCCTGAGATATTTCCGCAGCTTGTCCCGGATCCGAGAGAGGCGCACCGATACATGGTTGCCGCTGATCTGAAACCGCGCTGCCAGGTCTGGGATGCTGTCTGCATACCAGTACCGGCGGACAAACAGCATCTGGCTCTCTTCGTCCAGCCCGGCGAGGAAGCGGTCTATCAGCCGGGACAATTCCTTTGCGGCGACCTCCTGCTCTACGGTGCCGGAGGCCGCAATGCAGTCTCCCAGCTCCTCCAGCGCCACATCATAATTGCTGTTGCGCTTGACAGCAGTGTTGGCGTGGTACTTCGCGATGGAGATGTTTCGGACGATGCGGAACAGGTATGCCCGCAGCGGATTGGGATTCTGGGGCGGTATGGTGTTCCAGGCTGCCAGATACGCGTCGTTGACGCACTCCTCTGCGTCCTGGCTGTCTTTCAAGATGTTTCTCGCGATGCTGCCGCAAGCCGCCCCGTACTTCTCCGCCAGCGCCGTGATCGCCTCCTCTGCCCGTGCAAAGAACAGTGCGATGATCTTGCTATCCTCCAACAAGGCTGCACCTCCTTTCCCCTATGTACTATGGATTTCTCCCCTCATCTTACAGCATCCCGGCAAAAATTTCATCTCCCCCTCTTCCCTTGACAGCCTCCCCTCTGCGCCCTATAATACAGACAGCGCAGCGAACAGAGAGGAGGTGTACGCCATGTCCCTTGGAACCATGCTGAAAGAGGCCCGAAAGAAAGCCGGCCTCACCCAGGAAGCCGCAGCCAATGCGCTCTATATCTCCCGGCAAACCCTGTCCAAGTGGGAGACGGACTTATCCGAGCCCAAGGCCTCCGAGCTGCTCCACTGTCTGGAGCTGTATCACCTTCCGGTTACGGCGCTGCTGGAACTCCGGCCGGAACTCTCCGGAGCAGATGTGCCGGTTGAGGCCGCAGAAAAGCTGGAGAAGCCCCTCCAGGCCGCAGTTGCCCCCAAGCCCAGGAGAGCCAAGCCCTCTCGGACCCGCTCCAGGAGACGCCGGGATCCCCTGGCGTACGCCCTGGCTGCGGCGTGCTTTGCCATTCTCTTTCTCTCCGCTGCTCTCTTTTCAGACCGATTGTTGCCCCGTCCGGGCACACCCCTCTCTCCGGATCCCGTAACTTCCATTGCCCCGATTGCCTCCCAAGACGCCTTCATCGCCCAGGTGGAGCGCACCCTGGACCGGGATCTCTTCGGCGGCATCTACCTGGAGGACGGCAAGGTGGTGGTAGCAGTTACCTGCGCCCCGGGGTCCGTAAATCTGCCGCCCGTCTCCCCAGACATCCAGGTGGAAATCCGGCAGGTACAATACTCCTATGATGAGATGCGCACCGTACAGGACTACATCGCAGACTACATCCTGGACGCCGGCCCAGAATCTGGACTGCGGGGCGTTGGGGTCCGGGTCCGGGAGAACCGGCTGGTGGTGGAGTACGGCACAGACACCGGATACAATCCCAGCCGTCTGCTGTGGCTTGTGGAGCAGCAGTTCGGCGATGTGCCGTTTCTCCAGTTTGAAGCGATGGACGGCATCCTGGTGGCCACAGTCTGAGACAGTTTGGCACGTCAAATCCTTGGAAGGGAGTTCTTTCCATGTCTGTTCCCGCCTTCAAAACCGAAACCGTATCAGACCGCATCACCCGCATCTTCGCCCCCTCCGGCGAGCTGATCTATCTGGTGGAGGGGGAGCGGCAGGCCGCTGTGCTGGACTCCGGCAGCGGCATTGGGTTTTTCCGCCCGTTGGTCGAGGAACTCACAAAGAAGCCGGTGGTCGTCCTGCTCACCCACGGCCATGTGGACCACGCCATGGGCGCCTCTGAGTTCCCGCCGGAGAACGTGTACATCAGCCAAGAGGACGCCTACATCTACCAGGAGCACGCCACCCATGCGTTTCGGATGACCTGCCTGCCCATGATGGGGCCGGAGAGCGAGACGGTGGATCCGGAGAAGGACTTCACGCCTTTCCAGCCCATCTCGGCATACCACGATCTCCATGAAGGCGATTTCTTTGACCTCGGCGGGATCTCCATCGAGATCTTCGCCTGCCCCGGCCACACCAGGGGCAGCATGGTGATGCTCATCCCGGAGGAGCGGATGCTTCTGCTGGGAGACGCCTGCAATTCCTTCACCTTCCTCTTTGACTCCTACTCCACCAGTATAGAGGAGTATCAGGCCAGCCTCATCCGCCTCCAACCACTTCTCGCCGGCCGCTTCGACACCGTTCTTCTCTCCCACGGAGACGGCAAAGGGGTTCCTGAGATCATCCAGGAGAACATCAACCTCTGCCAGCGCATCCTGGACGGCACGGCGGATCGGGTGCCCATGGAGTTTTTGGGCCGCACCGGCCTCATCGCCAACGCCAAGGCGGCACCGGGACACGGCAACATCGTGTACAATCCCAATTTCATCCGCGGATAATGGATCGGGCGGGAGGCCAGCAGCCTCCCGCCCGATGTTTCTCAATGATGCAAAATTCGCGTGGGGGCCAAGTTCGTGAAACGTTTCACCAATTCCGCCCCCATGGCGATTTTGGGATTTCAGGATTGCAGCAGCCACCGCTCCAGGCCGGTCCCCTTCCGCATGGCAATCCCGCAGATGGCGGCACCACAGGCGGCTTCCTCCTCGCTGGGGTGAACGGTACAGGGCAGAGCGAAGGTATCGCCGAGGATTTTCTGCAGGAACTCGTTTCTGCGCACCCCGTTTCCGGAGGCCAGCAGCTTGCTCCGGCTGATGCCCGCCCGCTCCTGCAAAACCTGATACAGGCCGTGCAGTTCCTCCGCCATACCGTTCAGGGTACCCCGGATCAGGGCAGCCGGGTGGAAATTGACGATGGTGATGCCAGAGATAGAGCCGGTCTCATCGGGGTTCTCCCGGGTACCCAGGAAGGTGGTCTTTACCATGAGAGTCTCCGCTGGGTCTGTCTGCTGCTCCAGAAGCCTCTTCATCACAGCGTACTGAGGGACATCCAGGGCACCGGCCGCCACGGCGTACGACCGGAAGAACTGTTCCAGGGCAGCATAGGCAGCGCCGCCGCAGATGGCGGCGCCAACCAGCAGATAGGCGTCCTTGGTAAAGGGTCTGGCATCGATGCCATGCCCTGCATATGGGTATGCCGAGAGCACAGAGACCTGCGCTCCCGTTCCCACATTCACCAGCACTGTATTGGCCCCATCCCGGACAGTGCCCAGAAAGCTGGCCTGGTTGTCTCCCAGAGAGACGCAGACCGGGATCCCGCGATAGGTCCCCAGCGGTACCGCATCAGCCGTGATCTCCGGGGCCAGGTCCGGGTTGCCACCGCACTGACCCAGGATTTCCAGCAGAAAGGCCCCGTTCTGAAGATCATACAGGCCCAGACTGGCCGCCTGGCTGATATGGACCAGGGGTGTGGTACGCTCGGTGAGGACCATGCCGAAGTAGTCTGCGATGGTGCAGATGGATGCCGCACCTGCAGGGACCTCTCCGGTCTTGCAGTGGTACAGGTACGTCACCATACCGTATCCAGTGGCGGCGGTGATGCCGTATTCCTCGGACAGAATACTGCAGACGGACCTGCCATCGGACAGGGGCTGATTCCCGCCCCCGTCCTGCCAGGTGTACAGCGGGCTCAATACTCTGCCTGCCGCATCCGCATAGACGATGCCGTGCATCTGTCCGGTGAGGCCGATGGCTGCGATGTCTGGATATTCATCGAGGATCTGATCCAGCGTTTCTTTTGCCCGGCGGACGATCTCCTCCGCATCCTGGACCCGCTCCCAGGGCCGGCCGGACAGGAAGCAGTTGTTTGGGATTGTGTGCCTCTCCACAGCCTCCAGGCTGTCTTCCTCTACCACCACCATGCTGATGGTGGTGGTCCCGATGTCTACGCCGACGATCTTCACGGCAAGTTCCTCCGTTCCAATAGTTCTCTCAGAATTATACACGCCCTGTCTGCATTTGAAAAGGAATTCTCACAACTTCAGATGGCCAGGCACCATTGGGTTCCCAGATCCCCACTCCCTCTGCAGCAAAGGGAGTCTTCGGGCAGCTTTGGAATCTCGGGGCTTTGCACCTTTGCTCCTTTGCGCCAGCGCACCAGCAATTGCAGATTTCAATAATGCGCTTGACTTTGTGGAGATTTTGATTTATACTAGCAGAGGTAGAGTTTGGCTTGGAAGTCTGCGAACACAGAGACTCGTTGAAGGTCTCATACCTGTTTTTTCGAAGTTCGTATCGCTTAATCATTCGTATCGCTTAATTATTAGGACGGAGGCGAGGAAATGGACGACTTCATGACAACAAAGGAAGCCGCGGCGCTTTGGAATTCCAAAGAAGCAACTGTGGC
>CANQII010000228.1 GCA_947623875.1 uncultured Oscillospiraceae bacterium
GGATGAGTGCGGGCTGGAGGATGAGGATCTGGAGGAGTTTCTGGAGGGCCTTTCGGATTGAAACCTGGTATGCCCCACAAGGCCGCAGCGCCTTTGCGGACAAGATCGTACACAGATCCCTCGTAGAAAACAATAGCAAACAGCAAGAGGAGCGCGAATCACAATGAAAGATGGGGAAGGCAAACTGAAAAAAGGACTGGTACGGGCGGCGGCGCTGGCCCCTGCGGTGACCGCAGGCCTGTATCTGCTCACCCTGCGGGGCCGGAAAGGCCACCCGGCCTGGGCGGTGCTGGAGAAATACCGCTACGCCCACCGGGGTCTCCATGACAAGCCCAACGGCATCCCGGAGAACTCCATGGCCGCCTTCCGCCGGGCGCTGGAGCACGGATACGGGGCGGAGCTGGACATCCACCTCACGGTAGACGGGAGGCTGGCGGTGATCCATGACGACTCCCTTCTCCGCACCTGCGGCAAGGACGTAAAGGTGTCCCAGTGCACTGCGGCGGGGCTGGATCAGTACCGGCTGGAGGGCACCGAAGAGAAGATCCCCTTCCTGGAGGACGTGCTGGAGCTCTTTGAGGGCAAGGCCCCGCTGATCATCGAGCTGAAGGATGAGAACAATGCGGCAGAACTGGCCAGCGCCGCCATGGCGGTGATAGACAAGTATCCCAAACTGGACTACTGCATCGAGTCCTTCCACCCCCAGTGCATCTCCTGGCTGGTGAAAAACCGTCCCGAGGTGTGCCGGGGCCAGCTCAGCACAGACTTTATGAAGGAGAAGAATAACCTCACCCTTCCCATGGCCTTTGCCGCCACCAACCTGCTGTCCTCCTCCGTGTCCCGGCCGGACTTCATCGCGTACAACTACAAGGACCGGAACAAGCTGTCTCTCAAGCTCAGCCGGGACCTGTGGGGGATCCGCGAGGTGAGCTGGACCGTGCGGGACCGGGAGACCATGGAGAAGCTGGAGGCGGAGGGCTGCCTCATCATCTTCGAGAAATTCCTGCCCTGAGCGTCCACTTTGCTCGAATAACATAATAATAGCGGCCCGGACGCAATCGCTTGCGTCCGGGCCGCTGTCTCTTACTTGTCTTTCTGGGTGCAGGCCTGGTCCAAAGCCAACCCGATCTCCTCCCCCAGGGCCAGCATGGGCTCTGGAGGTACCTTCCGCACCGCCCGGTCCCAGGTGTACAGGCCGTTGATCTCCCCCTCCACATCGCTGAGTTGGGTGTAGATGCAGCCGCAGAGGCCGTTGGCGATGGAGGGGATCACCATGGTGTGGTAGAGGTCCTGGAGCCTGGACACCAGCGCCTCCTCCGTGTCCGCATCCCCGTATCCGTAGTCCTTCTTGCCCTGCTGCGTGTGGCCGTCGATCTTCCGGGTGAAGCCGCCGCACTCGCTGAGAAACAGGAATTTCCCCGGCTTCGTTGCCTCCAGCACCCGGGTTTTGAAGTACACATGCTCGCTCTGGGCGTCTCCGCCCTTCTGGGCAAACCAGCCGGAGGCGGCGATCACAAAGCGGGTGGGGTCCTCCGCCTTGGCGTTGGCGGAGATCCGGTCTGAGTCGTACTGGCCCCAGCCCTCGTTGAAAATGGTGTAGCCCACGATGCAGGGGTGGCTGTAGAGGTGCCGCTGGGTGTCCCGGACATGATTTTCGAAGATCCGCCGCCGCCTGGCGCTGCCGGGCCAGCGGTCCCAGCGCTTTTTGGACACGAAGGTGGGCACCACCGTGTCCCAGAGCCAGCTGTATCCGCCGCTGTTTACCATGTCCTGGAGCACCAGCATGCCCAGCCGGTCTGCGGCGTAGTAGAAGAGCTCTGGCTCCACCTTGATGTGCTTGCGGAGCGTGTTGTATCCCAGTTCCTTCATCCGGAGAATATCGCGGTCATAGTCCGTGGGATCGGCGGGGAGGAAGAGGCCGTCCTCAAAGTATCCCTGGTCCAGCACCCCGTGGAGGAAGATGGGCTGTCCGTTCAGCAGGATCCGCACCTGGCCGTTGATCTTGCCGGTGGTAACGGTGCGCAGGGCGAAGTAGCTCTCCACCCGGTCTGTGTCTGTGGAGATGACACAACTGTATAAGTAGGGGTCCTCCAGGGTCCAGAGATGGGGCCGGTTCAGCCGGAGATGAGTCTTGCCCTGGCAGCGGACTTTCAGCCCCTCGATGGGGACTTCCAGGGTGAACACTTTGGCGTCTGTGTCCGCCTCCACCGTGATCCCCTGAAGGTCCGGGGTGATGCGGATGCCCCGGATGGCGCCTGTGTCTGGGACCGCCTCCAGCCACACCGGCTGCCAGATGCCGGACACCGGGGTGTACCACATGCCGTGGGGGCGCTTGCTCTGCTTGCCGTAGGGGTACTTCCTGGAGAGGGTGTCCACGGCCTCGATGGTGATTTGGTTCTCGCCGGGCTTTAACTGGTCTGTGATGTCCCCGGAGAAGGGGAGATACCCGCCCTCGTGGCGGCACACGGAGACCCCATTGCAGAACACCTCCGCCACCTGGTCCACCGCCCCGCAGTGGAGCAGAAGCCGGTGTCTTGCGGGGAGAAAGCCCTCCGGCAGGGTGAAGCTGGTCTCATACCGGAGCCGTGTGGGCACCGGGTCCGTCCAGCCGGAGAGGTGAGATTCCGGGGGCCAGGGGACCTGGATGGGCTTGCCGTTCAAGGTCCAGTGATCTGCCAGGGGGAGAAAACTGTCCCGCCGCATCTGAGGGCGGGGATAGACGGTGCTCCAGGACATGGGGGCGCCTCCTTTCCAAATGTGGGATGCCGTTGTGATTCAGCCGAAAAGGCCCGTCAGGGAGGACAGGGCACTGGAGAGGAAATTGGCCAGGGGGATGTACGCGATGGGGAGGAACATGGCGGGCAGCATGTTGGCCACCTTCAGCTTCTCTTTCCCCAGGCCCATCATGTTGATGGCCAGAGATACGATGAGGGCCCCGCCCACGGCGGTCATCTCGGTGATCACCGGGGTGGGGATGTAGTTGCCGGCAAAGGCGGCGAGCAAGGTGATGCCGCCCTGATAGAGCAAGAGAGGTACGGTGGAGAACACCACCCCGATGCCCATGGTGGCGGCAAAGGACACGGCGCTCACCCCGTCGATGACCCCCTTGGAGAGGATGATCTCGTAGTTGTGGTTGAGCCCCGCCTCAATGGACCCGGTGATGGACATGGCCCCCACGCAGAAGAGCAGAAAGGCGTTCACAAACCCCTCGGTGAAGCGGCTGTTGCCGGACTCGTGGATGAATTTGGTGCGGAGAAAGTCTCCCAGGCCGTCCAGCCTGTCATCGATGGAGAGGGCGTTGCCCAGCACGGTGCCCGCCACCATGCACACGATGACGCAGAGCATGTCCTGGGTGCCGATGAGGCTGGAGATGCCAATGCCCAGCACACACAGGGCCAGTGCGTTGGTGAGGGCGGTGAGCAGTTTTTCGCTGATCAGGTTCTTGAAGAGCAGGCCAACCGTGGAGCCGATCAAGACCAGGATGACGTTTGCAATCGTTGCGATCATAGGGCAGCAGATCCTCTCAATGTCTGAAAATAGGACACGGTCTCGGCGGCATTGCGGCGGATCTCTGCCTGGAGGGCCTCCAGACTGGGGAAGCGCTGCTCCGGCCGGAGCATGCGGTAGAAGTCCAGGGTGATGGGCTGGCCATACAGATCCCCGTGGTAGTCCAGAATCCAGGCCTCCACCGAGACGTAGTTCCCGTCTGCCACCGTGGGCCGCACCCCGATGTTTACCACCGCCATGGGCTCTGCCCCGTCCGGAAGCTGGCAGAGACAGGCGTACACCCCGTAGGGGAGAGACTGGAGCCCATCGGGAAGGGCCAGGTTGGCGGTGGGGATGCCGATGGTACGCCCTAGGGCCTTGCCGTGGCGCACCGTGCCGCTGAGGCAGTGGGGGTGCCCCAGATACCGGTTGGCGGTCTCCAGATCTCCCTTGGCCAGCAATGCCCGGATCCGGGTGGAGGACACCGCCTCTCCGTCCATCTGCACCTCCGGGATGATGTCGCAGCCGATGCCGTGGGATGCGGTGTACGCCCGGAGCTTGTCCGCCGTGCCCTCTCCCCGGTAGCCGAAGTGGAAGTTCTCTCCCGCCACCACATGGACGGCGCCTTGGTCCACCAGGGTGTGATCGATAAAGTCCCGCCAGTCCATCTCCATGAGGCTGCGGGTGAAGGGGAGCAGCAGCACTGTGTCAATGCCGTAGTACCGGCGCACCAGCTGTTCCCGGTCTGCCGGGGTGTTGATGAGAGGCACCTGCACCCCTGGGTGGATGATATTCAAGGGGTGGTTATCAAAGGAGAGCACCGCGGGCTCCGCCTGAAGCGCCCGGGCCCGCTGCACGGTGGTGCGCAGCAGGGCGCCGTGGCCCAGGTGGACGCCGTCAAAAAAACCCAACGCGATGACGCGTTTTGCCATGGATCACTTCACCTCAAAGAAATTCTTTACGGTCACGGCAGTGCCGTTGGAGACCTGCACCAGCGCCAGAAAGGCCTTTTTCTCGCTGTACAGCCGGTACTCCCCGTCTGTGGCGCCCTGTACCGGGATGGCGGCGCCGCAGCGGAACCGCTGCTCCAGGGAGGGAGGCACCATCAGGGCAGGCCGGTCCTTGAACACCTTGTCCACCGGCCGGAGCAGAGACGCCCCCTCGCCCCGGTCCACCGCCGCCTGGACCTGCTCCAGGGAGACGGCGTTTTTCAGGGTGAAGCCTCCCGCCATGGTGCGCCGGAGGGCGGACATCATGCCGCCGCAGCCCAGCGCCCCGCCGATGTCGTGGCAGAGGGTGCGCACGTAAGTGCCTTTGGAGCAGTGTACCTGCAGCCGGTACTGGTCCGGGGCCAGGCGCTCTGTGATCTCCAGGGAGCGGATCTCGATGTGCCGGGGCTCCCGCTCCACTTCCTTTCCCTTCCGGGCCAGTTCATAGAGCTTTTTCCCGTCCCGCTTGATGGCGGAGTACATGGGGGGAATCTGGGCGATGGGACCGCGAAACTGGGGGAGGACCGCCTCCAGGTCTGCCTGGGAGACATGCACCGGACGGGTCTCCAGCACCTCTCCGGTGGCGTCCTGGGTGTTGGTGATCACCCCCAACTGCAGATCAAAGACATACTCCTTGTCTGCATTGGCGCAGAACTCCACTGCCCTTGTGGCCCTGCCCAGAAAGACAGGCAGCACGCCGGTGGCCATGGGGTCCAG
>CANQII010000229.1 GCA_947623875.1 uncultured Oscillospiraceae bacterium
TATAGAAATAGCCCAGGAAGGAGTCTATCATGCCGACGCCGTCCTCCATGGCATAGACGTCCTCCCGGAGGAGGTACAGGTTGAGGTACAAGTCCAAGTTGTCCAGGTGTTTGCTGATCGTTTTCGGAGACAGCTTGGCGGCCTTGAGATCCTGCTCAAACAGGTCCAGGTACTGTTGGTTTTTCTCCTGCTCTTTGTCGCAGGCGGCCTCATACTCCTCATAGGTGAGGTCATCGGCGAAGATCATGGGAAGCAATCCTTTCTGTGTCTGTGATGGAAACTGCCGTCAAGGCAGCATGTGCCCGGAAGAGACATGCCATTTGCCGCATCCCGGGACGCCGATTCGTGCGCAGGGGGATCCAGCGAGACGGCCTTATGGAAAAGGTGCGGGCAGAGCCGGGGTTCAGTAGAAATAGTGGTGGCCGGGGGCAAACGGATTGTCCGCATCCGGGTCGTTGTACATGGCGCAGCCTCTGCACCACTCATCCATATCGGCCTTGATCTCATCACAGAGAATTGCGTAGTCCTTCTTTTGGATCTTCCCGTGGTCCAGCATGGACTTGTAGAACTTCTTGATGCTGGCTGCGGTGGTCTTGATGTTCGCAGGCGTAGACCACAGGCACTTGCGGATGTAGTAGTACCCCAAGAAGGAGCCGATCTTCCAGGTGCCATTCTCCATGGTTTCGATATGCTCCGAAATGAGAAACTGATTCAGATACAGGTCTGCGTTGTCCACATGCCGGCGAATGGCCTTGGGCGCCAGACCGCAATGCCGCGCTCGTTGTGATTCCTCTGCCAGATCTCCGCACGCCGTCCCGTGAAGCCCCGTGTGCAGGCGGAGACGCGCAGTGATCAGAGGTAGAAGATGAGGGGGCCGTCCGGATCATCGATCTCCGGCTTTTCCGGCGTGTTGTACGCCTCGCAGAACTTGCACCACTTGGCCAGGTTCTTTCGGATCTCACTGCAGAGAAAATCGTAGTCCGCCTGGGGAATTTTCCCGTGCCGCAGCATGCATTCGTAGAACTTCTTCAGGCTTGTCGCCGTTGTCTTGATGGAGGCCGGGGTGGACCAGGGAAGCTTCTTGATGAAGAAGTCTCCCAGGTAGTCTGCGATCATCCTGGGCCCCTCCACCATGGTGTGGATGGAATACCGGAGGAGGTAGTCGTTCAGAAAGACATCCACATCGCCCAGGTATTGGTTCACCTTTGCCCGAGAGATCCGCGTCTTGGAGAGATCTCTAATGTAGAGGTCGAAGTACTGTTCATTCACAGCCCGCATATCGGCGCACAGCTCTTCGTACTCCCCGTTGGTAAGACCGTCCTCTGTGTCCATCGGTATCATCCTCTGCATCCATGATGTTCAGAACTGCTGTCATGATAGCATACTGGACGCCGTTATACAACCCGAAATACAGGGAAAATACGGGGCAGAGGGCAGCTGCATCCGAAAAAAGACGGCAGAGGCCGGGCCCCGAGGGACCCGGCCTCTGCCGCTTGGAAAAGTAGGAGGGTGTGTTATTTCTCAGCTTTGGCCTTCTTGCGGCTGTTCAGGATCACGAAGGCCTCCAGAGCGACGATGGCCACGCCCAGGGCCACGTCGATGCCGATGGTGAGCTTCTGCCAGCCAGGCATGGCGGCAGCGGCGGGATCTGTCTCATACTCCCAGCTGTTCACTACGGTGTACATGATGTTCTTGCTGGCATTGCGGAGGTATTTCACGGTACTGGCACTGGGGTTGGCTGCATCGTGGGGCAGGTTGGGGCCTGCGCCGTAGGTGGAGAGCATGCCGTCCATACCGTTGGCCAGAGCCGCATCAGCGTTCATAAAGCCGTGGCCGTTGTCCCGGAAGTAGTCCGACTCCACCAGGCCGCGGAAGCCCCACTCATCCCGGAGGACGGTGTTCAGCAGGTTGGAGCACTCACCGGTCCAGGTGGTGCCCAGGTAGTTCCAGGAGACCATCAGGGCGTTGGCGCCGAACTGCTTGACGCAGATCTCGAAGGGCTTCAGATAGGTCTCACGGATGGCCTGCTCGTTAGACCATATGCAAACCATTTTATAGTTACCATCATATAACGCAAAGTGTTTAATGTAAGCGTATACGCCTTTTTCTGCAGCGCCGGCGACGGCATTGCCCGCCATAAGGCCGGAGAGCACGCCGCACTCGGAGTAGTACTCATAGTTGCGGCCGCCGAAGGGATAGCGGTGGATGTTCATGCCGGGGGCATACCAGCCGGCCACGTCCAGTTCCCGGGACATCTGGCCCATGGTGCGGCCGTACTCTCGCGCCAGTTCCTGGTTCCAGGTGCAGGCCAGAACGGTGGCCACCGGGAAGCCGATGGAGCCGGAGCCGGAGAAGTTGTTGGTGATGGCGCCCGGGCCGTCTGCGTCGTTGGTTTGAACCTTGCCCACGGAGTCCACAGCAGGCGTCTGGTAGCCGCACATAGAGGTGAGGTTCAGCATCTCGGAGACGGAGAGCTGGTCCAGCAGCTTCTCCCAATCGGGATCGTTGTAGTCCTTGCCCCGCATCTGGTAGAGCCGCATGCCGTTCTTGGCCTCGGTGGTGGGCATGGTGTCGTTGGGGTCGATGTACTTGTCGAAGTCGTAGTTGGCGTTCAGCTCGTAGGTGGCCACCTGGTCTGCGGGCATCTCCAGGGTGGCGGGGGCTGCGGTCGCCTCTGCGTAGTTGGCGAAGTTGTCCTTGCGGGAGAGATAGGTGACATTGCCCTGGGCCTCGGCAAAGAGGTTTGTGGCAGCGATCTTGTCTGAGGAGCGGGGATTGCTGCCGTTGTACACCACAGTGCTGTCCTGGTGATAGGTATCGGAGGCGAGGACGGTGTGGGCGTCGGAGCGGATGGAGATCACGTAGTCTCCAGACTCCAGAACGTATGCCTGCTCCGTGATGTAATCGTAGGAGGCCATGTCCTCTACAGAGAAGGTCATGGTGAGGGTCTCTTTGGCACCGGGCTCCAGAATGTCAGTCTTGCCGAACTGGATCAGGTTCACGGTGCTCTTTTCAATGCCGCCGTTGGTATAGGGGGGATTGTAGTAGACGCCCACCACGTCCTTGCCGGCCATGCTGCCGGTGTTGGTGACTTCCACGTTCACCGTGATCTGGCCGTTGGACTCAGACATGGTCATGGTGCGGTCAAAGGTGGTGTAGCTGAGGCCGAAGCCGAAGGGGTACTGGACCACGGCGTCATAGTCGAAGCCCTCCATGCCGATGTCATAGGCGGTCTCATAGAACTTGTAGCCCTCGTAGATGCCGTCCACGTAGTTGACGAAGCTGGGGGAGTACTTCTGGGGCTTGCCGGCGTTCATGCCGTCTACCGCCATATCCGTCAGGTTGCTGTAGTCCACCTTGGCGGCGTTGTTCCACCAGGGGGCCTTGGTCATGTCATAGAGGAAGGTGTCGCTCAGGTGGCCGGAGGGATTGATCTCGCCCTTCAGGATCTTGCCCAGGGCGTTGAAGCCCACGTTGCCGGGGCCGGCGCACCAGATGGCGGCCTTGATCTGGGGATACTCCTCCACAAAGCCCATTTCAAACGGGTTGCAGCCGTTGTACAGCACGATGACGTCGTCAAAGTTGCTGCACACCAGATCCACCATGTTGCGCTCGGACTGAGAGAGCTGCAGATAGTGGGTGCCGGCGGGGAAGTCCTCGTAGGCGTCGGAGTTGTTGTTGTAGCCCACCTGGCTCACATCCATGGGCAGGTCGTTGTGGCCCTCACTGGCGGCGCGACCCAGAATGATTACGGCCACATTGGAGAAGGACTTGGCGTTGTCCAGAAGGGAGGCGGGATAGGTGTCCGCTGGGGGCTCGGGGAGGTCCCAACTCTGGGACTCAATGGTCATGGCAGCGCGGCCGCTGTTGAAATCGTTGTAGAACTTCTCCAGCTCTTCGTTCAGCTCATAACCGGCATTGATGAGAGCATCCTTCAGAGGGACGACATCGTACACGGCATTGATGCCGCCGGAGCCGCCGCCGCTATACAGGGGGTTGGTGGAGGCCCAGCCGAAGAGGTTCAGCTTCTTGGCCTCGGCGGGCAGGGGAAGCAGTCCGTCGTTGTCCAGCAGGACGAAGCCCTCTGCGGCCACCTGCTCGGCAACCTTGGTGGCGGCCTCGGTGGTGGCATCGGAGACAACGGCGGCGGGGGTCATGGCCAGGTTGATGAGGTTGTTCATGGGGCCAAACAGCACCATGTTGACCACTACCACGATGGCCAGCAGCATGGCCAGCACGGAAGTCCAGCGGATGAGGTATCTCTGAGATTTCTTGATGCTCTTCACCACTGCCATTGCGATGACAGCGACAATGCCCAGGACCAACAGCACGCCCAAGACGATGAGGTGCGTCTTGATGGCGTTGAGAACGCCGATGACGTCCTCCATGTTGATACCGAGTGCGAGGCGGATGGGATACAACATTACATTTCCTCCTTACTTTTTCTGCTCGGCCCGTACCCTGCCGATGGGGGAAGGCTGTCTGGAAAAATTCCTCTGGAAGACATTTATAAGCGTTTGGATTCGTTCTTGTACACTAAAACTTTTTTCTTTCCGGTTGGAATTTTTCCTTGACATCCTGTCTGAAATGGACTATACTCTTTCCAGACGGGAAGCACAAGCACAGTTTTTTTAAATTCGAACGTTTCTAGACGCTTCCTGAGAAAACTGACGTTTTGATACACTCTTTTGAAATGTGTCAAGAACTTTGATAAGGGGGAAACAACGATGCAGGAAAAAACGGAAACCGGCCGGAAGCTGGACCGGCGGACGCTGTACACCCGAAACGCGGTGAAGGACGCCCTTCTGGAGCTGCTGGAGGAGCAGTCCTACGAGAAGATCACCGTGGCATCGCTGTGCCGGCAGGCGGAGATCACCCGGGCCACCTTCTATCTGCACTATCAGTCCCTGGACGAGGTGCTGGACGAACTGATGGACGAGGCCCTCATGACTGCGGAAGCCGCTGCGCACGAGATGTCCACCGAGGAGCGCATGGAGAAGCTGAAAAAGGTGGTCCAGGCAGGAGATGTGCAGACCATTCGGGAGAACGAATGGCTGCTGAGCCCGTGCCAGCGGGTGGCGGACGATCCCAAGTATCGGGCCATTTTTGAGGACGCCACCCTGTCCAGCTATGTGATCCGGCGGGTGTACAAACTGGAGCGGGATTCGGCGGTGCCGTA
>CANQII010000230.1 GCA_947623875.1 uncultured Oscillospiraceae bacterium
CCACCACCAGGTGCCCGCAGTTGCGGCACTCCCAGACCTGGACACCGCTCTTGGCAAAGACCTGGGCGGTCTCCACGTTCTTCAGCAGGGCGCGGTAGCGCTCCTCATGGGACTTCTCGATAGCGGCCACGCCCCGGAACTTGGCGGCCAGCTCGGTAAAGCCCTCCTCCTCGGCCTCCCGGGCCATCCGGTCGTACATATCGGTCCACTCGAAGTTCTCCCCTTCGGCGGCGGCCTTCAAATTCTGGGCGGTATCGCCCAGCTCGCCCAGCTCCTTGAACCAGAGCTTGGCGTGCTCCTTCTCGTTGTCGGCGGTCTTCAGGAACAGGGCCGCGATCTGCTCATAGCCCTCTTTCTTGGCCTTGGAGGCGAAGTAGGTATACTTGTTGCGGGCCTGGGATTCGCCGGCAAAAGCCGCCTCCAGGTTCTTCTCGGTCTGGGTGCCTGCGTACTTGTTGCTCATGGTTTGCCGCTCCTTTCAGTTTGTCGGGGCGCTTTCCGCCGCCTTTGCTCTACAGGCGGGGCACAGGCCCTCAAATATGGTGCGGTGCCGGGTGACCGCATAGCCGGTCCCCTCTCCCGCTTTCTCGTCCCACTCCTGCTGATAGGGAATGGGGGCGTCCTCTACCGCGCCGCAGCCGGTGCAGAACATGTGGCAGTGCCGGTCCAGCCGCAGATCGTAGCGGTCTGCGGAGGGCACCCGCACATGGACGATGGCGCCCTGCTCCACCAGGATCATCAGGTTGCGGTAGATGGTCCCCCGGCTGATGCGGGGATCCTTCTGGCGCACATCCAGGTAGATGTCATCCGCGCTGGGGTGATCGCATCGCGCCCGGACGGCGTCCAGCACCAGCTGCCGCTGTCTCGTCATACGGGTAGCCATAGGGTCCCCTCCTTCAACCAGTATTAGGACTTGATCCTATTATACGGGATAGAGAGGGATTGTCAAGCGCGTTTTTCCACGGAAAAACCGGCGAAAACGGGGAAAAGCGGGAAATGACATCCCGCAGGCCGGACAAGGGAACAGTTTGCACGTACGGCAAGGTGCAGTCTTCCGGGACTGCACCTTGCTGTTTTTTGCCTCTCTCCCATCCCGCAGTACGATTCCCGGGAGCGAACAGGTCCGGATTTTACCTCCATTTTACACAAGTGCGGTAACACCTTTGATCTTTCGGGGCTACGATGGGCCCGTACCCGAGGCAGGGATACAAAAAGCAAGGGAGACATTTGAAATGAAGAAGATTATCGCACCTGTGCTGGCGGCGGTTTTGGCCCTCTCTATGCTCGCCGGATGTTCCGGAAGCCAGAAGGGCGGCACGGTAAACACGGACGGGTCCACCTCCATGGCGGATGTGATGGGGGCCCTCACCGAGGCGTTCAAGGCAAAGGAGCCGGACATCACCGTGAACTACTCCGGCACCGGCTCCGGTTCCGGCATCAGCGGTGTGCTGGACGGCACCTGCGACATCGGCCTCTCCAGCCGCGAGCTGAAGCAGGAGGAAGTGGACCAAGGCGCGGTGGCCCATGTGGTGGCCCTGGACGGCGTGGCGGTGGTGGTCAACCCAAAGAACCCGGTGTCGGACCTCACCACGGAGCAGATCGCAGACATCTTCACCGGGAAGATCACCAACTGGTCTGACCTCGGCGGCGCGGATTCCCCCATCGCAGTCTATGGCCGTGAGGACGGCTCCGGAACCCGCAGCGCCTTTGAGGAGATCGTGGGCGTGGAGGGTGCCTGCACCTACACCAACGAGTACGGCTCCACCGGCGATGTCATCGGGAATGTGGCCTCCAATGAGAACGCCATCGGCTATGCCTCCCTCTCCGCCGTGGACAGCAGCGTCACCGCCGTCCAGGTAAACGGCGTCACCCCCAGCGAGGCCACCGTCAAGGACGGGAGCTACACCATTCAGCGCCCCTTTGTGATGGTAACAAAAGAGGGCACCGCGCTCTCCGAAGCGGCCCAGGCATTTCTCGACTTCGCCATGAGCTCGGAGGCGGCGGAATATATCACTGCAGCAGGCGCCGTCTACCCCAACTGACATGAGAAAGGCGCGAGCAAAAGCGGTAGAGAGGGCCATGCAGGTCCTCTTTACCCTCTGCGGCCTGGTGGCAGTGGGATTTGTGCTGGTCATCACCGTCTACCTCGTCCTCTCCGGCATTCCGGCCATTCGGGAGATCGGCCTCTTCCCCTTCCTCTTCGGCAAGACCTGGTCCGCAAGCCAGGATCAGTACGGGATTCTCCCCCTGATTCTCACCTCCATCTACGGCACCGCCGGGGCCATCGTCATCGGGGTGCCCATCGGCTTCTTTACAGCGGTGTTTCTCGCCAAGGCCGCCCCAAAGAGGCTGGCAAACCTGCTCCGGCCGGCGGTGAGTCTCCTGGCGGGGATCCCATCGGTGGTATACGGCCTTGTAGGGATGTGCGTTCTGGTCCCGGCGCTTCGAAATGCGCTCCATCTGCCCGCCGGGGACAGCCTGTTGGCCGCCATCCTGGTGCTGGCCGTGATGATCCTGCCCTCCATCATCTCCCTCTCAGAGACGGCTCTGGAGGCGGTGCCCAAGGAGTACGAGGAGGCGTCCATGGCCCTGGGGGCTACCAAACTGGAGACCTATTTCCGGATTTCCGCTCCCGCAGCGAAAAGCGGCATCGCCGCCGCTGTGGTGCTGGGGATCGGGCGGGCCATCGGAGAGGCCATGGCCATCATGATGGTGGCGGGGAACGTGGCCAACATGCCGGCCCTCACCCGGTCTGTGCGTTTTCTCACCACCGGCATCTCTATCGAGCTGAACTACTCCCAGGACGGCAGCTTGCAGCGGCAGGCGCTGTTCTCCGTTGGTCTGGTGCTGTTTCTCTTCATCATGCTGATCAACGCCTTTTTGAACCTGGTTTTGAAGCGGGAGAAGGAGGCCTGACATGAGACGAAAGCTCTATGAAATCATAGGCTGGGGCATCCTGTACGGGTGCGCGGGGATTACCGCCTCTCTTCTGCTGTTTCTCATCGGGTACATCCTGTTTCGAGGGATCGGCGGCATCAGCTGGCAGTTCCTGTCCACCGCGGAAAGTGTCATTCAAGGCACGGTGGGCATCCTCCCGGCCATTCAAAACACGGTGTTCGTCATCGTGGTGTCCCTGGTGGTGTCCATTCCGCTGGGGGTGGGTGCGGCGGTGTATCTCACCGAGTACGCCCGGAACCGGCGGTTTGTGGCGGCCATCGAGTTTGCCTCCGAGACGCTGGCGGGGATCCCCTCCATCATCTATGCCCTTGTAGGAGTTATCCTCTTTTGCACGGCATTGAAACTGCAAAAGACGCTGCTGGCCGGCTCCCTGACATTGGTGATCATGATCCTGCCCACCATCATACGGTCCACCCAGGAGAGCTTGAAAACCGTGCCCCAGTCCTACCGAGAAGGTGCCCTGGGCCTTGGCAGCGGAAAGTGGCACATGATCCGCACGGTGGTGCTGCCCTCCTCTGTGGACGGGATTGTAACAGGGTGCATCCTGGCGGTGGGCCGGGTGGTGGGCGAGAGCGCGGTACTGATGTACACCGCCGGCATGAGCATGGCGATGCAGAACTTCTCTCTGGACCGCATGGCCAGCGCCTCAGGTGCCACCCTCACGGTGGCCCTGTACCACTATGCCAAGGAAAACGCGGACTTCTCCGTCGCCTTCTCCATCGCCACCATTCTGCTGATCCTCACGGTTCTCATCAACTTTTCCGCCAGTTTTCTCGGCCGGAGACTGAAAAGGAGCTAATCCATGGCTGAACCCATTATTTCTGCAAGGAATCTGGACTTCTATTATGGGGAGACCCACGCGCTGAAAAGTATCTCCCTGGACATTCCAGAGCACAATATCACGGCCCTCATCGGGCCCTCCGGCTGCGGGAAATCCACGTTTCTCCGCACCATCAACCGGATGAACGATCTCATCGAGGGCGTGAAGGTAACCGGCTCCCTCACCTACCGGGGAGAGGAGATCTACGCCCCCGGCCGGGATGTGACGGAGCTGCGCCGGAACATCGGCATGGTGTTTCAGAAGCCCAACCCCTTCCCCATGTCCATCTACGACAACGTGGCCTACGGGCCCCGCACCCACGGAATCCGTGCCAAGGCGCGGCTGGACGACATCGTGGAGCAGTCCCTGCGGGACGCCGCCATCTGGGATGAGGTAAAGGACCGGCTGAAGAAAAATGCCCTGGGCCTCTCCGGCGGGCAGCAGCAGCGGCTCTGCATCGCCCGGGCCCTGGCGGTGAAGCCGGACGTGCTCCTGATGGACGAGTCCACCTCCGCTCTGGACCCCATCTCCACCTCCAAAATCGAGGATCTGGCGTTGGAACTGAAACAGGACTACACCATTGTCATCGTCACCCACAACATGCAGCAGGCGGTGCGGATCTCGGATCGGACGGCGTTCTTCCTCCTGGGGGAGCTCATTGAATACGGGGATACGGAGAAGATGTTCTCCCAGCCGGAGGACAAGCGCACCGAGGACTATATCACAGGGAGGTTTGGATAATGCGGACACGGTTTGACGAGCAATTGGGCATACTAGGGCAGGAACTCATCAAGATGGGGGCGCTGTGCGAAGAGGTGATCTCTCTGGCCGCCTCCGCACTGATCCAGAAAGACGATGCACTGGCAGCGAAGATCGCGCCGCTGGACCGGGAGATCGATGAAAAGGAGCGGCAGATCGAATCCATGTGCCTGCGGCTCCTGTTGCAGCAGCAGCCGGTGGCCCGGGACCTGCGGCAGATATCCGCTGCCCTAAAGATGGTGACGGACATGGAGCGGATCGGAGATCAGGCGGAGGATGTGGCGGAGATCCTCCCCTTCCTGAACGGCAGAACCCTTCCGGAGCACATCCAGATTCGGGAGATGGCGAAGGCCACAATCCAGATGGTGACGGACAGCGTGGACGCCTTTGTGAAGCAGGACACCGCCATCGCAGAGGCGGTGATCAGCGCAGATGACGTTGTGGACGACTACTTTACCGATATCAAAAGCAGCCTGATCACCCTGATCGCACAGAATCCCACCGAGGGGGAGTACGCCCTGGATCTCTTGATGGTGGCCAAATACTTCGAGCGGATCGGGGACCACGCCACAAACATCGCCGGATGGGTGCTGTTCTCGGTAACCGGCGAAAAGGGCATGCAGCCTCCGAACGATTGAA
>CANQII010000231.1 GCA_947623875.1 uncultured Oscillospiraceae bacterium
AATGGCGAAATAGAGGGCGATAGCCACGAACGCCTTCTCCCCGCCGGAGAGGAGCGTTATGGTCTTCAAGGTCTTTCCCGGCGGCTGGACGCGGATCTCGATGCCGGAGCCCAGCACATCCTCCGGGTCCTCCAGGGAGACGCTGGCCCTGCCGCCGCCGAAGAGCTCCAGGAAGGTCACCCGGAACTGCTCGGCGATGCGGTCGAACTGCTCCCGGAAGATGGTGGTCATCTCCTGGGTGATCTGGCGGATGATCTCCTCCAGCTCGTTCTTGGACCGGGTGACATCGTCCCGCTGGGTGGTGAACAGCGTATACCGCTCATTCACCCGCTGGAACTCCTCCACGGCGTCCGGGTTGATGCTGCCGAGACTTGAGATGGCCCGGCGCAGCTCGCCGATGCGCCGCTGGGCCTTGGACACGGATTCGATCTCCACCGTCTGCTGCCGGGCCACATCGTAGGAGAGCTCGTAGCTGTCCCACAGCTTTTCCAGAAGCTGATTCTCCTCCATACTGGCGGCATTTACCTTCTGCTCCAGGGTGGAGACTTCCCGCTCCATGTTCAATAGTTCGCTGTTCTTGTCTCTGGCCTGCCGGTCTGCCTGGTTGCGGCGCCCCTCCAGCTCCATCCGGGCGTCTGTGTTGGCCTTCAGGGCGGCGGCACTCTCCTTGCTCTGGGTGCGCAGGGTATTGCGCAGGGTCTCCTGCTCCTGAATCCGGTGGGCCAGTTCGGTGTTCTGCTCCTCAAAGCGGCTGATCATGGCAAGGCGCCCCTCGGCGTCCCCTGCCAGGCCGTCCCGCAGTTCCTCCAGTTCCGCAAGGCCTTTCTGGGAGGCAGACTGCTCGCCTTCCAAACCGGCCAGGGCGGCGGCTTTCTCCGCTTTTTCCTCCTGCAGGGCGGCTGCCTTCTCCTGCAGCGTGCTGCGGCTGGCGGCCTTGGCCTCGCTCTCCGCCCGCAGGGCTGCCGCGTTGCCCTCCAGCTCGGCGATCCGCTGCTTGGCCTCTTCCGTGGCGGTGCTGTTCTCCTCCATACGGGTGCGGATCTGCTGCTGCTCACTCTGGAGAAGCTGGGAGCGCTTGCCCAGATCCTCCACCTGCCGGACGGCGCTGTTCACCCGCTCGGAGAGCTGCAGCACCGCATCTTCCTCGGTGCGCAGCTCGTTGGCGGCGTCCTCCATCTCGAATTCCGCCGCATTTACCTCCCGCCGGGCCTTGAAGAGGTCCTCGGAGAGCTTCTTCATATCCCCTGCCAGGCCGTCCTGCTGCTTGTGCAGCCGCTCCAGCTCGTTGGCCCGGGAGAGAATGCCGGTGGAGCGGCTCACCGCGCCGCCGGTCATGGAACCACCTACGTTCATCACCTGGCCGTCCAGGGTGACGATGCGGAAGCGGTGGTTGTATTTTCGGGCGATGGCCATGGCCCGGTTCAGATCCCGGGCGATCACCACTTTGCCCAGAAGGTTGGAGAAGATGTTCCCGTACTCGGGGTCGAAGGAGACCAGGGTGTCTGCCATGCCCACAAAGCCGTTTTCATTCTCCAGTCCCCGCTCCCGGAAGTCCGCCGGGCGGATGGTGTTCATGGGAAGGAAGGTGGCCCGGCCGCTGTTTACTCGCTTGAGCCACTCGATGGCCATTCTGCCGTCCTCGTCCCGCTCCACCACCAGGTTCTGCATGGCGCCGCCCAGGGCGGTTTCAATGGCCACGGTGTACTGGTCCGGCACATGGATCAGGTTGGCCACCGGCCCCCGGATGCCCCGGAGGGCGCCCCGGGAGGCCTCGTTCATCACGTCTTTTACCGCCTTGGAATACCCCTCGTACTCCTTCTCCATATCGGAGAGGACCCGAATGCGCTCCTTCAGGCGGGTGCTGTCCAGCTCGATGGCGTTATACCGCTCCTGGATCTCGTCTCGCTTCCGCTGCCGGGTCTGACACCGCATGCGGTATCCGTTTACCACGTTCCGGGTGGCATCCCGCTTCTCGGTCTTCTCTTTCAGTTCTTTCTCCAGCTGTTCCTGAGCGGCCTTCGCCTCGGCGATCCGGTCTTCCTGCTCTTTTCGCTCCCGGCCCAGGGCGTCATCCCGGTCCAGAAGCTCCTGGGCGGCGGCAGATAGGGCGGAGATCAGCTCCCTGGCCTCTCCTGCCGATGCGGTGTGCAGCCGCTCCTTCTGTCGGAGGGCCTCCAGCTCTTCACTGATCTGCCCGGCGCTGGCAAGAGTGCCGGCGGCCTGCTGGTCCAGTTCCGCGATGCGCTCTTTGCAGGCCGCGATGGAATCCGCGATCTCCTTAAGACGGGTCTCCCGCTGGGCGATCTGCTGGCGGATGGCGTCTGCCCGGTCTTCCTGCTGGGCCAGCTCCGCCTGGATCCGGGCGGCGTTTTCCGTGTTGTTGCGGATGTCGTTTTCCAAAAGGGCGATGCTGTTCTCGCAGGCGTGAAGCTGAGATTCCAGGTCAGACACCCGGGTGCGCAGCTGCTCAGACTCCACGTCTTTGTCCCGGATCTGCTGGGAGTACTGCTCGCTGTCTGCATACAGCCGGTCCAGTTCCGCCTTTGCGGCGTCCTTCTGCCGCTGGGCCCCGTCCAAGTCCTGCTTCAGCTTGATGTTGCCGGTGCGGATCTTGTCCAGCTGCTGGATCCAGAGGGTGATCTCCAGGCCGCGGAGCTCCCCCTGATAGAGGTTGTACTTCTTGGTCTTCTCCGCCGCCACCCGCAGCGGCTCCACCTGCAGTTCCAGTTCGCTGATGCGGTCGTTGATGCGCACCAGATTCTCATCGGTGCGCTCCAGCTTCCGCTCGGCGTCCTCCTTGTGGTGGCGGTACCGGCTGATGCCGGCGGCCTCCTCAAAGATGTCCCGGCGGTCCCCGCTTTTCAGGGAGAGGATCTCATCTATTTTGCCCTGGCCGATGATGGAATACCCCTCTCGTCCGAGGCCGGTGTCCATGAAGAGCTCATTGATATCCCGGAGGCGGCAGGCCTGCCGGTTGATATAGTATTCGCTCTCTCCCGAGCGGTAATACCGCCGGGTGACGGCCACCTCTACCTCTTCCATGGCCAGGATCTTGTTGCTGTTGTCCAGCACCAGGGTCACCTCGGCAAAGCCCAGACTCTTGCGCTTTTCCGTGCCCAGGAAGATCACGTCCTCCATCTTGCTGCCCCGGAGGGTGCGGGTGGACTGCTCCCCCATCACCCAGCGGATGGCGTCTGCGATGTTGGACTTGCCGGAGCCGTTGGGCCCCACAATGGCGGTGATCTCGGAGCCGAAGGTCAGAACAGTCTTATCTGGAAAGGATTTGAACCCCTGTATTTCCAATGCCTTAAGATACAAACCGCCACCTCCTGTCTGCTGCCGGTTGGATTTGTGCTATCTTAGCATTTTGCAGCCGTTCTTGCAACAGTTTTCCGCTTTTCCCCGGCGGATTTCGCCCCATTTCTCAAAGACACCCGGCATACCGTCCGGTATGCCGGGTGCTGCAAAGGCAGATCTGCGGGGGAAACCTGTAAAGGGTTAAACCGATACAGTCTTTTCCTTACCGCTCTCCGTTGAACTCGTCATAGAAACGGTCGTGGATGACGCGCACCGCTCTGTCTGCATCGCTGATGTGCACCAGCACGGAGACCTTGATCTCACTGGTGGAGATCATGTTGATGTTGATGCCGGCGTTGTAGAGGGCCTCGAACATCTTGGCGGCCACGCCGGGGTTGTTCACCATGCCGGCGCCCACGATGGAGACCTTGGCGATGTTGTCCGAGACATCGATGTGGTGGAAGCGGATGGACTCCTTGTTGTCCTCCAGCAGCTTCTGGGCCAGATCCATGTCGCCCTTTGCCACGGTAAAGCTGATATCCTTGGTGCCGTCGCGGCCGATGGACTGGAGAATGATGTCCACGTTGATGTGATTGCGGGCCAGCAGCGAGAAGACTTTGTAGGCGATGCCCGGGGTGTCCTCCAGGCCTACCAGGGCCAGACGGGCGATGTTCTTATCCTTGGCGACGCCGCTGATATATGATTTTTCCATGGTCTGGACGACCTCCTTCACTTTTGTACCCGGCAGACCGGAGAAACTGGATAGTACTTCGAGATTGACGTTGTAGCGCTTGGCCATTTCCACCGAGCGGTTGTGCAGCACCTGCGCCCCCAGAGAGGCCAGCTCCAACATCTCATCGAAGGTGATCTCCTCCAGTTTGCGGGCGTTGGGGACGAGGCGGGGATCGGCGGTGTACACGCCGTCTACATCGGTGTAGATCTGGCAGAGGTCTGCCCCCAGCACAGCGGCGATGGCCACGGCTGAGGTGTCTGAGCCGCCCCGGCCCAGGGTGGTGATGTCATCCAGCTTATTGATCCCCTGGAAGCCCGTCACGATGACGATCCGCCGCTTGTCCAGCTCGGTGCGCATGCGGTCCTGCTGCACCCGCTTGATCCGGGCGTTGCCATAGCCGGAGTTGGTGCGGAAGCCCGCCTGCCAGCCGGTGAGGGATACCACCGGGTAGCCCAGCGCCTCGATGGCCATGGCGCAGAGGGAACAGGACACCTGCTCGCCGGTGGACAGGAGCATGTCCATCTCCCGTTTGGAGGCGTTGGGGTTGATCTCAGCGGCCTTCTCGATGAGTTCGTCGGTGGTGTCTCCCTGGGCGGAGAGCACCGCCACCACGTCGTTGCCGGCCTTGTAGGTATCGGTGATAATGCGGGCCACGTTGCGGATGCGCTCTGCATTGGCAACGCTGGTGCCGCCGAATTTTTGCACAATTAAAGACATTTTGCGTTCATCCTTCCATGGATTGTCCATGCTTCCGGTGTGGGGCCGAACATCGGCCGTTCCATTCTATGCCGGTTGGGTCTGCGGGGTCTCAGTCTAGTACCCGCAGCACAGACAGGGGCTGCAGCGCACCCAGGCGCTCTTTCAGCTCCTCAGGGGTGAGGCTGTCTGCGGTGATGCAGGCGGTCTCGCCGTATTCGATGCCCCGGCGGGCCAGCAGCTGGCCGCCGCCCAGGGTTTTGCGCAGATCCTCAGGCCGTGTCTGGGCCCGGACATACCAACGGGTTGCCATGGGATGGGCAGACACCGCATCCGGGCCGCCCTCCTCCCAGAGGACTGCCTTGCGGTGCTCCTTGTTCCGGGCCAGGTCGATGACGTCTGCCACCACAGCGGAGGCGGTGGGCAGCTTGCCGGCGCCCTTGCCGTAGA
>CANQII010000232.1 GCA_947623875.1 uncultured Oscillospiraceae bacterium
CGATCGCACCGCCCTGGAACTGGCTCTCGTGGAAAACCTGCAGCGGGAAGATCTGAATCCCATTGAAGAGGCAGAGGGCTATGCCCTTCTCAGCAGCTCCTTTGGGCTCACCCAGGAGGACATCGCGGAGAAGATGGGCAAGTCTCGATCTACCATCGCCAATGCGATGCGTCTCAACACCCTCTCGGAGAAGGTCCGGGATATGGTGTTGGACGGATACCTCACCGCAGGACACGCCAGAGCGGTGCTCTCTATTGAGCAGGGCCCGGAGGCCCAGGAGGTGTTTGCCGATCTACTGGTGGAACACGGTCTCAACGTCCGACAGGCGGAAAACGCGGCCAAGCACTTTGTCTGGCCGCTGCCGGAGAAGCAGCCCAAAGCGGAGAACCCCAACCAGATCTACATCAACTCTCTGGAGAAGGACCTCTCCCAGTTCCTCGGCCGGAAGGTAACCATCTCAGACCGGGGCAAGAAGGGCAAGCTAACCCTGGAGTATTACAACACCGATGATCTCAATGATCTCGTAGATCTCCTGCAACATTCCACTCCGCAGGCAGCGAAAGGAGGAGAGGTATGAATCCCCCCGATCAGCTGGAGGAGATCAAAGGAGAACCAAAAGACCAGTCGCAGCGAGAGCGCAAAACCCGAACAGCCCCTGTGTATGTGTATCTTCTGATCCTGTTTGTTGCCGCTTTTGCCATGCTGTTGCTGGCCTACCTCATTCAACAGCGGAATGAAGAAGTCATGAGCGCGTCCTGTGAGACCTATACACTGGAAGCACCGGTCTTCCTCATTGAGAACGACACCTGTATCTGAGAGGAATCCTCCTCTTTTCCCCGCATATTCGCAACCTACCCTATTGAAAGGTGATACCTATGCTCGACATCAAGTTTGTACGAGAAAACCCTGAAATCGTAAAAGAAAACATCCGTAAGAAGTTCCAGGACGCCAAGCTGCCTCTGGTAGATGAGGTTCTGGACCTGGACGCCAAGAACCGCGCCGCCATGACAGAAGCCAACGAACTGCGCAACGCCCGCAATGTGCTGTCCAAGAAGATTGGCATGCTGATGGGACAGGCCAAGAAGGACCCCAGTAAGGCGGAAGAGGCTGAAGCTGTAAAGGCCCAGGTGAAGGCCAATGCAGAGCGGCTGGCCGAACTGGAAGTTCTGGAGGACACCTATGCCAAGGAGATCCGCAAGATCATGCTGCAGATCCCCAACATCATCGATCCCTCCGTCCCCATCGGACCGGACGACACCCACAACGTAGAGGTGCAGCGCTTCGGCGAGCCCACAGTCCCCAGCTTTGAGATCCCCTATCACACCGCCATCATGGAGAGCTTCCACGGCATCGACACGGATTCCGCCGGCCGCGTCTCCGGTACCGGCTTCTACTACCTCCTGGGCGACATCGCAAGACTCCACGAGGCCGTGCTCGCCTATGCCCGGGACTTCATGATCAACAAGGGCTTTACCTTCTGCATCCCGCCCTTCATGATCCACGGCAATGTGGTGGAGGGCGTCATGTCCCAGACCGATATGGACGCCATGATGTACAAGATCGAGGGCGAGGACCTCTATCTCATCGGCACAAGCGAGCACTCCATGATCGGCAAGTTCATCGACCAGATCATTCCCGAGGCCACCCTACCCCAGACCCTCACCAGCTATTCCCCCTGCTTCCGCAAGGAGAAGGGCTCCCACGGTATCGAGGAGCGGGGCGTATACCGCATCCACCAGTTTGAGAAGCAGGAGATGATCGTGGTCTGCAAGCCCGAGGACTCCATGGCCTGGTATGAGAAGATGTGGCAGTACTCCGTGGAGCTCTTCCGCAGCATGGACATCCCCGTCCGCCAGCTGGAGTGCTGCTCCGGCGACCTGGCAGACCTGAAGGTGAAGTCCTGCGACATCGAGGCCTGGTCCCCCAGACAGCAGAAGTACTTTGAGGTGTGCTCTTGCTCCAACCTGGGAGATGCCCAGGCCCGCCGGCTGAAGATGCGCGTCAAGGGAGAGAAGGGCATGTATCTGCCCCACACCCTGAACAACACCGTAGTAGCCCCGCCGAGAATGCTCATCGCCCTCCTGGAGAACAACCTGCAGGAAGACGGCAGCGTGCGCATCCCCGAAGTCCTCTGGCCCTACATGGGCGGCACGAAAGTGCTCACCCCGGATAAGTAAGCAATCCCATCATAACTTGAGAGGAGTACAACACGATGAAAAACCATCTGCCCGCCCTGGTCGCCGGCCTTCTCACAGCATCCCTCATTCCCTTCCAAGTGAAGGGCGACGAGGAAACCGGCGACATCACGATCCGCGCACTGCTCTGGAATGCCCGCATCTCCACCGGTGAGGACAACAAGAAGAGCGTATCCGTGAACTTTGGCCCCAAGGTCCCTGCGGCTCCCGTGGCAGCCCCTGTGGATTCGGAAGAGGATGCAGCCCCTGTCCCCTCTGAGATCGCCGTAGAGGAAGAGGCCACCGAGGCCGATTTCGCCGATGTGGAGCCGGAGGCCCCCACTGCCGAGGAGACTCCTGCCGAGCCCGCCGCTGAAGAGGCACCTGCCGCAGAGGAAGCTCCTGTCGAGGCTCCCGCTGAAGAAGCAGCACCTGCCGCCGAAGAAGCGCCTGTTGAGGAGCCCGCCGCAGACACCACCGTCACAGTAGCGGAGGAGGTCATCGAGGTCCCTGAGCCCGCCGCTGAGGAGACCCCCGCAGAAGAGACCAAGCCGGAAGAGACCGCAGAGTGATTGCTCTGCTGCCCTATCCCAAAATAAAAGAGAAAGCAGTGATCCCATAATGAAAAAGTTCCTAGAGGAATTCAAGGCCTTTATCAATAAGGGCAACGTCCTGGGTCTGGCCGTCGGCGTCATCATCGGCGGTGCCTTCTCCTCCATCACCACCTCTCTCACCAACGACATCATCATGCCCATCGTCGCCATCTTCCTGGGCGGCGTGGACTTCTCCAGCATGGCTATCAGACTGCCCTCCCCCTTCAATGTGGACCCTGAGGCAGCGCCCAACATGCTGAACTACGGCAACTTCATCTCCGCCGTCATCAACTTCTTCATCATGGCGCTGGTGGTCTTCTTCATCGTGAAGGCCGTGAACAAGGTCATGGACGCCGCCAAGAAGCCCAAGGAGGAAGAGCCCGCCGTTCCCGAGGCACCTCCGGCTCCCACTGCTGAGGAGCTCCTCACTGAGATCCGCGACCTCATGAAGGACAACGCCAAGGCCGGCAAGAAATAACAGTACATCATCACCCATCCGAAGAGGAGGATTCCCATGTCAGAACACACATCGGGCAGCGGCGACCAGGACTACAAGCCCGCCACCTTCGAGAAGCGGGTAGCAGCCTGGATGGGCATTGCCTACATGCTGTTGTTCCTGGGAATCTTCCTCTTCTCTCTCTATCACCCCGGGGGCTCCCTGCAGGGTACCTTCCCCCTGTTTCTCCTTCCAGTCTGTATCGGCCTTTCTGTGGTGATCGTATTCCGGCTGAAAGAGAAGACCGCTCCCGGCGGTCCTGTAGTTGGGATCATCGTCCTGCTGCTCTGCATCGCAGGGGCCATCTTCGGCCTTCTCATGGGCATGCCGGCATTGATCGCCGCTATCACGGGGTGAGCCATGGACATCCAGTGTATCGCCCCGCTGGTCCAGAGTGGCCTTGCCGCTATGGGCCTCACCGAGCAGACCAACCCAAAGGCCCCGGAGATTCTCCAGGAATATACCAGACTGCTTCTGGAGAAGAACCAGGTCATGAACCTCACGGCCATCACAGAACCCTCTGAGGTGGCCCGCTTGCACTTCCTGGACAGCGCATCGCTTTTGCTGGCAGAGGATCTCTCCAACGGTCCCGTATTGGATGTTGGCACCGGCGCCGGCTTTCCCGGTATGGTGCTGGCCATCCTGAAGCCGGACCTGCAGGTAACCCTCATGGACGCCCTGGAGAAACGGATTCTCTGGCTTCAGGAGACCGCAGAGGTACTGCAGGTTTCCAATGCCGTATCCGTGCACGCCCGGGCGGAAGAGGCGGCGAAGAGACCGGAGATCCGGGAGTCCTTTGCCGTGGTAACCTCCCGTGCAGTGGCAGACCTCCGCATTCTCTCCGAACTCTGCCTGCCCTTTGTTCGGATGGGCGGCAGTTTTCTCGCCATGAAGGGCTCCCAGAGCCAGGCGGAGACGGAGGCAGCTCTACACGCCATAGAAGAACTGGGCGGCAGTCTGGAGAAGACCATTCCCTACACCATCCCCGGCACGGACGTGTCTCATGCGGTATTGGTGATCCGCAAAGCGCAGCCTACGCCGGAGCGCTATCCCAGAAGATGGGCCGTTCTCCACCGCAAACCCCTGTAGCTGGGATTTGCAGGAAGGGATTTTCACACATTTTTGTTAAATTATTAGGAATTCTTTGAGGTTTTTGACGCTTTTCGTGAAGTTTTTGTTGCATCTCATTGTGAAACATGATATTCTATAGGGGGTGAAACATGGGTATTTCCATCATGGTTACATCCGGAAAGGGCGGCACAGGCAAGACATCCCTCACCGCCGCCGTCTCCTCTTGCCTCGCAGCACTGGGCAAGCGCGTCCTCTGCATCGACTGCGACATCGGCCTCAGGAATCTGGATCTGGCCTTAGGTCTCTCAGACCGGGCGATGATGGATTTCTCCGATGTTATGGCCCTGCGGTGTCCCCTCACCAAGGCCGCTGTAGAGCACCCCGATATCAAGGGACTGTCTCTGCTCACCGCGCCGCTCTCCGCAGACAATCTGGACCAGAGCGCCTTTCTTCGCCTGGTCTCAGATGCAAAGGACTACTACGATTACATCCTGATGGACTCTCCGGCTGGCCTCGGCACCGGCTTTCAACTGGCGAAAGCTGCAGCAGACCGGGCCATCGTGGTCTCCGCCGTTGATCCCGCCGCCCTGCGGGATGCCCAGCGCACGGTGTCTGAACTGCTCCGCAGCATCTCCAACATCATGCTGGTGATGAACCGGGTACAGCCCAGCATCATCCGGGAGCTGCGCACCTCCATAGACAACGCCATGGATGCCGCTGGACTGCCGCTTCTGGGCGTGATCCCGGAGGACCCATCTGTCACCATCGCGGCAGCCAAGTCCGTCCCCCTTGTTCTATCCTCCTACAAAGGTGCGGCGCAAGCCTACTTGAA
>CANQII010000233.1 GCA_947623875.1 uncultured Oscillospiraceae bacterium
GGGAGGAGAACCCGAAGTACTGTGCGATCTGGGAGATGGGGTAGTCCGAGTGGGTGAGCAACGTGGCCGCGTGCCGGCACTTCTCCCGCTGGATGTACTGCTGCACCGTGATCCCCTCCGTCTGCTTGAAGAGCCGGGAGAGATAGGTCCGGCTGAGTCCGATGGCCGGGGCGATATCCCCCACCTGGATATCCTTGCGCAGGTTGTTCTCGATATACTCCTTACAGGCATCCACATAGGAGACGGCGCTCTTCGCCTCTTTGGAGCGCCGGACCAGTTCTGCAAACTCTACGATCGCGTCATAGGTGAACGTTGAGAGTGTCTCTCCCCGGGCAACCGCCTCTCCAATCCGCTTCAGGTAGACATCGCCCAGTTCGTAGGCCACCTCCATGGAGGCGCCGCCTGCCACAGCTGCCCTTGTTACCAGCGCAATCATAGAGACCGTGAGATATTCTCTCTCCTTGCTGGTCTCTGCAAACATCTCCCCGATGTCCCTGTAGTCCGGCGCGGGACCGCCCATCAAGGTTCTCGCCAGTTCAGGGTCCCCGCTTGAGACCGCCTGCATTACCTTCTGCTCGAAATCCGCCCCGATCTTGTGGCCCCGCTCGTTCTCAGACTGGGCCAGCTGATACTCCTCCAGGGCGCCGGCAGGTCTCCAGTTCTCCATCGCATCGGCGCGGATGGGGATGTCCTCCCGCGGGGTTGCGGTCCCGATAAAGTGATAATGGATCAGTTTAAGATACCGAGAGACCGTCTCGGGATCAGACTTCACGTTGGGGAGCGGCTCTGTGAGGCCATGTTCCTCCGAATACCGCTGCACTGTCTCCTCCGACTCCGTGTTTCTCTCGGCCGGGCCGATCGCCAGACAGAATGGGCCTACTGGCATCACGCCATAGAAGAACAGATCATTCTCCATGTAGATGATCGGGGACCCTACCAATGCATAGTGCTCCACCACCAGGCGCAGCCGATTGCTGGTAAAGCAGGGATGTTCTCCGGATGGGATGCTGGTCCACTGAATCTTCTCCTCCGCACTGGCCTCTCCCACTGTCCAGAGCGCCACTGGCAGCCCGGACAGTTCGTTGATCACATAGAGATAGCCGATATCGTTTTTCCAGGGACCGAGCATTGCGTCATTCCACGTCATGGTGCTTTTCCTCCATTGAGACCGTTTCCAATCTGGCTTGGATTCGGTACCGTTTTCTCTTGCTGGATTGTGATGCCCTGTACACTTTGATACGAGGGCCCCTCCTTTATCTGCTGTCTCCGGCCAGGTTACCCTGGCGGACTCGAAACCCTATTGCTGGATCTCGCCCTGACATCGCATAGTCCAATTATACCAAAAACCCGTTTCAAGTATATCAATCATGTTCCTATTTTGCTAAGAATGTATCATTTTTTCTCATTTTGGCGACATCTCTGGCTCGCGTCTTCTGCCTAAGATACTCTTGGCACAGCGTCCGTCTGTGGGATTCACGGAGCGGTCCAAAATACAGCGCGGGCAGAGAGCTGCCGCTCCCTTCCCGCGCACTCTTTAGACAGGGATCTCGGTTCCAGTTCCGGCCTCGTCTCGGCATCTCTTCGTGCAGGCGTCTGCTGGCTCTGTCTCAGAGCGTTCCCTTTATCGCCATGGCGGCCCGGATCTTATCGGTAACTGGGTACTTTCTCAGGATGAGATAGGAGATGATAGCCAGAATGCCAGGAATCAGGCCCATAATGACGATGAACCAGTTGAGCATGGTGGGGATGGCGGAGAGTTCCCCCAGGAAGGTGTCCGTGACGGAGTCCACCTCATAGCCGATGGCGGTGAGGATGATGCCGATCAGGCTGCCTGAGATAGCGTTTTGCCCTTTGCTGAGGAACTTGTTGCAGGCATTGCAGAGAGCCGACCGGTCTTTGCCGCTGCGGTAGATCTCGTAGTCCATGACCTCTATATTCAGCGTCTCACTGGGGATGTAGTCCATGCCGATGGCCGTGGTAACCACCAAAGCGCATAGGAAGAAGGGAACCGGGCTGAGGGCCAGAAAACCCGCCATGTGCAGCACAAACAAATCGAGGCACGCCCCTCCCTCCGCCAGGATCAGGATCTTGTGGAATTGGATCGGAGAGCCAATCTTCTTCATGACAGGTCCCGCGATGGCTGTGCCAACCAGCAGCGGTACCATCATCAGCAGAGAGGAGAACAGGTTGAGCAGGCCCAGCTTCTCCGTATCCACGGCGCCGGTGGCGAGATCCGCACAATAGGCCCACTTCATGTAGTACGCCATGGCAGAAAACAAGAATGTCCAGATGAAGCCGGAGAACAGTGCGTCCAGGATCTTAACCCGCAGGGCGGCGTTGTCCCGAAGCAGGCCGAAGATGTCTGTGAGCTTGACGGTGTCCCCTTTTTCCCGCTCCACATGGTGCCGCTCCCGGACCATGCTCAGGCCGGCTACAGAGATGATTACGGTGAGCGCCATGGCCGTGCACACGGTGACAGCGAACGCAGTGTGCAGATTATAAAAGAACCGGTTGATCCCGTTGATGATCGTGAGGAACGAGGCGCAGAGCATGGAGATCACCATGCCGTACATCCGTGGCCCCATCAGCAGTTTGCCCCTCTCCTGAAGGTCCAGTGTCATGGTACGGTAGACAAGGTTGGGGGCAAAGAAGGAGGCACCGACGTCGTAGAGCAGGTAGAAGAACAGCACATAGAGGAAGAGGATTGTGGGGCTGCCTGCCAGGCCGGAGGGCAGTGAAAAGAGGCCCGAGACACCTGCAAAGACGAGCACAATGCTGAGCAGGATGAACGGCCGGTACTTGCCGTACTTTCCCACCTTCGCCCGGTCCATGAGCCAGCCCTCCAGGGGATCGCAGACGGTGTCAAAGACGCGGGCAAAGATCAGAAGGGCAGATCCCAGTATGGCGCCCCACTTTCCGACCCCTGCATAGTCTGTGAGGTACATCATAAAAAACGTGGACATGAGGCCTGCACACAGCGAGTCCGTGGTGCCCATGAGGGTTGTGCCCAGATAGGACCGGAATCCGAGCTTGCCTGGATTTTGCTCCTTCCCTTTCACCACAGGTTTCCTCCCAGCTAGCATCCATTTTCATTCTTACCTTACGGCAGTATGGTCTAATTATAGCGGAAAAGGGATCCAATTCTACCAACAGTGTGTCATTTCTGCAAGGCGTGTGTGATTTTATGTACAGGCAGGCACATTTTGACCAAGAAGCCGCGATTCCATGTGTTTTCCCTGTGTGTTTTATCTCCACCTCATACAGATGCCTCTGAATTCAATACGCGGGAAGGCCATTTCCGCGCCCTTCCCGCATCCGGTATCGATCTCCGTTTTAGCCCCGGCCTGTCTGCCGCAGAAGCAGCTCACTCCAGAGCAGACCAGTCTATCCTCCGGCCTTTGAAATAGACCTCGCGGTCATAGTCTCCAATCTCCCGCAGCACCTTACATGGGTTCCCTACCGCCACCACATTGGCGGGGATATCTTTGGTTACCACGCTGCCAGCCCCGATGACGCTGTTCTCCCCGATGGTGATCCCGGGTAGGATGATGGCGCCGGCCCCAATCCAGCAGTTTTTCCCGATGTGCACCTGTGCGTTGTACTGCAGGCCCCTCTCCCGGAGTTCCGGGCACAGGGGATGCCCCGCCGTGGCCACGATCACGTTGGGCCCGAACATCACATCATCCCCCACGTAGATGTGGGTATCATCCACAAAGGCGAACCCGTAGTTGGCGTAGACATCCTTGCCGAGGTGGCAAAAGTGGTCCGCCCAGTTGGCGTGGAGCGGTGGCTCGATGTAGCAGCTTTGTCCGCTTCTCTCCCTCCGAGGGGCGGGTGTGATTGTAGTCGTAGAGGAGCTCCTGGCAGGCCTGCTGCTCCTGCATGATGGTCTCGTCTGAGGGATAGTAGAGCTCCGTGGTGTGCAATTTCTCTCGATGGCTCACGGGGTACCCGATTCGATCCAGCGCAGATCCAGGTGATTTGCCGTCCTTGTCTCATAGCGTTACGGATGCGGTGACTTTTGGCTGGATCGGCTTTGTTCTGACATTTGGAGATCTGCTCCTGCTGATGACCATCAATCCGCTGTGCTTCTCCCGGCTAGAGAACATGTCAACGATATGATCCCAGAACGGCAAGATTGCAACCCGAATTGCACTCTCACGGCAGTGCAGGATGCAAGTGCGCAACAATGCAGCATATCCGCGAGCCGATGGGAATAAGATCGTCGCAAATCTGCTGTGTACCCCGTTTTTAGGACAAACTTGAATTTAATCGGCGTGCTTGTTCAGCAACCACACACAAGTGTTTACCACCGGCAAATACAGGTGCCTTCTGGAAACCAAAGCGTTAAACCCCGGGGGTCTGGGGGCAGCGCCCCCAGAAACTTACGCCCTGCTTAAATTCAAAATGTGTCCATTTTTCGGGGTTCAGTTTAATCTTCAAAATCGCGATTTTTAAGCAGATAAGGCCCGATTCTCTCCTGGAACAACGAAGACGCAGGAACGTCGTGTTCCTGCGTCTTCTGTTTTTGGGCTAGCTGCTTTTCTCCCTGAATCCGCAAAGTTTTTTCATGAATCAACGCGTATCTATCTCCAAATTTGGATTATTGCAGCTGCAAACGGGGTTATTGCTCTGCAAACATCATTATAAAGCAAAAAGTGTTGTATGCTCGTCTTCACCCAAAAGGTGAGTGCTATATGTGTAATTCCGTACGGCTAGGACGATAAACCTGCCCGACAGCAAAGGTGTATATTTGGCCTACGAGGTGGGTCAGATGGATAGCAGCGCTAAGAGCGATTCATGCAGTACAGACGGGTATGCAGAAGCAGTTACCTGGTTAATTTTTTCGAGACAATAGCTCTGCAGATGAGGTAGCATATCTCTGAGCGATCTGAGTAGTCCTACGCTTGAACCTCACATGAAGACAAGCCCCGTATTATGGCAAAGCAGCTTGCATTGCTTAGGAGTGGCCTTTGTTCCATCGGAAAAGAGGTAATAGCTCGGTCTGGATCCGCTTTTCGTGTATTGTCGTCCCTGTGATGCGACCATTACTTTTACTTTTCCATCCACAACGAATTTGGCGCCCGGAAGAATCCGATCCATTGTCTGATAGATGGGTTTGTGTTTTTGCACGCGGAGGTACCCGACTTTTGCAGCATC
>CANQII010000234.1 GCA_947623875.1 uncultured Oscillospiraceae bacterium
CCTTGTACTCCCCCGCCTTGGCCCGGACCATCCGGATCGCCCGGGCCAGCTCCCGCATGGGCAGGTCTCCCAGAGGCGCGGCGGAGAGAAGGTTGGTGGAGTAGGTCACCACAAAGGTCTGGTAGCCGGCATCGAAAAAGCGGTCTGCCACCAGCTCTCCCTCCGTGGGAGACACCAGGGCATAGCCGCCGCCGGGCACCACGATGACGCAGGGCCGCACCGCATCGTCCTCGTGGAGATACGGGGTGAGGTCCGGCCGGAATCCAAAGGCCATGGGGTAGGTGTACTCAGAATCGGCAAATAAGGGCACAGGGTCGAATTTCATTGGTAGTCCTCCAGTCTCCATTCATCCGCCCAGTCCACGATGGGTCTCTCTCCCTCAAACCGGATAGGGAGCCAGACATAGCGGGCCCGGGAAGTGTCCAGTTCCGTATCTCCGATCCAGCCGGGGTCTGTGTAGGTGCCCTCAAACGTGGGATCGAAGACCTTGCGGAAAAACTTCATGTACTCGTGGTAGTCCCACTCCATGTGATCCGGGATCCAGCGGTCTGCCAGGGCGATGTACAGATCCCGTTTGCCGGGGACTTGAAAGACGCTGGAGATCTGGGAGTGGAACGAGGTGTCTGTGGAATCCCCGGGGTGCAGGTTCCCCAGGACAGTATAAGGCCCGTGCCAGGTTTCTGCAAGTGCAGCTTCACTGGGATTGGGCTTATAACCGGTGGTTCCGGAGGTGAGGAGGTAGTGCTTGCCCCGCCGGACAAAGTGGGCAGTGGCCTCCCGGACAAAGGGCGGGCCCATGTGGTGGGGGAAGTGGGTGCTGTAGTAGCCGGAGACATCGGTGTAATCCTCGGTGAGGTCCGCGCAGATGGTCTCGGAGTGGACCCGCTCAAAGTAGTAGTAGGCCTTGCCGTCTGAGGCGGCGGCGAGATCGAAGTCCCCGGCGCTCATGCCCAGGGGATGAAGGCCGGTGCGCACCATGGTGTAGGGGCCCAGGATATGGTCTGCGGTGAGGATGGTGGAGGCCTGCCTGCCGTCCCTCTCCATGATCTTCAGCCAGCAGACGAACTTGCGGGTGCGGGCGTTATACAGGATATGGGGCCGGTCCATCATGGAGGTGGGGTGCAGCGGAGACGATGGGTTCTCCAGATCCGGCGGGATGATGAGACCCTTGTCCTCCCAGTTGTAGAGATCTTGAGAGGCGTAGCAGCGGACACCCCAGTGCCAGATGCCGTTTTTGCCGTCTGTCTTCTCCTTGTTCTCGCCGTACCAGTAGTAGACGCCGTCCACGGTGAGGATGCTGCCCCCGTGGGCGTGGATGGGCTTCCCCTCCGTGTCCAGCCACTCCTGCCCCGGATAAAATGCGTGATACATGGTGTTTCTCCCCTCTCAGTGGTTTTTCCGCGCCAGAATCGCCATCCACGGCCGGCCCGGGAGTGGGACTACCACGGAACCGCTGGCATCGGTGGACCAGACCGTCCTTGTCCTGTTCCAGGTGTCTACAACCTCTACCGTATAGCTGCCCTCTGTTGGGAGATCCAGGGTATACCGGCCGTAGGTCTGGGTATCGCAGTAGAAGAGGATCGCCTCGTCGCCGCAGCGGCCCAGATACTGCACCTGGCCGTCCAGAAAGCGCTCCCGCTCCGCCGGCTCCATGGCCAGGATCCGCTCATGGTACACCCGCTGCGGCCCGGGGATGCCGGCCAGCATGGTCTCCAGTTCCTCCGGGTTCTTCCCCCGGAGCAGGCAAAATCCCGTGATCACAGGCTCTACGGGGCCGGGAATCTCGTCCATGATCTCCCGGAGGAACGCGATCCGGGCGATGCTCTCTCCCCGCAGAGTTCCTCCCTTCGCCCAGAAGACCACCTCATCCGGATCCTCCGGATCCAGGAAGGTCTCCCCGTGGGTGCAGCACCCGCCGAGAGTCATGGTGCGCCAAAACCGGGCGGTGAGTTCCTGGGCGGAGAGGCTGCCCCAGGGCTGCTCCAGATTGCCCTCATAGCCGCACTCGTCGATGAGAATGGGCTTCTGATATTTCCCCATCCACTCCACGATCCGGTTCAGGGAACCTGTCTGCAGGGAGACGTGGGTGGTGTACGGCCGCTCATGAGGCCAGATGGAGATGCAGTGGTGATTGCCGATGAGGTGGTGGAAGGGGTCGTGCTTGGCGAGAAATGCCTCAATGCCGTACCAGTCCTCCATGGTCTTGGCGGGCATCACGTCATACTCGTTGGCCATGCTCCACCAGAGGTTGGGGTATGCGGCAAAGCGGCGGAGCAGGTAGTCCAGATAGCGGAGGTCGTCTGCGTGGGGCATGGAGGAGAAACCCCAGCGGTCGTAGGGATGGAAGAGGATCAGATCCACCTGATAGCCCATGGCAAAGAGCTGGCAGAAGCGCTGTTCGAAGCGGTCCCAGAAGGCATAGCACGGCCGGGATGTGTCCCAGGAGCCGTCTCCTCTCCGTTCGAAGGCGAAGTACGCCGGCTCGTTCTCGTTGTAGATGAAGTGCTTGGGGAAGACGCAGAGGCGGATCTTGTTAAACGGCGTGTGCCGGAGGGTCTCCAAAGTCTCGTCGATGCGGCTGTCCGGCTGGTGCATCAGGGCGTACACCGTGGTGCCGTAGGTGCGGCAGAGGGCCCCGTCTGCGTACTCCAAATGGGTGCCCACCGCCCGGACCGGGCCATGGTGCCCCGCCCGGGCGGGCAGCACTTCAAAAGCACCGCTGTCTGAAGCGGCGCCCTGTACCGTGTAGGTGTACCGCCCCGCCTCCATAGGTAGGAAGCGGACCTTTACCGTGTCCTCGGAGGCCTGAAAACCCCGGACTGAGATGGAACAGCCGTTCATCGTGAAGGCTGCTGTCAGGTCCCCGGTGCCGGGATAGACCAGTTCCATCCTCTCATACTGATATGCGT
The DNA here is from genome assembly GCA_947623875.1 of uncultured Oscillospiraceae bacterium. GTDB lineage: Bacteria > Bacillota > Clostridia > Oscillospirales > Oscillospiraceae > Enterenecus. The sequence continues at coordinate 2,910 of CANQII010000234.1, forward strand.
TCATAACGATTCTCCTCTGGTTTGAAAAAAGGGCGCGGAAGCCGCGCCCTTTTTTCTGGGATAGCTTGAATTGGGGATTACTCGGTCACCATGTTCAGGGTGGCGGCCACATCGCCGAACACCTCGATGCCGGTGGCGGCGTAGTCGAAGGAGACGCCGTAGGCTGCGGTGGCCACGTCGCCGCCCTTCTCAAAGTGGAGCGTGATGACGTAGGTCTCCATGTCGATCTCGTAGGTGGCGGTGTCGATGTCCATCTCGCTGCCGAAAGCGGAGGCGTAGAGGCGGGCGGTGTTGTCGTCATAGAGCTCGCAGATCAAATCGCCCATGGAATCGGTGCCGGGCACTGCGATCTCGCCCTTGTACTGGTAGGAGACTTTCTTGGCAGCGCCCACCACGTTCATGACCACTTCGGTGCCGTCCTCAGACTTGTAGGTGTAGGTGCCGTCCTCGTTCTTGGTGACGGTGGCGCCGTTGTCCGAGTCGGACTTGGGGGTGAGGGTGATCTCGCTCTGGTCCTCATTCATGGAGTAGGTGCCGTCCACGAACATGATCACGGCGTCTTTGTAGGTGCCGTTTACCAAGAGGTCCAGGGTGGCGGTCTCGTCATTGGGGTCGATGAGGCTCAGAATGGGTGCGGCAACCTCATTGTTGTAGTCGCCGGCAATTGCGGAGTTCTCAGGATCGGTGTCGCGCTTGTAGACAGCGTTTTCGCCGCCGACACCGGTGATGGCTTCCATATCCTCGTAGAGGTTGTCTCCGTCAAAGCCGCAGGAGTCCACCAGGTTGCCGTCCATGTCGTAGAAGTTGATGGTGTAGGGAGCAGTGCCGGTGGGAGGAGCGGCGCCTTCCTCAGCGGCCATAACGGCATCACGGTCCGGCCAGCAGGCGTACTCGGTCTCCTGCTCCACCACCTCATAGGTGCCGGTGAAGGTGATCTGGTTCATGGCAAAGCCGGCATAGTAGATACTGCCCACGCCGGGGACGTTATCATAGAAGTGGAAGTAATAGGACATGAGCATGTCGCCGGCGTTGTAGCTGTAGGAGTAGTAGCTGCCCACGATCTTCTCTGCGGGAGGAAGATCAGCCTTGGGGTCTGCGGGAGTCTGCTGGTCCTCAGGGGTCTGCTGATCCTCGGGAGTCTGCGCATCATCGTTGGTGCCAGCCTCGGGTGTGGCGGCTGCATCATCGTTGCTGGGTGCGCTGGTGTTGGTGTCGCCGGAGTTGTTGCCGCTGCTGGAGCCGTTGTCTCCGCCGCAGGCGGCCAGCGCCAGGCAAAGGGAGAGGGCAAGAAGAAGAGCAAGTATCTTTTTCATAATGGGACCTCCTGAAACATCGTTTTTCTTGGGGATGTTCGCATTATGACAGATTCCCGCTCGAATTTCTTCCAAAAACCCGACAGGAAGTACAACAAAGCCGTTCACCTGGCTCAGGGGAACGGCTCTGCCGCAGTTTCACTTCTCCGCGAGAAACAGGTCCAGCTGCCGCTGCTTCTCCGCGATGATTTTATCCATGCCCGCCGCTTTCAGATCGGCGATGAATGCCGGATACACGGTGTCCAGGTCCACGCTGCCGCTCTCCAGCACGGGCAGATAGCGGTTCAGCACCTGCCGGACCATCTCCCGCTCTCCGGTGAGGGCTGCGCTGTCAAAGGTGAACCCAGCGTATTCCATGCCCACCGGCACAGCCTTTGCGGCGTAGTCTGCCAATTCCTGCTGCAGGGACTCGCCCTCCATTTCATACTGAAGAGTCATGTTGCCGTAGAGACCCAGGGGATTCTGATATACCAGATCTGCGGATTCCATGCCCTCGGGATAGGCGATGAGCCCTGCCTCCGAATCCGTCACCACGTAATCCCGGCCCTCAATTCCCCACATAAACAGGTTCACAATCCGCTGATCCGTGAACATCAGATTCAGGAACCGCATGGCGGCCTCCTGCCGTTCGCTTCCGGCGGGGATCACCCACCGAATGCCTGTGCTGGAGTTGTTGGGGCCGTATGCCACAGGACTAAGCTTCAGGCAAGCGATCTCCTCCCCGGCGCTCTCCTCGGTGAACATCCCGGGCGAACTGCTGGACGGGATGCTGAGCACTGTTCCGCTTTTCAGGAGCTCCGTGGACGAGAGGGTGGTTACCGCGGCGTCCGGGTAGATATACCCCGCCTCATACCAGCGGTGCAGCCAGGCGAGGAATTCCTGATAGTCCTCCGTCTCGTAGAAATCCTGAAACACCTCACGGC
>CANQII010000235.1 GCA_947623875.1 uncultured Oscillospiraceae bacterium
CTCGTCCGGCGCCAGCCACACCTGTCCGGTGCCGCCGTCCAGGTACACCAGCTGCCCCTGGCACTCCGAGGGCAGGGACTCGTGGAGCTTCACCACCGCGGGGATGCCCATGGTGCGGGCGAAGATGGCGGAGTGGGAGTACGCAGAGCCGCTGGAGGTGAGAAAGCCTGCCACCTTGTCCCGATCCAGAGACGCCGTCTCACTGGGGGCCAGGTCGTCTGCAGCCAGGACAAAGGGACCTGGTCCTTCTAACGGCTGGTATGTCTCTCCCGTGAGGATGCGGATCACCCGCCGGGCGATGTCCCGCACATCGGCAGAGCGTTCCCGCATATAGTCGTCCTCCATGGCCTCAAAGACACCGGCAAAGTGGTTGCCAGCCTCCTCCACTGCGGCCTCGGCATTGCGCCCTTCCCCTACGATCAGGCTCTCTACACAGTCCATGAAGTCCGGGTCCACCAGCATCATCCGGTGGATGATAAAGAGCATGGCCTGCTCCTCCCCCAGATGGGCCTGGGTGTCCTCCGCCAGCTGGTCCAGCTGGCGGCAGGCCTCGTTGCAGGCGGTGTGGAACCGGCGCAGTTCCTCCTCTGGCACCTTGGCCACATACCGGGGCACCGGCGTGGTACCTCGTCGGACGAGTTTCAGGGTACCCCAGGCCACGCCTCGGGACACGCCCTCTCCCTGCAGAATCCGCATGGGATCACCGCCTCACAGGTTGGCGCGGAGGCAGGCCTCCAGCGCCCCGGCGGTCTCAGTCTCATCCGAGCCGTCCACCGTGATGGAGATGGTCTCTCCTGCCTTCACGTTCAGCTGCATCAGGGCGAAAAGCCGCTTCAGGCTGGCGGTCTCCACCGAACCTCCCCGGCGCACCGCCAGGGTTACGCTGCTCTTGGCCTTCTGGGCCTGCTGTACCAACAGACCCGCCGGCTCTGCATGGACGCCCAAAGCATCTCGAATCGTATATTCAAAGGTATGCATCCGGTTTTCCCCTTTCCCATCGTCCCCATTTCCCAGAGATGCATCCGGAGACGCATCCCAAACACAACATTCTTCAACTTCCGTGTTCTCCCAAGTTGCCAAAGGAAGGCGCCCGCAGACACAGTGCGGACAAGCCAGCACCATCTCTCGGGCGCATATCAATCATATGCAGGGGCAGCGCTTCGCTTGGACTGAACAAACTCTCACAGTAAAGATACCATAGATATCCCGTCTTCGCAATCCCCAAAAGCGCCTTTTCGGAATATTTGTTGTATCGTTTGGACAATTCAGCAGGAGAATACTGGGGAAAAATTCGTCGAATTGCCGTTTTTTCCTGTTTCTTGCTTTGACGTTTCTCTTCTCCTCTGCTATACTGTTCTCAGCAAACCATGTATCCTCTGCCCGAGATAAACCTGCCGGCCGAAACAGAAAGGAAGGGGATCTCCCATGAAAATCGTCTGCACAAAAGACTACCAGGACATGTCCCGCAAAGCCGCCATGCTGCTCTCCTCCCAGATCATCATGAAGCCCAACGCTGTCCTCGGTCTCGCCACAGGCAGCACCCCCATCGGTCTCTACGCCTATCTGGTGGAGTGGTACAAACGGGGCGATCTGGACTTCTCGGAGGTAACCACCATCAACCTGGACGAGTACCGGGGACTCCCCCGGGACCACGTCCAGAGCTACCACCACTACATGTACACCAGGCTCTTCAACCACATCAACGTACACCCGGAGAACATCCACATCCCGGACGGAGGAGAATCGGATCCTCTGCTGGCCTGCGCCGCCTATGATGTCATGATCCAGCGGGTGGGCGGCATCGATCTCCAGCTTCTCGGCATTGGCCTGGACGGCCACATCGGCTTCAACGAGCCTGGCACCGCCTTTGAGCTGGGCACCCACTGCGTGAACCTCACAGAGAGCACCCTGGCCGCCAACCAGCGGTTCTTCGCCTCCCGGGAGGAGATGCCGAAGCAGGCGTACACCATGGGGGTAAAGACCATCATGCAGGCGAAAAAGGTGCTAATGGTGGCCAGCGGTCCGGAAAAGGCGCCCATCCTGAAAGAGGCCTTCTTCGGGAGAGTAACCCCGCAAGTGCCCGCCTCCATCCTGCAGATGCACCCGGACTTCACCCTGATGGGAGACCGGGAGGCCCTGCAGCTGATCCTGTGAGGCAAACCAAGCAAAGAGCGCAAGAGCGTGCTGCAGTCTCTCTGCAGCACGCTCTCTTACTCATATCAGGCCAGCAATTGTTCCATCTCGTCCACCAGACTGGCGAAAAGGTCCAGCGCGGTCTGCACCGGCGCCGGCGTGGCCATGTCCACCCCGGCGCCCCGGAGGAGGGCAATGGGGTCTTTGGAGCAGCCACCAGAGAGGAAGCCCAGGTAGTCCTGGACCGTCTCCGGCCCGCCGTTGAGAATCCGCTGGGAGAGGGCCACAGCGGCGGAGAAGCCGGTGGCATACTGATAGACGTAGAACTTTCGGTAGAAGTGGGGAATCCGGGCCCACTCCATCTCGATGCCCGGGTCTAACACCACGTCCGGACCGAAATACAGCCCCACCAGGTCCTTGTGGATGCCGCAGAGCCGCTCCACGGTGAGGGACTCTCCCTGCTCCACCAGGGCGTGGGTCTTCTCCTCGAACTCCGCCAGCATAGTCTGCCGGTACAGCGTGTTGCGGAACTGGTCCAGGAAGTAGTTGATGAGTACCGCCCTCTGCTTCTTGTCCGCGCACTGGCGGAGGAGATACCGGGTGAGCAGCATCTCGTTGCAGGTGGAGGCCACTTCCGCCACGAACGTCACATACCGCTGGTACAACGTTGGCTGATTCCGGGTGCTGAGGTAGCTGTGCATGGCATGTCCCATCTCATGGGCCACGGTGAAGGCGCTGCGGAGGTCGTCCTTGTGGTTCAGCAGCACAAAGGGATGTACCCGGCAGCCGGCGGAATAGGCACCAGCGGTCTTGCCCTGGTTTTCGTAGATGTCCATCCAGCGGTTTTCAAAGGCGGAGGCCAGCACATCGTGGTACTCCTGCCCCAGGACCTTGGTGGCCTCCAGCACGTACGCCTTGGCGGTATCAAAGGGAATCACCTGATCCGCCTCCGGGAGGATGGGCACCGAGCAATCATAGAGGTGGAGTTCCTCTAGACCCAGGGCCTTCTTCCGGAGCCGCAGATACCGGTACATGGGCTCCAGGTTCTTGTGTACCGTGTCCACCAGGTTGAAATAGACCGTCTCAGGGATCTCGCTGGGATACATGGCAGACTGGATAAAGGAGTCGTAACGGCGGACCTGGGCGTAAAAGACGTCCTTCTGCACCGAGGCGTTGTACATGGCGGCAAAACCATTGCGAAGGCTGCCGTAGGTGTCATAGAGGGAGCGGAAGGCGTTGGCACGGAGCGTGCGGTCCCGAGAAGTAGAGAGTGGGACATAGCTGCCATTGGAGACCGGGTGTGGCTTTCCCGCGCTATCCAGGGCATCCGGGAACTTCAGGTCTGCATTCCGCAGGGTGTTGTAGATCTGGGATGGGCCGCCAGACAGCCGTCCGGTGGCCACCAGGATGTCCTCCTCCGCCTGGGAGAGCACATGATCCCGGCTCCGTCTGGCCCGGGTGAGGTACCGGCGGTACGGCTCCAGGGCGGGTTCATCTCTGTAGAACTGCTCCAGGGTCTCCTCCGGGATAGCGTTGATCTCCGGCATGGCGTAGGCACTGGCCTTGCTCAGTTTCAGCCGGAAGTCCTGGCAGCGTCCCGACATGGCCTGGGCCTTGGAACTGCCGTTGTCCTCGTCCTTGCGGAGCATGGGGTAGATAAAGAGGGAGTCCAGGCATTCGTTGATCTCCTCCTCGGCTTTCAGGTACGCCAACAGATCGGCGGCAGAGGCACCAAGCCGGCCCTTGAAAGTCTCCGCTTGAGCAGGGATATCCTTGCACGCCTCCAGGGCTGCATACCAGGCCTCATCGCTGGGGAACAGGTCTTCGATGCTCCAGCAGCTGGCCGGGTTCTGTTCGCTGCGGGTGATCATCCGGGGGTTCTCTTTCATAGGGCATCCCTCCATGGTCTTATTTGTCTCTGCAGGCAGAATACCACAAATTCAGCCTCATGAAAAGCACTTTTTCACAATAAAGCGCCTCTGGATGCAAAACATGGCATGTTCCGGACAATTTGGAGGATCTCCGGCGCAAGAAATCATAGGTGCCAGAGACCATCTCTCAGACTACTCGATGGGATCGTCGTCCGTGACGTAGTGCACCTCGCCGATCTCCGGCTTTGGGGTCTCAATCTCATCCTCATCGTCCGGGATGTGCCCGCCGAAGAACCACCTTTTGCGCATCTCGGAGAGGAAGTCCCTGGTGATGGGAAATCCGCTGCTCTCCCCGAGCACTGCATCTACCCCGCAGTATGGGCAGATGGCGGTGCCCCGCCGGTCTATGGGGTTGTCTGCCATCACCCACTCCTTGATCTCAGACGGGGTGAATATCTTCCGGCAGTAGAAGCAGCCGCAGACGCTGTCCTTCTCCAGCTCCGGCTTGTGGTTGGCGGAGTAGTAGTGGGCGAAGTAGGTGGGGTTGTTCAGGATGTCCCCGGACTCGGCGCTGTAGTAGAGGGAGAGATGGTCCAGGATGTGCTCCGGGTCTGATACCACCTCAAAGAGGTCCGGGGGATAGAAGAAGCAGTTGTCTGAGTTGTCCTTCACCAGATAGAGTCCGTCCACATCCCGGCCGATGGCGATGTACTCCTCCCCGTGGATCACACCGCCGCCGCGGCTCCGCAGGGTAGGACCAACGCAGCGCACCACCGCCTCCGCCTGGGAGAGCAGATTGTCCGGATCCTCCAGCACTTCAAAGTCCTCCAGGGGCTTGAAGTCTTGGATGTTGCCTGCATTGTCCATCACATGGAGGCTGTTGCGCAGCCCATTCCAGTACTCCAGGAAGTACGCATCGTACACCTGGCCCTGGGTGAAATGGCCCTCGTGGCGGTAGTCATCGCCGATAAAACGAACCTTAGCCGGTCTCATTCAACATCTTCCTTTCTCCGCATGCGGCTGGCAGGACATGCCAAACCGCCATCTCTCCATACAACTTTTCTAGAAAAAAGTAGAAAAAAGCTGGACTCTGAGGCTCACTCGTGATAACATTGCAGCAATCGCTTGGGCAGCTCTC
>CANQII010000236.1 GCA_947623875.1 uncultured Oscillospiraceae bacterium
CGCTGGTGTCTGTGGCGGTGCCGGCATAGCATCTGTCGCTCACGGTGATTACCGCTGCGGTGTGCATATTAATCTTCCCCTTTCCAGGTGTAGTCTCCGTGGACCCCGCCGCTCTTGGAGAGCAGGCGGATGTCCTTGATCACGATGTCCCGCTGGACCGCCTTGCACATGTCGTAGACGGTGAGGGCGGCCACGGTGGCGGCGGTGAGGGCCTCCATCTCCACCCCGGTTTTCCCTGCGCAGGATACGGTGGCCCGGATCTCCACGGTGTAGGTCTCCTCCTCAAGGGAGAGAGACAGATCTGTCCCGGTGAGCAGCACCGGGTGGCACATGGGGATCACATCCGGGGTGCGCTTGGCCCCCATGATCCCGGCGATCTGGGCCACGGTGAGCACATCCCCTTTTTTCATCCCGCCGGTGCGGATGAGTTCGAAGGTCTCCGGGGAGACCTGCACCGTGGCCGCTGCGGTGGCGGTGCGCTGGGTCTCGTCCTTCTCTCCCACATTCACCATCCGGGCCCGGCCCTCCCCGTTGAAGTGGGTGAAGTCTTGCCGGTTGGCTGGATTGTCTGCTCTGTCCATTGAGATTCTCCTCTCAGCCGCCGATGCGGTTCATGCTCCGCCCCGCCTGGCTGGGTGCCGCCTGGGAGAGGGGCGCGTGCTGCCGGGGCTTGTTTTGGATGGCGAGGCGCATCTGGGCGATCATGCCCTCCCGGTCTAGCCCCTTCAGATTGTACTCCTCGGGGCTGTGGAGGCAGGGCTTCAGTTTGCCGTCTGCGGTGAGCCGGAGCCGGTTGCAGCTGCCGCAGAAGGAGACGCTCACCGGCCGGATGATGCCGATGTTCCCCATGGCCCCGGGCAGCCGATAGAGCTCCGCCACCCCGCCGTCTGTGGGCTGGGGGACTGCCTCCGGCAGGGCCTGGAGCACCGCCTCCGCCGGAAGATAGGCCTCCGGAGGAAATGCCGCCGCCCCCACCGTGGGCATGAGCTCGATGAAGCGCACATCCAGGGGATAGCGGAGGGTGAGCTCCGCCAGGTCCCGGATCTCATCGTCGTTATAGCCGCCGATGAGTACGGCGTTCAGCTTCACCTTGGAAAAGCCCGCTTCCAGAGCGCTTTGAATGCCCGCCCACGCTTCCTGGAAGGTGCCCTTCCGGGTGAGGGCGGCATACTTTTCCGGCTGCAGGGTGTCCAGGCTGATGTTGATCCGCTGTACCCCTGACGCCCGGAGAGACTGGGCCAGGGGAGGCAATAGGGTGCCGTTGGTGGTGAGGCAGAGCTCTTGAATCCCCGGCACCGCGGCGATGTGCTCACAGATCACAAGGATGTTCTTCTTCACGAGAGGCTCCCCGCCGGTGATGCGGATCTTGGTGATGCCGAGCGCGGCCGCCGCCTCTGCCGCCAGCACCATCTCCTCCTGGGTGAGCATCTCCTCGTGCCTGCGCTTGCAGATGCCCTCCTCCGGCATGCAGTACCGGCAGCGGAGGTTGCAGAGCTCGGTAACCGAGAGACGAAGGCAGGTGATATTCCGTCCGTATGAATCCTGCATCTCAATACCGCCCGAAGGTGCAGTTGGGGAAGTGGCAGACCTTACACTGTTGGCAGAGGCCGCCGTCTCCCAGCCGGATGAGATCCTCGTGGGTGATGGGCTCCCCGGTGAAGATCTGGGGCAGCAGCACGTCCAGCAGCGTGGTGGGCATCTTTACCGCCGCCCCTGGGACCCCCAGGATGGCCACCTGACCGAGGTATGCCACCAGTGTCATGTTGCCGGGCTGGGCCGGGGCGCCGTGGGAGATCACCTCTGCCCCCAGCTGCCGGATGGCGGTGGGGGTGAGATCGTCCGGGTCCACAGACATGCCGCCGGTGAAGAGCAGCAGATCCGCTCCCTCCTCCAGGAAGCGCCGGGCCGCCTGGGCGATCATGGAGAGGTCGTCATCGCAGAGGGAGACCCCCAGAATCTCGCAGGGGTAGGCTGCCAGTTTCTGCTTTAAGACCGGGGCAAACTTGTCCTGAATCCGCCCGGTGTAGATCTCAGAGCCGGTGATCACGATGCCGGCCTTCCGGGGAAGATAGGGCTTCAGGTCCAGCAGCTTTTCCTTCTGGCAGAGCTGTTCCGCCTCTATGATCTGCCTCTCCTGGGTCACCAGAGGGACGATGCGCATGGAGGCCAGTCTGGCCCCCGGCTCCACCGGATAGTGGTCCGGCAGGGTGGTGATGGTGATGTCCCCGATGGAATTGATCCGGTGCAGCAAATCCGTGTTTACCCGGAACTGACCTCTCTGGTCTGCGATCAGCAGCACTTTGCCCTCAGAGGGTCCCTCGTAGTGGGCGCCGGGGACCGGTGCCACGGCGGCCATCCGGATGGCGCAGTCCTCCTCGTGGAGCTCTCCGGCGTTCTCCTCCCAGATGAAAACCGTCCGCTTGCCCAGATCCAGCAGTTTCGGGATGTCCTCCTCAGTGATGACATGCCCTCTCCGGAAGGCGGCGCCTTTGAACCCGTCCCGGATGGCGGTGATGTCGTGGCAGAGGGGCAGGCCCACGGCGTCCTGTACGGCTACTTTCTTCATATCGAATGGTCTCCTCTCTCTGGTATCTCTCTGTCTTCGCTGTCCCGGAGCAGCAGAATCGCCTCGGGCGGCAGCTGAATGCGGCAGGCTGGCTTGGAACTCCATTGGTCCTTGGGCAGCTCCATGCCGATGGTTTTCTCGGTGGTGCACTGCTCCGGCCGCAGAAATAAGGTGATGGAAAAGGGATTTTCCACTTCCTCCACAGCTTTACAGTGGAAGGTGTTGGGCCCATCTGCACCGTCTGGGACGGGGTGGACATCGTGCATGCGGATGCCCACATGGGTGATGCCTGTGAGATCCCCCGTTACCTCCAGGTCCAAGCCCCAGTCCAGGGCATGGATGTGGTGCCGGTCCAGAATCTCGGCGGGGGAGATGTTCTTGCACCCGGTGAGCCGGGCGCCGTTTACCGTCTTGGGATCCCGGAACACGGCGTGCTTCTCCCCGATGGTCTCCAGGTGCCCCCGGTACAGCACCGCCAGGCGGTCTGCCAGGCGGAAGGCCTCATCCCGGTTGTGGGAGACCAGGACAGCCGGCCGGTTCAGCTGCCGGACAGATTCTCGCACCAGCTGCTCCAGCTGGAACCGCAGGTGGGTGTCCAGGGCGGAAAAGGGCTCGTCCAGCAGTAAGAGTTCAGGCTCATTGGCCAGCACCCGGGCCAGAGCGGCCCGCTGCTGCTCTCCGCCGGAGATGGCCCCGGGGTACTTGTCTGCCACACCCTCCAGATGGACCTGCTGGAGGAGAGCATCCGTTACCGCTTTGCGCCGGCCCTTGTCCCGGACCCCGCAGGCGATGTTCTGCCGCACGGTGAAGTTGGGAAAGAGGGCGCCCTGCTGCAGGAGAAACCCCACCCGGCGCTGTTGGGGCGGAAGATGGATGTTCTTTTTGCTGTCGAAGAGGACACGGCCGTCCAGGGCGATATAGCCTTTGTCCGGCTTCTGGATGCCGGCGATGCACTGCAATGTCATGGACTTGCCGCAGCCGGAGGCGCCCAGTAGGGCCAGCATGCCGTCTTTCGCCTCAAACTGAATCTGCAAGGGAAACAGGTCCAGCTGTTTCTCGATGTCTACCACCAATGCCACGGCTACTTCCCCCTTCCCGGTCTGGGTTTTCGCTCCAGCAGATTTACCGCCAGCAGCACCGCCGCCGAGATGGCGAGGTTCACACACACCCAGCGGAAGGCCAGGGCCTCCTCATTGGTGCGCCAGAGCTGATACACTGTGGTGGAGATGGTGGCGGTCCTACCCGGGGTGTATCCCGAGACCATACTGGTGGCGCCGTACTCTCCCAGGGCCCGGGCGAAGGCCAGCACCGTGCCCGCCAGAATCCCGCTGCGGCAGAGGGGCAGCCGGAGCCGCCAGAAGATCCAGGTGTTGCTGAGCCCCAGGGTGCGGGCGGAGGAGGCCAGGGTCTCATCGAAGTCTGCAAAGGCCCCCCGTGCGGTGCGATATAGCAAGGGAAAGATTACCACAGCTGTGGCGAAAATGGAAGACCACCAGGTCATGGTAAGGCGGAGAGAGAAGTGCTCCAGGAACCAGGCCCCCAGGGGCCGGCGGGGTCCCAGCAGCAGGAGCAGCAGGAACCCCACCACCGTGGGCGGCAGCACCAGAGGAATGGTGAGCACTGCGTCCAGGATGCCCTTTACGGTCCGGGGCAGTTTGGAGGCCTCGTAGGCGGCGAAGACCCCCAGCACCAGGACGATGCCCGTGCTGATGGCCGCGATCCGCAGGGAGTTGATGAGAGGAAACCAGTCCATAGGGCACCGTCCTTTCTGTTTGCGATTTTTCTGGTTTGTCTGCCTCAGGTGAGGGGCGTGAAGCCCACAGATGCGAACACCGCGCCGGCTTCCGGACCGGTGAGGTACTCCAGGAAGGCCCTTGCCTCCGCCTCGTGCTGGGTGCCCTTCAGCACGGCGGCGGGGTAGATCACCTGGCCGCACATCTCCGCTGTGGCCAGGTCTACACTGGCAAGGCCGGCGGAGAAGGCGTCTGTGGCATAGATCACGCCGCAGTCCACCATAGCCTCCCTCACCTGGGTGGTGATCTCCTTCACGTTGGAGCCGTAGGTGATGGCGCCTGCTGCGGCGAGCGCCTTCTCATCGAGGCCATACCAGGCCAGGATCTTCTGGGTGTACTGGCCCACCGGCACGTCCGCGTTGCCCATGGCCAGAAAGACGGAGCCGTCCTGGAGGCGGGCAGAGAGATCATCGAAAGAGGTGATGCCGGCGGGGTTGCCCTCAGGGACCGCCAGTACCACTTTGTTCTCCAATAGATCGATTCGGGTGTCCTGGAGAATCATGTCCAGCCCTTCCGTGTTATCATGGTCCGCGTCCATGCTGCCGTCCAGCTGATTCATCTGCTTGGGGGCGGCGGAGAGAAAGAGGTCGCAGGGGGCGCCCTCGGCGATCTGGGTCTTCAAGGTGCCGGAGCTGTCGAAGGTGAAGACCAGGGACACATTGGGATGGGCGGTGTGATAGGCCTCGCCGATCTCCGTCAGGGTCTCGGTGAG
>CANQII010000237.1 GCA_947623875.1 uncultured Oscillospiraceae bacterium
TCCACGGACACGGTGCCGCTGTTGTGCATGCCCCGGCCCAGATTGGCGGTGAGGGAGGAGGCCTTTACGATGTTGAGGGTGCTGCCTTTCAGGTTCCAAAGAGAACCGCCGTCCAGGACTGCGTCTGTCTTCCAGCCATCAGACCCCACCTGGAGGGTGCCGCCATTTACAAAGACCGTATTGTGAAGGGTGGAGTCGTACTGGTGGTTCCGGAGGAGGATGGTCTCTCCCAGGTTCACCAGGGTGCCCTCTCCCCCAGAGAGGAACAGAGCGGTGTGGCCGTCCAGAAGACAGGCGCCGCCGTCCAGGGTGAGGGGGAAGTCGTCCAGATACCCCCGGCACACCAGCGTCCCCTTCAGGGTTACCTGATACTCGTTCGAGGAGCTGGAGATAAAGCGGGTCTCCTCGGGGATCAGGAGGGGCTTGGATATCGTGATGTCCCGGTCCAGGGTGATATCTCCGCCCAGGCGGACTGCCTGTACCGAGGAATCCTTCAGGGCGGCGGCCAACTCATCCATGGTGGACACAATCGCCGGGTGAAGGAAGACGGCATCGTCCAGGGTGAAGGAGGTCTCGGCGGAGAGCTGCTGCGCTCCGGTGAGATCGCTGTTTTTCTGGAGCCAGAGGATGGCGAGATCGGTTTGGGCGGTGCTGCCCAGATCGATGGACCCGCCATTGCAGGTGCGGACCAGGTTATTACTGTTGAAACTCCCCTGGACAGACAGCTTGCCGCCGTCCAGGGTGAAGCTGGCGCAGTCTCCGGCGTCCAGGGCGGCGCCTTCGGATACCGTGATAGAGCCGCCCGCCGATACCGTGCAGTGCTCTCCGCCCAGGGAGACAGAGGTGTCTGGGGAGAGGGTGAGGGTCGCTGAGATGGCGGTGTCTGACCCGTTGAAGAGGATGGCAGCGCCGCGCTCCAGGGTGCAGTCTGCCTGGAGGGAGGCGGTTCGGAGGAAGTTCAAGGTGCTGTTCTCCTCCAGAACCACCGGCTTGGCGATGTTGCATGTGGTGTGGATCGCCACCGTGCTGCCGGAGGCGATGCGGATGGTCTGTACCGTGCTGTCCCCCAGGGCCTGCCGGAAGGCTGTGTCGTCTGAGACGGTCCGGACGCCGGGGTCAGCTTCCGCCGGCGGGATGTTCCCATCGATCCCAGTGGTATGGGCGGGATCGTTTCCCCCAGTCTCAGTGGATACCGGGGTGTCTGGGAGGGTGGGGTTCGGCGCGGGATTGGGTCCTCCGCCGATGGCCACGGCCAGGATGCCCACACCCAGAATGGCCGCGGCGCCGACCCCGAAGACCCACTTCTTGGGCCCGCCGGAGGCTTTAGTTTTGCCAGATGTGTCTTCCCCAGAGCGCATCGTGCCATCTGCACCGGACTTCCTGGCGCCTTCAGAGGAGCTCGTGTCTTTCGAATCAGGCAGTTTGCCCTCTTGCGCAGAGGTCTGCTCGCCGTGGGAGGCTTTGCGGCTCTCTTTGGGTGGCTTCACAATGCCTTGCTTCAGCTTCTGGGTATCCTCAGAGGCCTTCTTGTCCTCCGGATCAGACTTTGTGCTGTCCTGCTGAGAGGTCTGTCCCTCTTTCGAAGGCATTGACTTATCCTTGGATGATGTCTTGTCTTTCTTGGATGAGGTGCCATCGTCCTGGGAGGTGCCGGGGAACAGCTTGGTCTGGCCGTCTACCGGCTGGCTGTCTGCAGCGTGATCTGTTCTGAAATCGCCTGTGTACGCTCTGGTGGCAGAAGTGCCCCTCTGTTCCGCGGTTGGGGTGTCTGCCCCCGGCTGATCTTCTGCGGGAATGGGGCTGTCTGGGGTGATGGTGATGGGGAACCGGGGGTCCAGGCGGGGTTCGTCCCCAGTCTGGGCCTCGTGTCCCTTCGCTTCGTCCGTCTGATCAATCTCTTGTTTGGCCTGCTCCCCGCTGGGTTCCGGCTTGTCTGGGGAAACGGTGGCGGGAAACGGATCTTCCGGCTTCTGGGTGGGCGGGAAGCGGTCTGTCGGGGGCTGGGTGGGGGTGAACTTTCCAGTCTGCCCGCCTTGTGCGCCGTCCTTCCCATCGGAGACAGATTGGGGCTGCCGCTTGTCCTTCTTGTTGTCTGCCAGGTTCTTGGACGTGTCCGGGCCGGGCTGCTCCGGTCCCGTTTTGCCATCCTTGGTTTGGCCCTTCGAGATGGGCGCTCCTTCGTAGAGACACTCGTAGAAGGCGCGGATGGACTGGAACCGCCTGCGGGGCTTCAACTCCATGGCGTGGAGGAGGGCTGCCTCTTCCTGCTCCGAGAGGGCGGCGCCGAGACGCCTGGGCGGGACCAGCTCGGTGTCTATCACCCGGTCTGCCGGCTGGGGCGGCACCACGCCGGTGATGCAGAAGTAGATGGTGGCGGCGAGGGCGTAGACATCGGTCCAGGGGCCCTGGCCTTTGTGCTGGTGCTGCTCGATGGGGGAGAAGCCGGGCTTCAGGAGGATGGTCATGGTCTCGGCGCCGCCGATCGCCTCCCGGGCGCAGCCGAAGTCCAGAAGGCGCACCTTGCCGTTTTCCAGCATGATGTTGTCTGGGCTGATGTCCCGGTGGATCAGCCCCTGGGCGTGGAGGGCATCCAGGGCGCCGAAGAGGGGGCGCATCATGGCCAGCAGCTGCGGCGCCGGAATGCTGCCGCCGTGTTGGGCCACCAACTCCTTGAAGGTGGTGCCGTCCACGTACTCCATCACGATGTACGCCGTGCCGTTCTCCTCAAAGTAGTCCCGGACGGCCACGATCTCGGAGGTCTTCTCCATCTTGGCCATCACCCGGGCCTCTTTGATGAACCGCTCCAGGCCGTGTTCGAAGTACCGGCCGGCGCTGGTGTCGTAGCGGGTAACGGAGTGGGAGACGGCGCTGTTGCGGCTCACCTGGGTGTTGGGGAAGTACTCCTTCACCGCCACCCGGAGATCCAGACGGGTGTCCCGGCCGATGTAGGTGATGCCGAAGCCGCCGGAGCCCAGCACCCGGCCCAGGAGATAGCGGTTTGCCAGCAATGTGCCCGGCGGCAGATGATGGGCTTCCGGCTGATAGGTGCCCAAGGTGAGGCCGCAGTTGGGGCAGGGGGTATTCGGTTGGGTAGGTGTCATGCAATAGGGGCAATAGGACTGCAAGGGATCACCTTCTTTCTTGCCGAAGTGGAAGGGTTAGCGGGGGCTGGCAGACATCAGCTCTTATAGTCCACCACAAAGGCCTCGTTTTCATAGCCCAGCCAGATCACGTCTCCTTTGTGCAGCTCCACCGGCTGGTTGGGGGCCAGCCTGCTGCCGTTCACATAGGTGCCGTAGGTGGAGGCCAGGTCCTCAATGGTGAGCTTGCGGCCGGTGGCGGTGAGCACACAGTGTCTGTCGCTGAGACCTTTGGCATCTGCGGGATAGAGGAAGTCGTTGCGGGCGGGGTCTCTGCCGATGCGGAGAGCGCCGGGGACGGAAAAACGCCGGTTGGCATACAGCCCGCAGGTGCCCTGAATCCGGAACCCGCTGTCTACAGATTGCAGCGGCGGGGCGGGTGCCGGTTTTGGCTGGACAGACTGCACATCTGCAGCAGGGACAGGGGGTGCAGCGGACGGCCGGGGCTGGTGGGCCTGCCGGGGTTTTTCCTGGGCGTTGGCACTGGATGGCGCCCGGGTCTTCGCGGGGGAGCGGGGCGTGGGATTGGCACTGCTCTGCCGGGGGGATGCATTCCCGGAAACGGTAGGCGCGGAGGGGGTTGGGGCGCCACCTGTGGCCGTGGTGCGCCTTCTCTGCTTTCTCCGCTGTGCTGCCTTCTTTGCAGCGCTCCGGCGGGCGAGCAAGGTGATCACCAGGATCAGCGCTGCTGCGGCAGCTGCGCCGAGGCAGACGAACAGCACGGTGCGCTGGCCATCCGAGGAAGGCGCATCCGGCGGTGTGTCTTCGGGCGGAGGGGCCTCTGGCGGCGCAGCATCGGGTGTGGTGCCGTCCGGTGCCGGAGCAACGGACGCTGTGGGTTCGGGAGACGGAGCAACGGACGCTGTGGGCTCGGGAGACGGCGTAACGGACGCTGTGGGTTCCGGAGACGGAGTTACGAACGCCGTAGGCTCAGGCGATGGAGCGTCAGTCCCGATGGGATCCGGGTCCGGAACAGCGGGAAGCGGGGTGTCTGCTGCCGGGACATCGGCTGTCTGGTCCGGAGCATCCGCATCCCCTGTGAGATCGTATGGAGCGTCTTGCGCCAGGGATCGGACTGTACCGCTTGGCGTGCTGCTGCCGTGCACGGAGCGGATGGCTGAGGCGAAGGCTGCGGACCCCTGCGATGCAATCCTGCTGGAGGTCTCAACGGCAGCCTGTTGTAGATTGTTGTGCTCTGCCGGAATACCGCGGCTGGCTGCGGCAACACCGCCCAGACAGCTGCAGAGCAGAATGAGGGAAGCAAGCACTGCCGAAAAAACCTTCTTATCCACTGAAATTGCCTCCTAAAACTCGCTGTGCGTGTTGCACCAGAAAGGGCGGGAAGATGAAAAGTAGGGATGATGGCTGGGATTTGCGCAGGCATCCGATTCCAGCTTTACCGGTTTCTATAGGGATACCGCGGATGGCGCCGCTTCTCAAGCGCCTTTTGGACAAGCATACGGGATCGGAACCCAGCTTCCGGCCTGTGGAGTTCTGGCTGGGAGGAGCGGTTCCAGGTCTGGCACAGATGCTTATGGGCTGCCTGGAGGATCCTTTGCGCCTGCCTTTTTGCAGAGAGGGCATTCCGTATGGATGGATGCGTTATAGAAGTGTCCGTGCGGGCATAAGACGCAATGCGGGGGCGGAGTTTGCTGCAGGCGAAGGCGATATGGTGCCTGCAGGGTACCGGGACATCTGGTCCGGGCTGGACCGTGATTCCATAGGGTCTCCTTGCGATTCCGAGTCCGCTCAGTGCAGGGCCACCAGCTCGAAGAGGTTCTTGGAGGACCCCAGGTAGAACTTGCTGCCGGGGTGGATGGGCATGGGGTAGTTGGGAGGGAGCTTGGTGCCGTCTGCCAGGTAGGAGCCGTAGCTGGAACCCAGGTCCACCAGAGCGGGTCTGCCGTGTTGGAT